>CAXSHQ010000131.1:5369-7084 GCA_964236875.1 uncultured Acidobacteriaceae bacterium | reverse complement strand
CCCATCGCTCACGTAGCCGCTCCGGTTCAGTGCCCGTGACGCCGTCATCGGCACCACACCCGCGATACGCGCCACATCCGCCAGCGTCGCCGGCCGTGCCCTGCCGCCCGCGCCATCTTCGCGCGGACCCGTTCTCGCCATTCCTGATTGGGAATCGTTCTCCATGGGAATCGCAGTGTACCGCGCAAAGGTGCGTCCTTTGCCAGTTTCTGCTGAGAAATGTTCACGTTAACTCACATCCCCACTCACATCCCGGTCTTCCGCTCCTGCGCGCCGCCCGTTTCCTCTCCCTCGCCCCGGCCTGCACTTCCCTCTCTCGCCGGGGCTGTCAGGCAGATTATCCGCGTCAGGACGTTACTTTTTGAGGTTACCCGCCGCGCGCAGCGTCCCTGAATTCGCGTGCCAAACGTTGCGGAAACGGAGTACATTGTTGCGGGCGGACGCTTGCCCTTTCGATTCACACAGGAAACTAACCAGGCAGTTCAGGAGATGTATGTACACGAGGCCCTTTTCAGTAGGTAAGACAGCTTTGGTAATGCTCGGCGGTCTGCTGTCCCTTTCCACGCTCGCCGGCTGCAGCATGGATCCCATCCAGCTTTCCGGCACCGGACCGGTCACCGGCACCCTTTCCATCCAGGGCAAAGCCATGGGCGGCCAGCAGGGCGTTTCGGGCTCGACCATCGGACTTTACGCCGTAGGCGCCACCGGCTACGGCTCGACAGCCACCAGCCTGCTGACCGCGACACGCACCACCGATGGTTACGGTTCCTTCAACATCACAGGAGTCTACAACTGTCCGTCCGCGAGCTCGCTTGTGTACATCACCGCCACCGGCGGAAATCCCGGGCTTGCAGCCGGCACCAACAATACCGGCATTAAGATGATGGCCGCGCTGGGCACCTGCGGAAACCTGAGCGCCAGCACCTTCATCACCATTAACGAAGTCTCCACCGCCGCCGCCGCCTTTGCGCTCGGCCAGTACTTCGGCTCCAGCTTCGCCATCGGCAGCAACGCCAGCAACGGTCTGGGTGATGCGTTCGGTTCGCCCAATACGACCCAAGGCAAGGTCGGCATCACCAACGCCTTCGCCACGGTCAACAACCTCGTGAACCTTGCCGACGGCTCTGCCGTAGTTTCCGGCACGCTGACCGGTGCCGCCGGCACCATCACCACCACGCCGGAATCGGCCAAACTCTATACCCTGGCCAACATCATGGCGGCTTGCGTGAACTCCGACGGTGGCTCCACTTCGCCATGCACAACCCTGTTCGCCGACACGGCTCCAACCGGCAGCACAGCTCCCACGAACACACTCCAGGCCGCGGTTTATATGAGCTTGAACCCGACCAGCACCAACGCGAGCGGTTCCCATGTGACGGATCTTTATAACCTGCAGAGCTCCACGCCGCCCTTCACCGGCCTCACCGCAGTGCCCACCGACTGGACCATCGGCATCAATTATGCCGCTCCGGCGACCTCCACCACGACGCTCATCAACGGCGCCAACGACATTGCCATCGATGGCGGCGGCAACGTCTGGCTCATCAACTACAACAGCAGCGCAACGGCGACGCAGTCCCTGACGGAGCTCAGCCCCACTGGCGTTCCGCTGGCCAATCCTTTCAACTCCGGCTCGACCGCACCGGCCAGCATGGCTGCGACCTCGCCGCGCAACATGGCCATTGATTCCAACAACAACATCTTCGTCGCCACCA
>CAXSHQ010000131.1:0-5359 GCA_964236875.1 uncultured Acidobacteriaceae bacterium | reverse complement strand
CCGGCAGTGGCTACGTCTTCGAGTACAACCCGACTTCCTCCACCAGCACCAGTCTGGCACTCGGAAACCAGCCGTACGGCGTCGCTGTAGATGGCAGTAACAACATCTACATCAGCCACAACTCAGGTACGACAAGCACCAGCTATGTCCTGGACGAATTCACTTCGGACACGCTCGCGGCAACGAATCAGGTGCGCTATCTGCAGCCCGCAACCACCTTCCTGTCGCAGTACATGACAGTAAGCAGCACCGGCACTCCTTTCCTTTCCAATGCGACCACGCAGGCCAGTGTTCTGCAGGCCACCGGCATGAACCCGAATACCTGCACAACCTTTCCCTGCACGCCCTCCAACGATTCATCGCTCACCATCAACTTCGCCGCTGTCGGCGGTAGCGGCACTTTCACTACGCCCTTCGGCCTTGCTCCTGCGGCAAACGGCGCAGTGTGGGAGACGAACTCCGGTGGGAGCAGCGTTACTTACATCACGAATGCGACGACCTCCACTACGTACGGTTCCGCCGCTTCCTTCAACGCGCCCCGCAAGGTCGCTGTAGACGGTTCCAACAATGCCTGGGTGCTCAACCGAGGCAACGGTGCCGTCTCGGAGATCACCACAGCCGGCACGATCCTGTCTCCGGTTCCGGCCACGGGCAACACAACTCCCGTGGGCTTCGTCCATGCTGGAGCCACCACCGTCACTGGCGTTGCCATCGATCTCTCCGGCAACGTCTGGATTGCGAACGGGACGACAAGTGCCTCTTCTACCGATATCAACTCCATCTTCGAGATCATCGGCGCGGCGTCGCCGGCGGTCACACCTATCTCCCTCGCGATCAAGAATGGCACCGTGGGAGTGAAGCCCTAACCCGCACCAGGCAGCAAGCGGGAGCGCCACCCTCGGGTGGCGCTTCTGCTTGCTGAAAACACAGTGGCTCTACCCATGCACACTTGCCGAGCGCTCCGAGTGCCCACTCAGCTCCGCCGCACGAATTTCCGCATACGCCGCCGCCCCCAGCAATGCACATGTATCGTCCAGGATCACCCGCACCGGCACCGTCTCCAGCAGCGGCGACATGCGTCCCTTGTCCAGGTACGCCTCCTTGAATCCGCCGCTTTCCAGCACCTTCAGAGCCTTGGGCGCGATCCCGCCGCCCAGGTAGATGCCGCCCATCGCCAGCACCTTCAGCGCCACGTTCCCCGCTTCCGCCCCATAGGCCGAAGCGAAGATCTTCATCGTCTCCACGCAGATCTCGCTTGACCCATCCTCCGCGCACGTTCCGATCACTGCATTCGGGTCCTCGCTCGCCATGCGCTCCCGCAGCCACTGCGGTTCTTCCATCTTCTGGTCGTCACGGAGGAACGCATACACGTTCTTGATCCCGATGCCCGAGATCACCCGCTCCGAGCTCACCCGCCCATTCAGCGTCCGCTGCAGGTAATGGAGCAGCGCGATCTCGCGATCGTTGCGCGGCGCCCAGTCCACATGCCCGCCTTCTGAAGGAATCGGCATATGCCGCCGCGTCTGCGCGTTCCAGATCAGCAGGCACTCGCCCAGCCCCGTGCCCGCCGACACCAGCCCGCGGTGCCCCACCGAGCTCGCATCCCCCGCATGCAGCGTGTACACGTTCTCCGTGCTCAGCTCCGGAATGCCGTACCCGTTCGCCTCCAGGTCGTTGATCAGGAAGATGTGCTCGATCCCCAGCGACTTCTGCAGCTCACGCGCGTCCAGCGTCCACGGCAGGTTGGTCAGCTTCAGCCGCCCATCGCGCACCGGCCCCGGACAACCGAAACACGAAGCCGCAATCTCCGACTTCACGCCTTCGTCGCCCTGCAGGAATTCCTTCACCACATCGTCCAGGCACGTATAGTGGCCGGCCGGAAACTTATGGTCGCGCACCGGCTTCAGCACGCCGCCCTCAAAGCCATACAGCGCCAGATGCACCTTCGTGCCACCCACATCGCCCGCAAGAATCATGAAAGCCCTCGTGACACGTTGTACGTTCTAAGTTCTACGTTGTACGTAGATGCAAAGCAAAGGCACTGCCGCTAGCAGTGCCCATGTCTTTACGTAGAACGTACAACGTAGAACGTGCAACGCCTTAAATCTCCACCGTCCCCACCGTGTACCCCGTCCCCGCGCCCACTTCCCCACCCGGCGGCAGCTTCGCCGCGGCCGCCTTATCCAGCAGCAGCAGCAGCTTCCCGCTCGCTGGCCGTATCAACTGCGAAGGCAGCTCCTCCGGATCGCGCGGCCCCAGAAACACTCGCTCCAGCATGTCCGCCTTGCCCGCGCCATCCATCTCGAACGCCACTTCCCGCCCCTGGTTGATCACCGGCCAGGTCAGCGTGATCCGCCATGTTTCCTTCTGCGCCACGTGGTTGGCGACGACCAGCCGGCCTAGCTCGTTCAGCGCGTCGGTATGCGGAAACAGCGAAGCCGTGTGCCCATCCGGCCCCATGCCCAGCACCACTAGGTCGAATGCCGGCGCCTCCGCGCCTTCCAGCTTCAGCGTGTTGCGCAGCGTGCTCTCATAGCGCGACGCAGCCTCTTCCGGATCGAGCTCGCCTTCCATGCGAAAGACATTCGCCTCAGGGATTCCCACCTTGCTCAGCAGCAGCTCTCGGCAAACCCCATAATTCGACTCCGGATCGTTCGGCCCCACGCACCGTTCATCAACCCAGAAGAGCTGCAGCTTGTCCCACGGAATCGTCTTCTGGAACGGCCCATTATCCGCGGCCAGCAGCTTGAACGTTGCCTGCGGCGTAGACCCACCCGAAAGCGCTACCCGCGCAATCCCGCGCTGCGCCACCGCATGTTCCACGCGCTCGGCAAACAACTGCGCCGAAGCCTGCGCCATCGCCCCGGCATCGGGATACACCTTGTATGTCACGGTAACCGGTGCCGGCATTGCCCCTCGCTGACTCGCTAAACTCGCTGACCTGCAAACCGCTGACTCGCTGCCCTACAGCTTCCGCCACTTTCGCCCATCGCTCTTCAGCATCGCGTCAGAGGCCGCCGGCCCCCACGTACCTGCCGCATAGTTCGGGAACTCCCGGACCGGGTCCTTGGTCCACGCCTGAAGGATCGGCGTCATCAGCGCCCACGTGGCTTCCACGCCATCACGATGCGCGAACAATGTCGCATCTCCCAGCATCGCATCCAGCAGCAGCCGCTCATACCCATTCGCCGAGCTGGCGCCAAACGCATCCGCATAGCTGAAGTTCATATTCACCGAGCTCATCGTCATGTTCGGTCCCGGCACCTTGGCCGCGAACCGCAGCGCGATCCCCTCGTCCGGCTGGATGCGCATCGAGATCACGTTCGGCTTGATGCCTTCCGCACCCGAGCCTTCACTGTCCTTGAACAGCGTCAGCGGCGGCTGCTTGAACTGCACCGTGATCTCCGTCACACGCTTCGCCATGCGCTTGCCCGCGCGGATGTAAAAAGGCACGCCCGCCCAGCGCCAGTTTTCGATCTCCAGCCGCAGCGCGGCATAGGTCTCTGTCTGCGAGCGCGGATGCACACGGTCTTCCTGCCGGTACCCCACTGCCTGCTTGCCATCGACCATCCCCGGGCCATACTGCCCGCGTACCGTGTCCGCTGGATGGATCGGCTGAATGGCTCGCCAAACCTTCACCTTCTCGGTCCGCACGGCCCCAGCCTCGAAGCTGATCGGAGGCTCCATCGCCACAAAGCTCAGCAACTCCATCACATGGTTCTGCACCACGTCGCGCAGCGCGCCGGCCTGCTCATAGAACGGCCCACGGCCTTCGATCCCGATCGACTCCGCCGCCGTGATCTCCACATGGTCGATGTAGTTGCGGTTCCACACCGGCTCGAAGATGCCGTTCGCAAACCGGAACACCAGGATGTTCTGCACCGTCTCTTTGCCCAGGTAGTGGTCGATGCGGAAGATCTGTGACTCTTTGAAGACCTTGTTCACTTCATCGTTCAGCGCGCGCGCCGAATCCAGGTCGTGCCCAAACGGCTTCTCGATCACCGTCCGCACCCAGTGCTGATCACCCTCGGGCGCTTTGTTCAGGTCGTTCTTGCCCAGGAACGCCACGATGTCAGAGAAGTACTCCGGCGCCACCGCAAGGTAGAACAGCCGGTTGCCTCCGGTGCCGAACTTCTCGTCCATATCGGCCAGCTTGGACTTCAGCCCTTCATACGCCGACTCGTCATCGAAGTTCATCGCGTAGTACTGCACGCGCTCCATAAACGGCGCCAGCTTGGGGTCATTCTCCTCGACCCCGCCGCCCTTCAGGATGCCGTCCTTCATGTCCGGCCCAAAGCTGTCCTCCAGCGGCCGCCGCGCCACGCCCAGCACCGCGAAGTTCTCCGGCAGAAAGCCCGACTGCTGCAGGTGATACAGCGCCGGCAGCAGCTTGCGCTTGGTCAAGTCTCCCGAAGCCCCGAAGATCACCACGATGCATGGGTCCGGCCGCCGCCGGATCGACTGGCTGGCCTTCATGGCCTCAGGCGTAATGTTCACAAGTGTTGTTGCCATAAGCTCCCGCCGCTTTCCTGCTATCTGCTCTTCATCGCATCGCCGCACACTCGCGGCTTGCACTTAGCCGTTGACCTTCTTCACCGCGTGACCGCCGAACTCATTGCGCATCACCGACAGCATGCGGTCCGTAAAGTTGTTCTCTTCGCGCGAGCGCAGCCTGCGGATCAGCGACTCCGTAATCACCGGCGCCGACACATTCAGGTCGATGGCCTCGAACACCGTCCACCGGCCCTCGCCGGAATCCGGCACATAGGCCTCCAATCCTTCCAGCGTCGGGTTCTTCTTGAGCGCATCTGCCGTCAGGTCCAGCAGCCACGAGCGCACCACCGACCCATACCGCCAGATCTCCGAGATCTGCACCAGGTCCAACCCCAGCGGCTCCTTGGCCTTCATGATCGAAAAGCCCTCGGCGTACGCCTGCATGATGCCGTACTCGATCCCGTTGTGCACCATCTTCACGAAGTGACCCGCGCCGCTCGGCCCCACGCGGCCCCAGCCTTCCTTCTCCGCCGGCGCCAGCGCCTCGAAGATCGGCGTCAGGTGCCCCACCGGCCCTTCATCGCCGCCGATCATCATCGAGTAGCCCTCGGTGATGCCCCAGATGCCGCCCGACGTCCCTACATCCACAAACTCGAAGCCCTCGGCCTTCAGCGCGTCGTGCCGCTTCTGCGAGTCCTTATAATTCGAGTTGCCGCCGTCGATGAAGATGTCGCCCTTATTCATCAGCGGCTTCAGCTTGGCAATCGTCTGGTCCACCGGATCGCCCGCCGGCACCATGATCCAGATCGCCCGTGGCCCGTCGTCCAGGTTCTTCACCAGGTCTTCAAGCGAGCTCACGCCCACC
>CAXSHQ010000130.1:11509-11716 GCA_964236875.1 uncultured Acidobacteriaceae bacterium | reverse complement strand
CATCATCAGCTTTGCGTATGTGCTGCACCTGAAGCCGCAGTATGTGGCGACCGCGACGATCCTGCCGCAGGAAGGCCGCTCCAGCCAGACATTCGCTTCGCTGTTCTCCACGCGCACGGCGGGCACGCTGTACATGGGCCTGCTGCGCAGCCGCACGGTGCAGGACCTGGTGATCGACCGCGCGAACCTGCTGGAGGTGTACCACAC
>CAXSHQ010000130.1:4592-11489 GCA_964236875.1 uncultured Acidobacteriaceae bacterium | reverse complement strand
GATCGCGGCGCGCGGCAGCGACGGGCGAGGCTCGTCGGCGCGCGGTGCGCTGGCAGGGACCAGCTCCTTCGGCGAGACCGGCGACGGCCTGATGGCGATTACGGTGCGGGACGGCGACGCGAACCAGGCCGCCATGATCGCCAACACCTACATGGATGCCCTGCAGGAGCTGAACCAGAGCATGGGCGCGCAGCAGAGCATGCGCACGCGCGAGTTCTTCGAAGGGCAGCTGCAGCAGGAAAAGGCGCAGCTCGAAGGCGCCGAAAAGCGCTACCAGGACCTGCAGAAGAAGACGAGCCTGGTGCTCCCCGAAGCGCAGATTTCCAGCGGCATCGGAGCGATCCAGGGAACGCGGTCACAGATCCAGAGCCTGCAAGTGACGCGAGCGCGACTGCTGCAAAGCGAGACGGAGCAGAATCCGGAGATACGCGCGCTGGATGCGCAGATTGCCCAGCTGCAGGCGCAGGAACGAGCGCAGGAAAGCGCCGGCCCCGGCCAACCGCTGGGCGCAGCACCTTCGGCTGCGCAGGCCGTACAACAGAGTATCGAGCTGCAGCGGTCGCAACGCGATGTGGGGTATCACAGCTCGCTGGTGAGCTCGATGGGGAACGAGTATGAAACGGCGCGGCTGAACGAGATCGCGGAACGCTCGGCATTTCAGATCGTGGACCGCGCGATTCCGCCGCAGGACAAGGCGTGGCCGCCACGCAAGCCGTACTTCGGCATCAGCCTGGCATTTTCCGCCCTGCTGGGGATTGTCGCGGTGGTGATCAAGCTGCTGGTGGTGCGCTTGATGGCGCACGCGGCGACGCGCGAGCGCCTGAAGGTGCTGCGGAGCGCGCTGCGCTAGAGGCGCGATGGCATCGACACGGACACGCACGGCGCGCACGCCGCATCGCTTCGCGATGTGGAGCGCCTACTTTCTTCTGGTGTTCCTGGTGCTCTTCCCCAAGGGAGGCATCAAGGCGGGGAGCACACCACTGACGTGGGGATATCTGTTCATTGCGCTGACGGCGCCATTCCTGCTTTTGGTACGGATGCTCCAGATGCCGCTGCGCACGCGCATCACGGCTGTTGCGGCCCTGGGCCTGCTGCTGCCCATGCAGATCCTGCTCGCGTATGCCGCCGTGAACGGAATCGAGAACACCGGCTATGCGGTCTCGATGGTGGTAGGGCTCGTCCTGTTCCCGTGGCTCTTCCTGGCGGTGTATCCGCCGTTTTTCCCGATGATCGATGCCGAGCGGCTTTCCGCGTGCCTGCGCTTCTGCATGCTGGCCGCGGCGCTCTGGGGCATCTTCCTGTTCTTTCTGCATCCCCTCACAGGCCACTACATCGAGATTCGCTACCTGACGGTGAACGCGGCGGATTACGGGCTGCTGGAAACGACGAAGTTCAACGCGCGCGGCTTCTATCTGAAGCTGATTGCGACCTACAACAACGGCAACCTGTATGGCGTGGCGACGCTGATTCTGCTGCCGCTGTACAAGGTGCTGGAGCCGCGGCGATGGCGGCGCGGGGTGATGTATGTGGCCACCCTGCTGACCCTGAGCCGCACCGTGTGGGTGGGACTGGTGATCCTGGAATCGGCGCCGCTGTTGCAGGTTCTCTTCAGGCAGGCGCGGACGTTCCCCGTGGTGTACCTGGGGGCTGCCGTACGGCGAACGCTTTCGGTCTTCGTGATGATCGGGCTGGTCCTTTTTGTGCTGTTCTTCGCGACCAACTCCGGCCTGGCGTTTCTGCTCGACCCAACGCTGGGTGGAAGGGCCAGTGAGCTGGGCATTTCTTCTTCGGCGTTGACGTTATTGCCGCCGGGGCCGCTGCGGGGATTCGATGAAAGCCTGTATGGCTCGGCGCTGCATTATTACGGCGTGGCCGGGCTGTTCTGCTTTTCGCTGATCATGGTCAGCCCGGTGTTCATGCTGCTGCTGGACCAGACGGCGCTGCGGTCAAAGGTGCGGATGGCGGCTTTCGGCGGACTGATGCTGTATGCGGTGATGAGCTTGAGCGACGGCGCGTTCGTGCTGATTCCGGTGACGGCGTTCTACTGGTTCGTCTACGCGGTGTTCCTGTATGGCTGGCCGGGAACGCAACGGCAGGCGAAGGCGGCGGAGAAGAGCGTACCACTGGCGGCGGCCCATGCGCCTATGGTGCCGGAGGCTTCATGAGAGATGCATGACGCAGTGTTCATCAGCCGTGTCGGTCGCAGGCTGGCTATTGTCACGGCTACGCTAGCCTCGCGGAGGTGTAGTCGCCCTCTCCTGATACGTCCGTTCCGCTGCACACAGACTACAGAGATCCTTCGCTGCGCTCAGGATGACGCCTTTCTACACAAAAGGACTGCACCGATGGAGAACTGCTCTCAACCCTTGACCTGCTGTTCGTGCCGCTGTCCGAAGATTCCTAAACAAACTTCTTCCCAATAGGATTCAGCGGACACTCCTTAGCGGCTTCGTTACACTCGATACTGCACGGCGGAACTTCAGAGCACCTTGGGGACACACGCGTTGGCGACAGCAGAGAGCATTCTCGTGACGGGAGGGTGCGGGTTTATCGGCTCGCACTTCGTGCTGGACTGGCTCCAGCAGGACGGGACTCCGCTGGCCCATTTAATCAACCTGGACAAGCTGACGTATGCGGGCAATCCGGAGAACCTGCTGGCGATTGCCGAGGATGCCCGCTACACGTTCGTTAATGGGGACATCGGCGACGACAAGCTGGTTGGCTCCTTGCTGCAGGAATGGCAGCCTCGCGCGATCGTGCATTTCGCGGCCGAGAGCCATGTGGACCGGTCGATCCTGGGGCCGGAAGCGTTTCTGCGCACCAACGTGGAGGGCACGTTCCGGCTGCTGGAGCAGGCACGCGAATACCATGCGGAGCTGAGCGGCGAAGCGCGCGAGCGGTTCCGGTTTGTGCATGTTTCCACCGATGAGGTGTATGGGACGCTGACGCCGGAGGCGCCGGCGTTTACCGAGACGACGCCGTACGCGCCAAACAGCCCCTATGCGGCGTCGAAGGCAGGGAGCGACATGCTGGTGCGGGCATGGCACCACACGTATGACCTGCCGACGCTGATCACCAACTGCTCCAACAATTATGGGCCGCTGCAGTTTCCGGAGAAGCTGATCCCTCTGACGATTGCCCATGCGCTGAAGGGCAAGCCGCTGCCGGTGTATGGCGATGGCAAGCAGGTGCGCGACTGGCTGTATGTGCGCGACCACTGCGCGGCGATACGCACGGTGCTGGCCGATGGGCGCGCCGGTGAGATGTACAACATCGGCGGGGACAACCAGCGGACCAACCTCCAAGTGGTAGAAGCGATCTGCGTGCTGCTGGATGAGCTGGCGCCCGCGATGGAGCCGTACGTGGAGCTGATCCAATTTGTGCGCGACCGGCCGGGACACGACCGGCGCTATGCCATCGATGCGACGAAGATTCAGGGGGAGCTCGGGTGGACACCGTCGGAGAGCTTCGAGACGGGCCTGCGCAAGACGGTGCAGTGGTATCTCGCGAACACGACCTGGGTGGAACGCGTGACCAGCGGCGCCTACCAGCATTGGATCGGGAAGAGCTATAGCGACCGTGGGAGCGAGGACCGCAGGGAGATAGAGGCCGAGGGCCCTGCCGGTAGCAGCGGCGGCGAGGAGCTTGCATGAAGGGCATCCTGCTGGCCGGCGGGTCGGGAACGCGGCTGTATCCGGTGACGCACTCGATCAGCAAACAGCTGCTGCCGGTTTATGACAAGCCGATGATCTACTACCCGCTTTCGGCGCTGATGCTGGCTGGGATTCGCGACATCCTGCTGATCAGCACGCCACGCGATGTGCCGAGCTTTCAGGCGCTGCTGGGCTCGGGCGAGCAGTGGGGTGTGCGGCTCCAGTATGCGGTGCAGCCAACGCCCGATGGGCTGGCGCAGGCGTTCCTGATCGGCAAGGAGTTTCTTGCAGGCGAGGGTTGCTGCCTGGCGCTGGGCGACAACCTGTTTTATGGCCATGACTTTGCCGTGAGCCTGCGCAAGGCGGCCGCACAGAGCACGGGAGCGACGGTGTTCGCGTATGCGGTGAACGATCCGGAGCGGTACGGCGTGGTGGAGTTCGATGCAGAGCGGCGAGCGGTCTCGCTGGAAGAGAAGCCCGCGAAGCCGAAGTCAAGGTATGCGGTGACGGGCATCTACTTTTACGATGCGCAGGTGGTGGGGGTAGCCGAGGGGCTGAAGCCTTCCGCGCGCGGCGAGCTGGAGATCACGGATGTGAACCGCTGGTACCTGGAGCGCGGGCAACTGCGCACGGAGGTGCTGGGGCGCGGCATCGCGTGGCTGGATACGGGCACGCATGACTCGCTGCTGGATGCTTCGAACTTTATCCAGACCATCGAGCACCGGCAGGGGTTGAAGGTCGCGTGTCCGGAAGAGATTGGGTACCGGCTGGGGTATATCTCGGCTGGAGAGCTGGAAATGTTGGCTGGGCAACTGGGCAAGAGCAGCTATGCGGATTATTTGCGGCGGATCCTTGCGGAGACGGTGTACTGATGGCGGTCCGGGGGGCGTGAGTAGTTTGGGCAAGCTGCGCGACATGCTGGAGCGGAACGGCTGGGCGCAGGTGTTGCCGCGCGCGGCGGGCTCCGTGAAGCGAAGGATGCGCGACAAGCTCACCGCGCGAAAGCTCGATGCGCCAGGGTTTCGGGTGGGACGCAATCCGCGGCTGCTTGGGCTGAGCCGTATGCAGATTGGGCGCGATTTCGACGCGGGCGACGACCTATGGCTGGAAGCCGTGACGGAGTTCAAGGGGCGGAGCTACACACCGGAGCTGGTGATCGGCGAGCACGTGAACTTTTCCGACCGCGTGCATGTGGCTTGCGTGAACCGTATTCACATAGGCGCGGGCACGCTGGTGGGCAGCCGCGTGATCGTGAGCGACCACGCGCATGGCGTGTACCGCGGCGAAGGGCAGAGCTCGCCGGACGTGCCGCCCAACGAGCGGCCGCTGTGGTCGGCGGGGCCGGTGGAGATCGGCAGAAATGTCTGGCTGGGGGATGGCGTGGCGGTGCTGGCCGGGGCGAGCATCGGCGATGGTGCGGTGATTGGCGCGAACTCGGTGGTGACCGGGCACATTCCGGCGGGGACGATGGCGTTCGGTGCGCCGGCGCGCGTGGTGCGGCAGTGGGATGCCGTACGTGGGGAGTGGCTTCCCTGCTCTGGTGGTGGTTAGCCCGTTGAAGCGTGAGAGTGTCGCTGGTGCAGGCTGAAAGCTTTGACGCTATGTGCGCCAAGGACGCCAAGTTGCGCGAAGGGTACGTAGTAGCGGTAGAACTCTGTGCAGAGCAGGCGAATGTTCTCTCCAGTTTTGAGTGTTGAGTTGCGAGTTGCCAGTCAGCATGGCGCGTAGAACGAGAGTAGCGGTTGCCTGAGAGCGAGCCGCCAGCACGGTAAACTGAAAGCATGAGTTGCAGCGCAACGGGGAAACGCGGGTGAAGCGAGCCGCGTGTACCATCGTTTCCCCGAACTACCTCGCGTATGCGCGGACGCTTTCGGCGTCGTATCTCCAGCAGCATCCAGGCCATCTCTTTTTCGTTCTGCTTGTGGCGGATCTGGAAGATGCCGCGCCGTTTCGTGTGGACGCGTTTGTGCCGGTGCTGCTCGATGAGATCGGGCTCGCGGATGTGCGCGGCGAGGCGATGAAGTACGACATCCTGGAACTGAACACGAACGTGAAGCCGACGTTCATGAAGCACCTGATCGATGCGTACGAGCTGGATGCGCTCGTGTACCTAGATCCCGACATCTTCTGCTATGCGCCGCTCCAGCCAGTGTTCGAGGCATTGGAGGCTGGAGCGAGCGCGGTGCTGACGCCGCATATCACGACTCCGGTGTTCGACGGGCGTAGCCCAGGCGAGCAGGACCTGCTCTACAACGGAACGTTCAACCTGGGCTTCATCGGTGTGAGCCGGACGACGGAAAGCTACCGGCTGCTGACGTGGTGGGAAGAGCGCTGCCTGGCGTTGGGGTTCAGCGAAGGGCGCACGGGGTTGTTCGTCGACCAGAAGTGGATGAACCTGGCGCCGGGGCTGTTTGCGGATGTGACGATCCTGCGCGATGCGGGCTGCAATATGGCGTACTGGAACCTGCATGAGCGTTCGCTTGTCGAGGCTGATGGCGGGTATGGGGTGGAGAGTGCGGTGAGCGGGCGTGTGCCGCTGCGGTTCTTCCACTTCAGCGGAATCGTGCCTAGCGATGCGACGAACCTGTCGAAACATACGGACCGTTTCACGCTTGCGGAGCGGCCGGATCTGCACCGGCTATTTGCGGAGTACAAGGCTGCTGTGTTGAGCGACAAGTCGGAGGCGCTGGAGGCGGTGCCGTATGGGTTTGACACGCTGACGGATGGCACGGCTATTACGCGGCTGGCGCGGCGGCTGTATGCGGCGCATTATGCGCGCTTTGCAGGGAGCTGTCCGTTTGCGGCGGATGGGCCGTTTGCCACGTGGGCTCGGAAGGAGAAGCTCGTTGCGGGCAAGGCTGTGCAGGCGAAGGCTACGTGGAAGGAGTTCAATCCGAAGGACCGGCGCGTAGGGGCCGTGCACACGATGCTGCGGCTTGCATTGCGGGTGCTTGGACCGACGAAGTATGAGCTGCTGATGCGGTACCTGGCGCACATCAGCGTGTTACGGAACCAAAGCGTGTTTCTGCGTGATGCGAAGTGGCCGGCGGATGCAGCCTCAAGCAGCGGCGCAGGCGCGGAGAGCTAGACCGCATGCCGCGCGCGTTGATTGTGAAGCTCGGGGCCATCGGGGACGTGGTGATGGCGATTCCGGCGGCTCGGGCGCTGCATGATGCGGGCTATGAGATCGATTGGGTGTGCGGCGAGACCGTGGCGCCGGTCGAAAATTTGCTGCGGAGGTCCC
>CAXSHQ010000130.1:0-4582 GCA_964236875.1 uncultured Acidobacteriaceae bacterium | reverse complement strand
ATTGCAGTGGATGAGAGCGCGCTGCTGCACAGCGCCAAGGTCGCAACGCTGCGAGGGATGGCTGGGCTTTGGAAACGTTTGGGTCAGCGAGCGAGGGGCGGGCGCTATGACGTTTGCGCGACGCTTTACTACGACCGGCGATACAAGCTGCTGACCTTGCCGGTGCGCGCGCGGCAAAAGATTTCACTTTCGATGAAAAACCGGGAGCGGCGGCTAATCCATGGGCGGCACCATACGGACGAGTACGTACGCATCCTAATGGGGCATGCAGATGGCGAGACGCCGCGGCAGGTTTCGCCGGTACGAGTGGAAGGGTTGCCGACTTGTTCCCTGCCCCGCGCGGAAGGCAAGCAGCGCGTGGTGCTGCTGCCGGGAGGTGCTCGCAACCTTCTGCGCGAGGATGCTTTGCGGCGCTGGCCGCTCGAGAATTATGCGGACCTGGCCTGGCAGCTTACCGAGCATGGCTGCGAGGTGGTGCTCACCGGTGGGCCGGACGACACTTGGGTTTCGCCGATGTTCGAGAAGATGCCGGTGACGGATTTGATCGGGAAGCTTTCGCTGGTGGAGACGCTGGCGCTGCTGGATTCAGCGGATGTGACGGTGACGCACGATACCGGGCCGCTGCACCTGGCCGGAATTACGGGCACGGCGATCGTGGGGATCTTTGGGCCGACCGACCCTCGAGGGCGGTTGCCGCAGGTGCCGAACGCTTTGGCGCTGTGGGGCGGTGAGGGGTTTGCGTGCCGTCCGTGCTATGACGGGCGGGACTACGCGCCGTGTTCTCATAACGGGTGCATGGAGCAGGTGACGCCGGCGATGGCGTTTCACGAGGTGCAGCATCTGCTCCTGAGTCTGAGCAGTGGAGGGCGATGCCGGCTGGTTCCACGCGTGATGGTGCCGGTGCATACATCGCTGGTGCAGCTTGGGCCGGTGACGCGATGAAGGGGCTTGCCCGGGCTTTGTTTTTGGATCGCGACGGCGTGATCAATGAAGAGGTTGGCTATCTGCATCGCGCGGAGGATGTGCGGTGGGTGGAGGGCATCGTGCCGCTGTGCCGAACGGCGCAGGAGCTTGGCTACAAGCTGGTGGTGGTGACGAACCAGGCCGGCATCGGGCGCGGGCTGTATACGACGGCGGCGTTCGAGGAGCTGATGGTGTGGATGCGCGCAGAGCTGGAGCGCGAAGGTGTGCGGCTGGATGCGGTGTACCACTGTCCGTACCATCCGGAGCATGGTATGGGGGAGTTCCGGCGGGAGCATGGGGACCGCAAGCCGGGGCCGGGCATGCTGCTGCGCGCGGCTCGGGAGCTTGGGGTGGAGCTGGCGGAGTCGGTGATGGTGGGTGACCGGTGCTCGGATGTAGGGGCGGCGAATGCGGCCGGGTTGCGGCAGGGGTTTCTGCTGCGGGGGACGGAAGCGGCGGCTTGTCCGGGGAGGGCGATGGAGGTTGAGTCGCTGGCCGTGGTGGAGCATTGGCTGCGGGCGAGTGACGAGGCCCAGTAGCTTCGCAGCGAGTGAGAGACTGGACCCTGCGATCTGCTAAGTGCGATGGGAACGAGCTTAGAGCTCAGAGGTTGTCGAGCTTAGAGCGGGATTGGTGCTGGGGCGGTATGTCTTCGTTCTGCTACGAGCTTTGCGGTGCTACAGCGGTTCTCTTCGAAGTGTCGTGGCACCACGGGCAGAATACAGGGATCCTTCGCTACGCTCAGGATGACACCTTCGGTTGAGTAAGCACTGTACCCGAAGGAAAGCGGCTCCAAACTGCAAAGCCCGCGAAGACCTCAGAACTTGTGGAACATGAAGAAGGCGCCGGCGACGAGGCAGGCGAAGGCGACGAAGTGGTTCCAGTGGAGCTTGTCGCCGAAGTAGAAGACGCTGAAGACGCCGAAGACTGCAAGCGTGATGACTTCCTGGATGACCTTGAGCTGGTCGGGCGAGAAGGTTTTCGAGCCGATGCGGTTGGCGGGAACCTGCAGGCAGTACTCGAAGAGGGCGATGGACCAGCTGACGAGGATCACCTTCCAGAGCGGGACGTTCTTGTACTTGAGATGGCCGTACCAGGCGAAGGTCATGAAGATGTTGGAGCCGATGAGCAGGAGGACAGTCCACATGGACCTTTCGATGCTCTGCGTGGAACGGGTTCGATGCAAAAGGAACCCGGGTCCAAAAGTCCGGACCCGGGTGTATCGGTTTCCTGATGCTGTTGTGGCGCTTCGGGCAACTATAGAGATACTGAGCTTCGCTCAGGATGACACCTGTGCATGGGCGAGCACTACGCTTGAAGGTAAACGACCTTAGTGGATGTCGAACTGCTCCGGGTGCAGGGTTGGGTCGCTCTTGACGAGGATGGTCTTGCCGGCGAGCTCCTCGAGGTCCTGAAGCCAGCGGGCATTGTTGGTTTTGAGCTGCTTGACGACCTCGGGGTTGACGCGGAGCATCACGTCGCCCTTGTCGAGATTGCGGTGCATCTTGCGCAGCTCGATGTAGATCTCGTTGCAGACCGTGATGGGCGACTTGGTCATGCCGGTGCCCGCGCAGATGTTGCAGGTGGTGGAGAGCGTGCGCTCCAGCGACTGCTTGACGCGCTTGCGGGTGATGGCGACCAGGCCGAAGTCGTTGAACTGGAGAACCTTGGAGGGAGCGCGGTCCTTCTTGAGCTCCTCTTCAAGCGCCGCGAGAACCTTGTGGCGGTTCTTGCGGTCGTCCATGTCGATGAAGTCGATGACGATGATGCCGCCGAGATCGCGCAGACGGATCTGGCGGACGATCTCGGGGATGGCATCGAGGTTGGTCTTGACGATGGTGTCTTCGAGGCGCGCGGTCTTGCCGACGTACTTGCCGGTGTTGATATCGATGGCGACCAGCGCTTCGGTCTGGTTGATGACGATGGAGCCGCCGGACTTGAGCCAGACCTTGGAGCGCAGGGCCTTGTTGATCTCTTCGGTGATGCCGAACTGCTCGAAGAGCGGCGTGTCCTTGGTGTAGAGCTTGACGCGGCGGATGAGCGACGGCTGGAAGCGCTGCAGGAAGCGGAGAACGCGCTCGTACTCGGTTTCGGTGTCGACCCAGATGGCGGAGAAGTTGTCCGTGACCTGGTCGCGGAGCACGCGCTCCACGAGGTTCAGATCGTGGTAGATGAGCGCGGGCGACTTGGAGGATTCGGAGCGGGACTTGATGTCGGCCCAGAGGTTGAGCAGGAAGCGAAGGTCGCTGCGGAGCTCTTCTTCGCTGGCGCCGGAAGCCGCGGTGCGGACGATGAAGCCGCCGGAGGCATCACCCTTTTCGCTGAGGAGGATTTCCTTCAAGCGGCGGCGCTCGCCGTCGGACTCGATCTTGCGTGAGACGCCGACGTGGTTGACCGTGGGCATGAAAACCAGGAAGCGGCCAGGGAGGGCGATGTGCGAGGTGATGCGCGCACCCTTCTTGGCGATGGGCTCCTTGGCGATCTGCACGAGCAGCTCCTGACCGGGCTTGAGGAGGTCGGAGATGGCCGGCAGATCGGAGGTCTGGGCGGCGTGGCGGGACATGCGGCCGCCGGGGCGGGAGCCGTGCCGGTGGCGATCGGAACGGTCGCTTCGATCACTGCCGCGGTCGGGGCGATCGGGGCGATCGGTTCGATCTGTGCGCTCGCCACGGTCGGAGCGATCTGAACGCTCACTCCCGCGGTCGCGGCCTGCGCGGTCACGACGGCCGCGGCGCTCACGGGCGGGGCGGGCGGTTTCGGGGCTGGCGGAGCCTTCGGTGCTTCGGGCTCGTGGGGTGTTTAGGCTCGCTTCCTCGCCTTCGGCAAAAGCTGCTCCCTCGGTGTCCTCGTCCGTATCGTCGTCGTCGGAACCGGTTTCGGCGAACTCTTCGCTGTCGGCTTCATCGTTATCGGCGTGCGCGAACTCGGAGGTGGAGTCGAGCTCGTCTTCTTCGAGATCGTCGAGGTCAAAGTCTTCGTCGTCCTCGTCGCCGATGGGCTCGGGGCGCGTGATCTCGTCAATGGACATGTCGCGGAGCATGACGCCGAGGTCGGCTACGCCTTCCAGGGTTTCCTCTTCGGTGTCGTCGAACTCGTGCGCGGCGGAGAAGGCGAGTGGGTCGCCGTCTTCCTCGTCCAGGAGCTCTTCTTCCAACGCGCCGTCACCCGGGGCGAAGGTCAGCGGGTCGGCGTTGGGCTCGTCGCTGGAGACCTGCGTTTCAGTATCCGAGGCAGCCACGGTTTCCGCGATGGGCTCGGGCGTCCGCTCGGCCTCAGAGAGGTGCACGGACTGGACGGCGGTTTCGTGCCCGATGGGGGCGGCGAGCTGGGCTTCGAGAGAAGCGTTGGCTTCGGCCTCGGGAGTGAGCGGGAACTCGGAGATCATCTCGCCGGTAGGCTGGACGGCGGTGAACTGGTCGGTCGGGGCAGCGGCGGCGTGGTTCTCTTCAAAGCGGCTCTCTACCATGTCGAGCTCGTCCTGCACCAAGGCTTCCTGGGCAGCGCCACCCTGGCGGAACTCGCTGGGCGGCGCGGGGTCGACGCGGTAGGAGGCGCGGGCATCGTTGCCGGGCTCGTACTCGGCGACAAGGTGGTCCTGAGCCGATTCTTCCATCCCGAA
>CAXSHQ010000129.1:8668-11784 GCA_964236875.1 uncultured Acidobacteriaceae bacterium | reverse complement strand
GGAAGCGTCCTCTCGACCGGAGGCCCTCTCCTCCCCTTTGTCATCTCGACCGGAGGCCGAAGGCCGGAGCGGAGAGACCCCTGTATTTGCTCCCGCCCATCCCGCAGGAAGCGAATACCACCCGGCCGACGACGCACCCCCTGATCCCTCTTCCCTGCTCCCTGTTCCTTCGTTTCACGCCCTCGTCGAAGACAAGTTCGACGGCATGCGCGCCCAGCTCCACTGTGGCGACCCCACCCAGCCCGGCCGCGTCGCCCTTTACTCCCGCAACCGCGAAGACGTCACCCACAGCTTTCCCGAACTCGAGGAAGCCTTCCGGAATGTAACCTCCACCGGCCCGGTCATTCTGGACGGCGAAATCCTCGGCTGGGACTACGCCACCTGCAAGGCCCTCCCCTTCGCCATCCTCGGCCAGCGCATCGGCCGCAAGAAAGTCGACAACGACCTCCGCCGCCAGATCCCCGTCGTCTACGTCGCCTTCGACCTCCTCTTCCACGCCGGCGACCTCGTTCTTCCGCTCCCCCTGCGCGAGCGCCGCGCCCGCCTGGAAGTCATCGCTGCCGCGATCGAGCCCGTCACCCTCGCGCCCATCCAGAAGCGCGAAGCCGTAACGCCCCAGGCCGGCCTCTTCTCCGCTCATGAGCTTGAATTGGCGCCCGAAGCCGAACCCCTCCAGCGTCTCAAGCTCTCCACCGTCCACTTCGTCGAAGGCGCGGACGCCATCGACCAGGCCTACCGCGACGCCCGCGCCCGCGCCAACGAGGGCGTCATGCTCAAGGCCGCCGAGTCGCCCTATCTCGCCGGCCGCCGCGGCATCTTCTGGCTCAAGCTCAAGCGCGAGCTCGCCACCCTGGACGTCGTCATCACCGGCGCGGAGTTCGGCAGCGGCCGCCGCTCCCAAGTCCTTAGCGATTACACCTTCGCCGTCCGCGGCGCGGCTGGGCCAGACGGCCAGCCCGAGCTCCTCAACGTCGGCAAAGCCTACTCCGGCGTCACCGACGTGGAGATCGTCGAGCTCACCGAGTGGCTCAAGGCCCACACCCTGGAGGACTTCGGCCATTTCCGCACCGTCGAGCCCCTGCGCGTCCTCGAAGTCGCCTTCAACAACGTCATGCGCTCCGACCGCCACCGCAGCGGCTTCGCCCTGCGCTTCCCACGCATTCTCCGCATTCGCGACGACAAACCCGTCGAAGAGATCGACACCCTCGAACGCGTCGAAGAAATCTACAACTCCCAGCCCGACAAGCCCGAAGCAGAGTAGCCAGGGTGGGACCCAGGAGAACCACTCCCAAGCTGTTCTCTTTCAGATGTAGTCAACCATCCCACTGCATTGGGATCCTGAGCGTAGCTCAGGATCCCTGCATTTGGTATTGGGTGCCTCGGCGCTCGACGTACATCGCTGTAGCAAAACCCCGCTGGATCGCACATCTCGCTAGGATGATGGCTGCTCCGCAATCAGCGATTTGTACAGTTCGATCGTCTGCGCCGCAATTGCTGTCCAGGAGAAGTGCTCTTCCACACGCTTGCGGCCCGCCTCGCCCATGGCCTTCGCCTTCGCGGGATCGGCCAGTAGCGCGGAAACCTTCTCCGCCAGGTCGCGTGCAAACTGCTCCGGGTTCACAGGAAAGCTGGTTGTCGTGTCGGCCTCGAAAGCTACCAGATGGCCCGTCTCGCCTTCGACCACTACTTCGAGGATGCCACCCGTAGCCGACGCCACCACTGGCGCGCGGCAAGCCATCGCTTCCAGGTTGATGATGCCGAACGGCTCATACACACTCGGGCAGCAGAACACCGCACAGTGCGAGTAAAGCTGGATCGCTTCAGGCTTGGTCACCATCTTTTCGATCCATACCACATTCCCGCCGGCCTTCTTCGCCGCTTCCACTTTGTCGCGCATCTCGGCCGCGATCTCCGGTGTATCTGGCGCCCCCGCGCAAAGCACCACCTGCGTATTAGCAGGCAGGTGCGCAATTGCATCCACCAGGTGCGTCACGCCCTTCTGCCGCGTGATGCGCCCGACGAACAGCACATACGGCTGCGTCGGATCCACGCCGTATCGCGTCAGTGCAGAGGTGTCCTCGGTGTACTGGTACTGCTCCAGGTCGATCCCGTTATAGATCACGTGGATACGGCTCGGGTCCACATCCGGATAGGCCCGCTGGATGTCGGCCTTGGTCCCGTTCGAAACCGCGATGATCGCGTCCGCATCGAGAATGGCCGTGCGCTCCATCCACGAGCTCAGCGCATACCCCGACCCAAGCTGCTCCGCCTTCCACGCGCGCAGCGGCTCCAGCGAGTGCGTCGTCAGCACGAACGGAATGCCGTACAGCTTCTTCGCCCAGAACCCGGCCATGGAGACATACCACGTATGCGTATGCACCACGCTCAGCTTCTCCAGGTGGAGCTGCTGCAGCAGGTTCAGCGACAGCGCTTCCAGCGCGCCTTTGAACTTCGCGTCCGTGCCCGTGGAGATCATCGGCCACGGGTTCTCGAAGTGAACTTCGAGGTTTGGGTTCGGCGGCTGGGTGTGCTCCGGCAACTGCTCCACCTTGGGCGCCTCGCCCCACGCGTGCACCTCCACCTCGATGCGCTTGGCCAACTCGCGCGAAAGATACTCCACATGCACACCGGCGCCGCCATACACATATGGCGGAAACTCGCGAGTCATCAGGCCTACACGCATGGCACCCACACCTCCGGAAAACGGGCCGCTGGGTTCGTCCGCAGCGCCCCGCCATTCTATGATGCCGCCGGCGCAAGGGTCAGCAGAAAGGGAGGAACGGCCTCAACTCACCGCAGGCATCGTCTGCCGTTCATCCACGCTTCCATCGAAGCTGCTCGGCAGCCGGTACCGCAGCGCCACGAAGATCAGGATCAGCAGCGCGACCGCCTTGATCTGTCCTCCCATGCGCTCTGCACGGAAGATGAACTCGCCCACCTGCGAGAGCAGCACCGCCAGGGAGATCCAGACCACCGTCATGCCCGGCATTCTGCCGTCGCCTTGCCGCCACTGGTTACAAAGTCGGCAGCCACTTCGACGCCGATATATCCCCCGCCGACCAGCACGATCTTCTGGCCCAAATGTGCTCGGAGGGCGTCGCTGTCTTCCCATGTTC
>CAXSHQ010000129.1:0-8658 GCA_964236875.1 uncultured Acidobacteriaceae bacterium | reverse complement strand
CCGTCGCCTTGCCGCCACTGGTCGACGCTCACGATCGCCAGCATCGCCAGCGGCGTGTACAGATGAATGAGTGTGTAATCGTCAGACACAGGCGGCAGCAGGATGTATGCCGCCGTGAGCGCGAGCACCTGGTTCAGGAACGGAAGCTTGCGTATCCGCAGGAAGTACAGCAGCAGCCCGGCAAGTGCAGCGGCAACGATGTAGCCACGGAAGATCTGCGTATACGTCGCGGCCGGCAGCGGTCCCAGCAGCCCTTTGATCAGCGCATACAGCGAGTGGTCTACCCCGATATAGCCGGGCAGGTAGGGAATGATGAACTGCGCTTGAAACTCCTTCAGCACCTTCAGAACGCCATGGTTGGCGACGCGGATATCGGGGCAGAGCATGAAGAGCGAAAGCACGTTGGCCGTTGCCGCGACCAGCAGGCTGAAGCCCGCCTGCCGGTACTGCCGCCGCGAAAGAAACAGGCCCAGCAGCACAAACGGATACAGCTTCATGGCGACGGCCACGCCCAGCAGCACGCTTCCCACCCACGTCCATCCTCGTACCACCGAATACACCGTGGCTGCGCAGAGCAGCCACAGCCACAACTCCATGTTCGCGCGCGAGAACTCGAAGTAGAACGCATACGAACACACTGCCGTAACGGCCAAAAACAGCCATGTCGAACCCGCCGCCAGCCCACGTCGCCGGAGCGCTCGCCCCAGCAAGGCCATGAGCACGGCGATTGCCGCAACGCCGCAAGCTACAAAGGGGATCGCTGGATGCGCAAGCCGGTGGAAAAGCCAGTACAGCGGCGCGACCGCGGCAGGGTATTGGTAAGGAGGCCCGTACAGGGGATTGAAAAAGTCAGGGGAATGGATGTGCTGGAAACGAATGTGGAACATCGTCAGGTCCAGCACCCAGCCATCGTGCGGCAGCGAGTAGTACGCGTAAGGGTACGTGCTCAGGTGCAGGACGCTTCTGCAGATCCACTCAGCCGCCAGCCCTCCAAGCGTAAGCAGCGCGGAGGCGATGCAGAACCAGCGTAGAGGCTCTGGCAACTGGCCGAGGAGCTTGGGAATGCGGATGGGCACGGAGCGTGTCGCCCGGGCGTCCGTGAGCGTGCTTTCATTTTAGCCCAGCCCACCCGCTAGGAACCTGGCAACAAGACTCGGCGGCAGAGAGCGCGAGGCTCTCTGCCCGGGCCGAGCTACTTCTGTCCGATTTCCAGGTCCAGCACGATCTTCACGTCATCGCCCAGCATCGGCTGCCCATACTTGGGGGCGAAGTTGAAGTCCTTGCGAGATATCGTGGTGGTCGCCGAAAAGCCGCTGACCAGCCCGCCGCGCATACCCTTCTGCGCCGCCACGGGGCCGTCGACATCGAGCGTTACCATCTTGGTCTGGCCGCCCAGCGTCAGGTTCCCCATCACCTTGAACTTGCCGTTCACTTTCGTCACCTGCGTCGACTGGAAATGCAACGTCGGGTACTTGGCCACATCGAAGAAGTCCGGCGACTTCAGGTGCTTGTCGCGCGCGTCCTCGCCCGTATTGATCGTGGTTGCGTCCAGGTCGGCCATCACGCTGCACTTGGCCGGCTCCTTGTCGTTCCACTCCACCTTGCCCGCGATCTTGTGGATGGAGCCGCGCACCGTGCTCACGCCCAGGTGCTTGATCTCGAAGCTCGCGTTGGAATGCGCGGAGTCGATGTCCCACGTGTTGTTCGTCTGCGCAAAGGCCGCGAGGCTGGGGAGCAGAAGAAGATACAACGCAAGAAGAAGACGCTTGACGTGCATAACTGCCTTTCTCGAGAGCAAAATGAGGGCTACTCGATTACGTTACAGGATGGGGTTGCGCTGCCCTTGGCGCGAACTTCGGCTGTTTCGCTTTTCAGATGCGGGGCGTTTCGGCTCGACGCACAATTTCTACACCACCGGCATGAACAAAGGAAAGCATGAGAAAGACTTTGTCGCTTGCACCCGCCCTCGCGTTTGCCCTCTTGGCAGGTGCCGCCGCCTGGGCGCCATCATGGTCCCAGACAGCACCTGCCGTGCCTCCCGCCATGGCTCCGGCAGGGCAGATTCCCGCCCCGGCAGCGAGCGCAAAGCCGGCGGCTCCCGCTAACGCGGAGGACGCGAAGTTCATTGCACTCTATACAGCCGATGAGCAGTGGCGGCGCGCGCAACGCGGCGGCGAGCCGCAGGGCGACGAGAACCGCCGCATGGCGCCCGCACACCTTCAGCACGTCGACCCCGCTACGCAGGCTAAGGCCCTGGCCCACACCGAAAGCGTGCTCGCCGGCCTGGACAAGATCGATGCGAAGGCGCTTTCTCCTGAGCAGCACCTGAACTTCGAGGTCTATCAAGCGCAGCTCATCGTCGATCACAACCGCGAGAAGTATCGCGAGTATGAGCGGCCGGTGAACTCCGACACGCAGTTCTGGGGTGAGCTCGCTCCGCTCGACGCACGCGGTTTCCGCCGGCTGGAAGATTACCAGCGCTTCCTCTCGCGCCTGCGCGATGTGCCCACCTACTTCGACGAGCAGATCGCCAATATGCGCGCCGGAGAGGCACGCGGCTTCACCCCGCCGCGCGTCACGCTCACCGGCCGCGACCAGGGCTTGAAGGACGTCGCGAACGCGAAGAACGCGCAGGCCACCAACTTCTACCTGCCGTTCGCGACTATGCCCGCCAGCATCCCCGCCGACGGGCAGGCCAAGCTACGCGCCGAGGCCGACGACGTCATTACGCACATCGTGATCCCCGCCTACGCCAAGCTGCTTCAGTTCTTCAACACCGAGTACGTGCCGCGCGCGAACCCGGCACTCGCCGCCACCAGCCTGCCCGACGGCCAAGCCTACTACCAGTCGCTCATCCTCGAGTACGCCACCGTCACGCTCACGCCGAGTGAGATCCACCAGATCGGCCTCGACGAGATGAAAGGCATCCACGCCGAGATGCTCGCCGCCATGAAGAGCAGCGGTTTCACCGGCGACTTTCCCGCATTTCTCACCTTCCTGCGCACCGACCCACGGTTTTACGCCAAAACACCTCAGCAGCTCCTCGATCACGCCGCCTGGATCGCCAAGGAATTCGATGGTGTTTCGGCGCGATTCTTCGGGTATGCCCCGCGCGTCCGCTTCGCCATCGTGCCCGTCCCGCCGGACATCGCGCCGTTCTACACCGCGGGCCGCGGCGGCATGACCAGCTACCTCCTCAACACCTACGACCTGCCCTCGCGCCCGCTCTACGCATTGCCCGCGCTCACGCTGCATGAGTCCGCGCCCGGCCACTCCTGGCAGCAGGCGGTCGCGCAGGAAGTCCAGCGGGACAAGCATCTGCCGCAGTTCCGTCGGCAGTACATCTCCGCCTACGGCGAAGGTTGGGCGCTCTACTGCGAGCGCCTCGGCGACGAAATGGGCATGTACCACACGCCCTACGAGCGCTTCGGCATGCTCAGCTATCAGGCCTGGCGCGCCGCGCGGCTGGTCGTCGACACGGGGGTACACGCGCAGGGTTGGACCCGCGAGCAGGCCCAGCAATACCTGCGCGAGAACACCGCCCTCAGCGACCACGAGATCGAAACCGAGGTGGACCGCTACATCTCCTGGCCCGCGCAGGCGCTCAGTTACTATCTGGGCCAGCTCGAAATCCAGAAGGAGCGCAAGAAGGCCGAAGCGGCGTTAGGCGCGAAGTTCAACCTCCGCGCCTTCCACGATGCCGTGCTCGAAGCCGGCTCGCTCCCGCTGCCCGTACTCGAAGAACATATGGACCAGTGGATCGCGGGCGGCGGTGTGGGTCCCTTCCCCGACATGGAGCGCTGACGCCTACAGCTTGGACTGCAGGCGTTTGTAGCGCCGCCACAACCATGCTCCCGGCACACAGAGCAGCAGCAGGACGACCGCAATCTCCAGACCATCTTCCGCAAGCCATAACGCGAGCCCCAGCAGCAGCTCGCCTGCATTGTGCCAGCCCGCGGAGATGGCGTTTCCAAGCCGCGCGCCTACGCTTCCGGTCGCCGGCTTTGCAGCGGCTTCGCTGAGCTGAAGATCGATGGTTGCATAGTGCACGCGGTGCTCCATGCCGTCCAGCTCCGCTTCCATGCTTTCGATCTTCTCCCGCGTGGACGCAATCTCCTGTTCCACCTCCAGCACGTCAGACACGCTGCCGGTGTGTTCGCGCAGAATGCCGCGCAGCCGTTCCTCCGTGCTGCGCGCTGTGTTCAGCCGCGCCTGCAAATCGGCATGGTCCTGGCCGACATCCTCGCCGGACTGCGACTCGTTCTCCACGTGCCCCAGCGTGCGCAGATCAGCCAGCACCTGCGCTAGCGACGCAACTGGGACGCGCAGTGAAGCCGTGAGACTGCGCGGGCTTTCAGTTGAGGTGTTGACCTGCATCTGCGCGGCATACCCGCCATAGCGTGCCAGCAGGCCCTCCAGCACCACGCGCTCGCGGTCCACGTTGTCCACCGTCATGTGGAGCGTGGCGTTGTGCGCGATCATCGGCTCGGTCGATGCGGGCGTGCGGACGTTTCTACGTTCTCTGGCTCCGGCACTTTGAGAAGGTGGTGCAGCACGCAATGCAGCCATCTTCTGCGGGATCGGTACGGGTGGTGGCGGCGGCGGTGCAGCAGCTTCCGGGTTTGCAAGACCCCCGGGTACCACCGCCTTATCCATCTCCCAGCGGTCTTCTGCCTTGGGCATCTTGGCCGGCGCAGCCGAGGAAGGTGAAGGCACCACCGACTCCGGTTCAGATAGCTTTGCCTTCGAAAAAGGTTGAGGTTGCTGATGCGTTCCCACGCCACTGGCAATCACCAGCACTAGAAAGGCTACGCAAGCACCCGCACCCGCCCACAGGCGCCACCGGCCGGCGCCCCATACACCCCATATGTGGGGCGAAGTCGGAACGGAACGGCCACCTGCCTCGCCACGTCCGCGCGAGGCCAGTGCGCCAAGCACCACGCGCTCCACACGCTTCGGTATCGGCTCGGTGCTCCATGTAGCAAGCTCCTCATCCAGCGACTCCGCGCCCCCGCGGCATGCCGCAAGTCGCGCCGTGCATTCCTCGCACTCCTGCAGGTGAGCTTCTGTCGCCTGCATCTCGCCCTGCGGCAGCTCGCCTTCCGCAAAGGCCATCAACTCTTCGTCGCTACTGTGAATGGTCGCGATCATCACGCCTGCTCCTTTCCTTGCGCGTTCTCGAATGCTGCGCCTCGCTGCTGCCCAGGACGCGGGCTCGACAGCAGATCGCGCAACGCTGCCCGCGCACGAAACAGGCGTGAGCGCACGGTGTTTACCGGCATCTGCAACAGCTCCGCAATCTCCGCATAACTCAGGTCTTCATAGCTACGCAGCATCAGCACTTCGTGGTCGTGCGGTTCCAACCGGCTGAGCACATCTCGCATCAGCACACCCGCTTCGGCATCGGCTTGGGCATCCGCCGCTTCCGTCTCCGGAGGGTTCCCGCTCCACAGTGCACGAAACGTCGTCTTGCGGCGATCGGCCCGTAGCAGGTTCAGCGCGATCGCGTATAGAAATGTCCGAAACGCTGCCTGCTGCTTGTACCGCTCACCCGCCCGCAACAGTGCCAGAAAGCACTCTTGCGTGAGCTCCTCCGCGCGCGTTTGATCGGTCAAGCGCCGCCGGAAGAAACCAAAGATGGGCTGCTTGTAGCGCAGGAACAGCGTCTCAAAGGCCGCTTCGTCTCCGCCGCAGAACGCCAGCATCAACTGCTCGTCTGGAACGCTCGCCGCTTCGCCAACCGTTGCGGCGTCGCCGTTCAGGCTTCCATCCCCGAGTCGTCCTGCCGACGCGCGACTCACGCTTTGGCCCACTCGTTCTGGCGGCCATTCACCCGCGACGAACCCGCGCTCCTGTTCCGCCATCGCACGCTCCTGGCTCACCATCACCATACGCAACTCCGGATCAACGATGCCCTCTGGCGCCGTTCATACAGGTAATTGCCCGAAGCGGCGAAAAGTTCCCCGCTGCCCAAAAGAAATGTTTCCTGGCGCCCGCCTTGCGGTGGCCTCGCACTTTTGCAGTACAGTAAAGTTCATCCACCGCAGTTCCCAGGAGAGAAAAGCATGCTGGTAAAGAGCAGGTTTATGGCCGTCGTGTCTCTGATGACACTGGCCGCCGTCAGCGCAGGCGCGCAGGGCCGTCGGCCCGAAACGCCCGGCGCCCCGCCCGAAGGCCGCGGTGACAACGCCACCACCACCACGACCACTACCTCCGCACCGCGCGGTGGTGGTGGAGGAAGCGATACCGATCGTCGCGTTCCAGCCATCCCCGCCGATTCCATAACCGAAGGCTCGGTAAGCATTGAAGGCGGCAAGGCTATCGCTTACCGCGCGGTCGCCGGTGTCCTCACCGTCGGCTCCACGGACCCGCAGGACGCGCAGATCGGCAACGACGGCAAGTACCTGCCCGAAGCGCCGGTGGAGCTGCCGGCCAACCCGAACGACCAGCCCGCCACCGCGCGCATGTTCTACACCGCCTACTTCGCGCAAGGCGGCCCCTCTGCCTCGCGGCCCATCACCTTCCTTTACAACGGCGGCCCCGGCTCGCCCACTATGTACCTCCACATGGGCAGCTTCGGCCCCAAGCGCCTGGTCACGCCGGACACCAAGCACCAGGTGGGCGCGCCCTACGCCATCGTCAATAACCAGTACTCGCTGCTCGATGTCAGCGACCTCGTCTTCATCGACGCCCCGGGGACCGGCTACAGCCGCATCATGGGCCGCAACGCAGGCCCGGCATTCTATGGCGTCGATCCGGACGGCCACGCGTTCGACCGCTTCATCCGCCGCTTCCTCACCAAGTACAACCGCTGGAATTCGCCCAAGTTCCTCTTCGGCGAAAGCTACGGCACGACGCGCGACGCGGTGCTGGTCAACGATCTCGCTGGCAGCGGCGTGGACATGAACGGCGTCGTGTTCCTCAGCCAGATCCTCAGCTTCGCCAACTCCGCCGATGGCTCCGACGGCAGCCCCGGCAATGAGAACGGCTTCTTCCTCGCGCTGCCCAGCATGGCCGCCACCGCGTGGTACCACCACAAGGTGCCCAACCAGCCCGCGCAGCTTGAGCCCTGGATCCATGAGGTCGAGCAGTACTCCCTCGGCGAGTACGCCAGCGCGCTGCTGCAGGGCGCGATGCTCGATCCCGGCAAGAAAGCCGCCGTTGCTGCCAAGCTCGAAAGCTACACCGGCGTGCCCGCGGCTCTCTGGGTCAAGGCCAACCTTCGCCTGACGGGGGGTCAGTTCTCGAAGCATCTTCAGGAGACCGCCGGCATCACCACCGGCCGCCTGGACTCGCGTTATGAAGGCCCGGACATGGACCCGCTCAGCCGAGAATCGGAAGGCGACCCGTTCTCCAGCGCCACCACGTCCGCCTTCCTGGCTGCCATCAACACCTACGCGCACAACGACCTGAAGTTCGGCCAGGCCATGACCTACAAGCCGAGCGCGCGTGAGCCCGGCGTCTTCAACTGGGACATGAGCCACAGCGCAGGCGGTCGTCGTGGCGGCGGCGGCGGCGAGGCGGGCACGCTCAACGTGGTCAATGACCTCGCCATGACCATGAAGCGCAACCCCAAGATGCATGTGCTGCTCATGGGCGGCTACTTCGATCTGGGCACGCTCTACTTCGGCGCCACCTACGAGATGAAGCACCTGCCCATCCCGGCCGAGCTGCAGTCGAACATCGACTACAAATTCTTCCAGACCGGCCACATGGTCTACATCAATGAGCAGGCGCTGCACGAGCTCCACGACAAGACCGCCGAGTTCATCAAAGCCAACCAGACACCGCACTAAACCGCGACCAGAACACCGAGAAGGACCGGGCACCGTGCCCGGTCCTTCTTTTTGCGTGAACACTTTTGCGTCTGCACCGGTCTTAGTAGGTGAAGGGGCATGGTTCTGGGACCCAACGGAGCATCTTCGCAGCAGGCAGGCACTTCGCCAACGGCGCGTGAAGCGTTCTTCACGCGGATCGTTCACGAGCATGCGCACTTTCTTTATCGCGTCGCGGCCAGCGTGCTGCGCCACCCGCAGGATGCCGAAGACGCCGTGCAGGACGCCCTGATCAAGCTGTATCGCGGCGAAAGCTGGCAGGACATCGCCGACGAGCGAGCCTTTCTCGCCCGCGTGGTCTGGCGATCGGCGATCGACTCGAAGGCACGCAGAACCGCGCGCCCCAACGTAGCCGAAGACGGCGCGGAGTATCGCCTGCCCGACGACCGGGCCACGCCGGAGCAGAGCACGGCAGACGCTGACGAGCGTGGGCTGCTGCAGCTCTGGATCGATCAGCTCTCGCCCGAGCTGCGCGAGCCGCTCGTGCTCTCGGCAATAGAAGAGATGAACTCGCGCGAGATCGGCTCGGTCATGAGTTTGCCTGAAGGCACAGTGCGTACGCGGTTGATGCGGGCGCGAGCGGAGCTGCGGGCGAAGTGGGAAGACGCCACGCGGCAACGCGCGGTGGGCAACACCGAAACGGCAACACCACACACCACGCCACAAAACAGGGAAGGAGCGGCCGTCAGCTAAGCGCTCCTCCCCCAAGGGAGCGCCACGCAAATGAGGATCACCATGACACCCGACGAGCAGTTCCACAGCGAAATCGATCCGCGGTTCGACGCGGCTCTACAAGCAGCGCTCCACGAGCGAGCGAAGCACA
>CAXSHQ010000128.1:10141-11789 GCA_964236875.1 uncultured Acidobacteriaceae bacterium | reverse complement strand
CACCACCTCACGCACAGTGCGGACGAGTTCCAGGTTCTTCTGCATGCCTTCGGCGCCGTCCAGCGGTCCCCAGCCGAAGCGCAGCTTCATCATCGTGTAGCCTTCGTCCTTGTACTTCTGCGCTTCTCCGCGCAGTTCCGGGATCGGCATCGCGTACAGGCGGCTGGCGTACACCGGGATCCGCTCCTTGGTGCGCCCGCCCAGCAGACGAAACACCGGCTGCTTCGCCGCTTTGCCAAGCAGGTCCCACAGAGCGATGTCCACCGCCGAGATGGCTGTCAGCGCCACGCCCTTACGACCGAACGCCAGCGTGCGCCGGTACATCTGCTGCCACAGGTACTCCACGTCCCAAGGGTCTGCGCCCAGCAGCAGCGGCTTCAGGTAGATGTCCAGCAGCTGCTTGGTCACCATGGGCGCAAGTGCAGCGTTGCCCAATCCCACCAGGCCCGCGTCCGTGAAAATCTCCACCACCAGCCAATTGTGAAAAGCGAAATTGCCCATGGATGCTTCACGAAAGGCCACAAGATCCATGGGATTGGTGCAGAAATGCGGTGGCAGGGGAACCGTGTTGCCTTCCCACTGCACAACTCGGGTACGGACTTCGGTGATCTTCATGTTTTCTCTTTTACCTCGGCAGGTCGGTAGCCAGCTCAGGAGCGAGCTGGGTCACGCTCAGGGGTTGAATCTTGCCCGCAAACAGCATGATGGCAAGAAAGCCAATCAAGTGAAATGTTCCAATCAATACAAACAGCGTTTGGTACGTAAAACCCAGCCCCAGCAGGCGGCCGGCTACCAGTCCAAAGAGCGCGCCGCCCATGGCGCCGCCAAAGCCAATCAATCCGGCCACGGTACCCACCACGGTCAACGGGAAAATGTCCGTAGCCAGGGTCATGATCAGCCCGGACCACGCCTGCTGGCAGAAGAAGGCAATGCTGAACAGCAGCAGCGCCGTTCGCACAGGCGAGACCGAAACCAGCATCACTACCGGCATGCCTGCCGCACACAGACCCAGGGTCAGCTTGCGTGCGAAGTCCAGCGAGTGCCCCCGCTTCAACAATTGTGAAGAAAACCAGCCGCCCACGAAGCTCCCAACGCCGGAGGCTGCGTAGGGGATCCACGCATAGTAGCTTACGTGCTTGATGTCGAAACCACGTGCGTCATACAGATACTTCGGCAGCCAGAACAGCAGGAAGTACCACGCGCCATCACTCATGAACTTGGCGAAGACGAAGGTCTGCACGTTACGCCGGCGCACCACCTCGCCCCATGTCATGGTGCGTGCGGCCGAGCGGGCGTCCATGGTGTTCTCGGAAAGGGTGCTGGTGTTCGGCCGATAGCTGATAGCCCACCAGATCACCCACGCCAAGCCTGCCGCGCCTGCTAACAGAAACACCGCGCGCCAGCCCTGTCGCAGGAGTACAAAGCCGATAAGCGGCGGCGCCAGCACCGAGCCGAGCGCCGTTCCCGCGTTGATGATGCCCATCGCCGTGGAACGCGCCGCAGCCGGAATCCACTCCGCAACCACGCGCGTGGCCGCCGGAAACGCTCCGCCTTCACCCGCACCCAACGCGAAGCGCGCCGCCAGCAGCATGCCGAAGCCGCTGGCAGCCGCATGCAGGGCGCAGGCCAGCGACCATCCGGTCATAAT
>CAXSHQ010000128.1:0-10112 GCA_964236875.1 uncultured Acidobacteriaceae bacterium | reverse complement strand
CATCCAGCATGCGCCCGCCGATCATGTACAGCGCAGCATAGGCAAGCAGGAATGCCGTTCCCAGATAGGAAAACTGCTCGTTGCTCAAGGGGATCGTCTTCTGGATAGCCGCTACCGCGACCGGCAGCGTTTGCCGGTCGAAGTAGGCGATCGCAATCGCGACCGCTACCAGCGTGACGTAATACCACCTGCGTTCCATGCGCGTCCCTTTACCAGCCCAGCTTGAGCAGCGAGATGCTTTGCCGTGGCATCAACGTCGAACCATGCAGGCTTCCGTTCTGCACTTCGACCCATTGCGGAGCCTCCAGCAGCTGTAATCCGGCCGCCGCCTGGAGCTGCGCGTACTGCTCGGTGGTGGGCTGTTGCGGTGATCCCATTGCCTTCCATACGGTATAGGCATTGCTGTGCGCATCGTCGATCCGATAGTGCTGCACCAGCACCTTTGTTACATTCCTGGGCACACCATGGATCTCCACGATCGTGGGTGTTGCCTCGGCGGGCTGGTCCGCATCGTGGTAGTTCCACAGCAGCACGGCTGCCTTGTGGTCGTCCGCTGTGGCCATGGCGTCTACATCCGCTGCCTCGCGCACGCCGGTCTTTACCAGCGAGTCGAGCGGGACACTTCCCGTGCTCGTCGTCATCACCCGTGAGCCGCTCATCATCGCGAACATCCGGAAGACGTTCAGCACCGGCTTGTCGATCCCGTTGGTGGCGAGCGAGCGGAAGCCTTCAAAATAATCTTTGTCTTCAAACTCGAAGGACCAGCTCAGCATGGAAAGCAGGTTCACGCCGTTGCGATCCTGCAGATCGAACAGGGCTTTGTAGGCCGCCGCTGTGTACGCCGGATACAGCGTTCCGTTGCGGTAATTGTTCGCCGGGTTCACGCGCGAGGAGCATGCGGCGCAGCCTTCCGGGTCGGCTTCGCTCAGGATGATCGGTGTGGACCGGAAGCGTGGATACTGCGCAATCAGCCCGAATCCGCGGTCCGCGTCGGTCAGCTCATGAGCGATGCCCATGGTGACCTTGCCTTCCACAATGCGCGGCAATCCCTTTACGTGGAAGGAGATGAAGTCCAGCGGCACAGCACCTCCGGTAGCCGCGTTCTTGCCTGTGCTCACATGCTCCAGAAAAGTTTTCAGGTAGTTATAAGCGCGTGGGGGCGTCGGCCCGGTCGTCGCGGGGCCGCCCACGCGGGCCGTCGGCAGCGCAGCGCGCACGCCCGCCACGGCATAGTCATACAGCTTCAGGTACTCGTCTTCGGTTGCGTGCCAGTAATCGATGTCGGGTTCGTTCCATACTTCGAAGTACCATTGCTGGACCACTTCACGACCGTAGCGCTCCACCAGATGCGCCGTGACTACGCGAACGAGCTCGCCCCATTTCGCATAGTCCTTGGGCGGGTTATTGGAAGCGCCGCTGATGGTGCTCTTGGGGTAGTGCACCTGATACTCCGTGCGCCCGGGCACCACCGCGGCCAGGTCCTTCGGCATGAAGCCGAGTTCTACCATTGGCCGCACGCCCGCAGCCTTGTACTCATCGAAGATCCCGTCCAGCAGCGTGAAGTCGTACACCGGCTTTCCATTCGCATCTTCGCGGTACACGTTGGTGGAGCTGAACTTCAGCTCCGCCTTTCCATCGCCGGAGGTCAGCAGGTGGTGCGCGCGGATGTACACCGGTACCGGGCTCAGGTCATGCAGCTCGCGCAGCAGCACCTTGCCGTTGCGCATGGTGGTGTAGTTTCCCTCGTCATAGCCAAACCAGCTATAGATCGGCTTGTACGGCGCGACCGTCTTGGACAGGTCCGCCGTAATCGTCACAGCGGCCTGCGAAGAGGTCGGCGCCGGCGCAGGGATCACGCCCTGGCCAGCTGCTTGAAGCGACAGCGATGCCAATGCAGTGGCCGTTAGGACCAGCCTGCTCCCGTCAATCTTTTTCAGCATCTCTATCCTTTGCCCAATCTAGAAGTTGTACTTCACCGCGAGTTGAATATTGCGCGGTCCACTGGTTCCGGTCACCTGCCCGCCGGTGGTTGTATCGATGTTGGTGCTGGGCGCGTTCAGCGTGACGCTGTTGGGAATGTTGAAAACCTCCAGGCGGAAGTTCAACGTGCTTTCCCCCGGCAGAGCGAAGTTCTTGAACAACGAGCCGTCATACTGCCGCCCTACGTCCGAGCGCAGCGTGTTCGCCCGCAAGGTGCCATAGGTGTACACCGCAGAGTCCACATAGCAGGCGCGGTCGAACCAGGTTGCAAACGACCGCTTGAAACTCGCATTGCATCCTGTCGGGTTAAAGTTCGGCCGCTGGCCGCCTACGCCGGTATTGGCGCGGTCGCCGCCAATGCTCGGTGTGTAGGGCGTGCCGCTTCGCAGCACGATGATGGTCTGCAACTGCCATCCGCCCACCAGCGCGTCCACGAAGCGGTTCGATTTACTGAGGAACATGCGTCCGCGGCCCACGGGCAGGGCGTAGCTTCCGCTGAGAGCCAGATTGTGCGGCACGTCGAAGGCAGAGAGCGCCTTCTCGAAACCCGTGTTGCCGCCCACCGCCGCCGTCGGGCCATACGCCAGCCACTTGGACCATGTGTAGGAGGCCAACAGCCCGAAGCCGTGGCTGAAGCGATGGTCGTACTTGACCTGCAGCGAATGGTAAGTATGCGTCAGGTCCTGTGTGTTGAAGCTGATGGTTCCCCACGGCTGGTACGGTCTCCGGGTCTGGATAGTGCCCGCGCCGGGCGCCGGATCGTTGGCATCCTGCGCGGTATTCAGGTGGACTCCCCGGTTCCCCACATAGGCGATATCGAAGACATCACGCTGCGAGAACTGGTGTTCCAGGTCCATGCTGAAGTGAATGTTCTCGCCCAACGCCAGGTGCGTTCTCGTGGGCACCAGCGAGGGATTCGCGAGCGCCGAGCCGAGCGGCGCGCCTAGGAAGTAGTTCGCCAGCGTGCGTGTGGGAGCCACGTTCTGCGTCTGGTTCTGCGTCTCGTTCAAACGGAACGGAAGCATGTTCAGGTTCACGCGGCCGCTCGTGCCTTCCGGCTCGAAGAAGATCCCGAAGCCCGCGCGGACCACTGTGGTGGGATCCAGCGAGTAGGAGATGCCTACGCGAGGCGCGAACTGCACCTTGTCCGGATACGTCATGTTGTAAGGCAGACCGGCTGTGCTGCTGGTTTGGATGTACTGCCCGAAAGCGGCATAGGCGCGCGCCGCCGCGGGCTGCGCCGACAGGTCAGGCGTTGTGCCATCACCACCCACAATCACCGGCTTGCTCTGCGTGGGATCGAAGGTTCCCACCTGGCCCTGGTATCCCGTCAGCCAGGGAGAATATTCGTAGCGCAGGCCCATGTTGATGGTGAGCCGCTCGTTCACCCGGAAGTCGTCCTGCGCGAAGAACTGCCGGTACCAGCCCTGCCCGCCGAAGTTGGTAGCGGGGTAAGCACGCTGCACGGCGGAAGGGTAGCCGAGCAGGAAATCTGCGAAGGCATCGCCGCCGGAGGTCGAGGTTGTGGTGGTGCCGCCGTTTGTGGTGAGCTTCACGTTCGCCGTGTCATTGCCATTGAAGGTGAAGGCACCGGCATACTGCTGGCTGTCATAGCCTAACCATTGGTAGTACCGCACCAGAGTTCCCAGCTTCAACGAGTGCCGGCCCTTCAGGATCGTGAAATTGTCTGCGATCTCCCATGCCTTGCGGTCCTGGGACTTCGGCCTCTGGTCGAACGATGAGCCCTGCAGCGATGCATACCCGCTCCACGCATAATCCGGAAAGGAGCCCGAGCCGTTGCGCAGCAGGTCGGAAAAGCCGGTAACCCCGACATTCCCGTTGAAGTCCGGTCCCTGCAGAAATCCCGGCAGCCTGACATGGCTGGGCAAGAAGTGCGAACGGAGTTCATTCACCATCTTGCTGCCGATGTTCGTGCTCAAGCCCGCAGCGATGTCCTGCCCCAGCGAGGTCAGCTTGGCTACCCCGAGCGAAGGGGAAAAGTTGGGATCTGTTTCGCTCTGGCGCATGTACACCCAGCGCGCGAACATGCGGTTTTTCGGTGATATCTGATGATCGACGCGGGAGATGAACTGATTGAAGTTGATGGGCTGCGGAGCGTTGGACGAGAACGTCCCTGTCGTCGTGTTCTGGTGCGGATAAAGCGCCAGGATCGCAGTTGCCTGGGGAGAAATCCTGCTCTGAGGAATCACATCGTTCGTAAATTCCATGCGTTGGGTCACATTGCCCGCGGTCACGCTTGTCAGTGGGTCGTAGATCGCCTTGTAGCCGGTCAGGACCCCGGCACGTACAGCGTCTGCAGGAACTGTGCTGTTGTAAACCACCGTTTGCCGCAACCGCAGCCCTTCGTAGTTGAAGAAGAAGAACGTCCGGTCGTGCCCGGAGTATAGGAACGGGATCGAAAGCGGGCCGCCCAGAGTCGCACCAAACTGATTCCGCTTGAGCCGCTGCCGTGTGAGCGCGAAGTAGGAGCGTGCGTCTAAGTAGTCGTTGCGGAAGAATTCGAAAACGCCGCCATGAAACGCGTTCGTGCCGGATTTCGTGGTCGTATTGAAGAACGCGCCGCCGCGGTTGAACTCTGCGGAGTAAGGGCTCTGCGTTACGGATATCTCCTGGATGGCATCGATGGACGCCTGAATAAACGTGCCGCCCTGATGCTGTTCTGAAGTATCCACACCGTCCAGCAGGAACCATGTCGCGCTGCCGCGGATTCCACTGATTACATTCCCATTTACGGTTTCCGGCCGGATGGGCAGCGTGTTGCCCGTTGCTCCCAGTAGCGCCGCACCAGGCGTCAGCTGCGCAAGACGGTAGAAATTACGTCCATTGATAGGCAGGTCCGTTACTTCCTTGTTGGTAAGCACGGTCGAGAAGGTCGCTGTGTCGGTCGCCAGCAGCGGCGTCGCGGTGGAGACTTCCACCACCGTGGTAGCTGTGCCGATCACCAGAGGCACATCTTGCCGAACGATCTGGCCGACCTGCACTTCGATCTCTTTCGTCGCAGCCTGATTGAAGCCCTGCGCCGTAACCGTCAGCACGTACAGCCCGGCAGGTACCGGCGTAATCACATATTCGCCTGTACCGTTGGTCACTGTTTTCTGCGTGATATTTGTGGCCGTGTTGCGAGCCGTGACATCAGCCCTCCCCACCGCCGCTCCGCTCGGATCGGACACTTTGCCTACGAAGCGGCCCTGCTCAACCTGGGCCGCCGCTCCGGCTACAAGCAGAAGGCTGGCTGCCGCAACCGCAAGCCAATTCGTGAAGCTTTTCGTTACGTTCATCCTTCTCCTCCGGCAGGAGTTTGCCGTCTTCACCCTTCGGTTCTCCTGAAGTGGAGAAAAGGTACTACCATTCAGAAAAATCTGTCAACAGTTCCTTCCCCTCTCCTGTGGCGATCTCCGCGTCATTTGTTGACGCGCGATTTCGCATGTTCGATGATGGCCTCATGGGCCGTCGCAGTCCTCAATCTTCCGAGGCAGGGTTGTCATTGCTGGCGCACAGCAAAGACAACGTCACACAATTGCTAATTTCGCGTTTTCAAGAAATGCTTCGTGACGGCGTGCTCACCCAGGGCACACGCCTTCCCTCTGAGCGGGAACTCGCCAGCCACTTCAACGTGGCCCGCTCCTCGCTTCGTCAGGCTCTCAAGGTTCTTGAGATCATGGGGATCATCACCCAGAAGGTCGGCGATGGCAGCTACCTGAATCCAGACGGTTCCGCCATCTTGGCCGTACCAATGGAATTCCTTTTCCTCCTCGACGATGTTTCCGTGGATGAGTTGATCGAGCTGCGGCAGCTCGTAGAGCCTGGACTTGCACGGCTCGCAGCGGAACGTGCAACCAGCCGGGACATCGCATTGCTGCGACAGTCAATGCACGATCTGGAATCGAGCAAGGGCAACTCATTCAAGCTTGTTGCAGCCGACCTTCTCTTCCACCGGGCTATCTTCCAGGCTTCGCGCAACCGCGCCGCCAGCAGCTTTTACCAGACAATCCATCGCGCCATGGCCAAGATGATTTTGGTCACATCTCAACTCGTCGAGCTGGAACACACACTTTCATTCCACAAACCCATCATGCAGGCCATACAACAGCGTGACGGTGAACGCGCGGCGGCACTCATGGCTGAACACCTCCGCGATGCGGCAGTCTTGCTCTCGCGCGAACAAGATCTCCACCGGGAAAGGCAGTTTCGCACCCACATCGCCCGCGCGCGGAATCCACTCACCGAGCACAAGACCAAACGATCAGCGAAGCCAACAAGTGAGATGAAGCATAAAGCGAGTCCGAGCAGTTAAGGCGTGTTCACACTAGCTAAGGAATCGGATGACAAGGGCTAGAATGCGGCATTGCTGAGTCAACGCCAGCCTGAATACCGCGCTGCCGATGCGACGCAATAAAGAGCAAGGAATCTGTTCAGCTTGAGCACTACGATCCAAGATCGAATCCATTTTCTCACTGACATTTGATGTCTCTCCCAGCGGTCTTGCTCCAGGTGCATTTCGACCGCATGTCAGCTTGAACTTCGCACAGCCGCCTGGTGGTTACCAGTCCGTGTCTCCGAACTTTCATCAAGAGATCGAGCAAACCTTCTTTTCGCTATGCTTGCAAGCATGGGTAATCTGTCAGGGGCACTTGAGCGGTGATGCGTCACCAATACTGTGCCGTGGTGGTCAGCGGCGTTCGCATGGCCTACATGGAGCGGGAAGCGGTCAGAGGACAAGATGCGTTGCCGTCTCTCCCGCCGATCCTGCTGCTTCATGCGTTGCTGGCTACTGCGGAAACACTGACGGAGCTGATCGCCGCGCTGCCGGCGGACCGGCGGATTGTGGCGATCGACCTGCTTTCGGCGGAGTGGGCGGATAGCGCGAAAAAGCTGGATGTTCATCAGGCGAGCCTCACTGCGCTGATCCACGCTTTCATGAAGCACGTTGGCCTGGTGCAACCCGTTCTTATTGGGCATTCACATGGCGGGGTGCTCGCTTTACGGCTTGCGGCGACGGCCCCAACAGCTTTGAAGGGCCTCGTATTAATGTGTCCGGCGCACCCTTTTGGCGGGTACCGAAGCCGCGTGGTGAACTTCTATCTCCGACAGCCAGGCCGCATGCTTGCATTGAGCATTCCACTTGCTCCAAGCTGGATGATTCTGCGCGCGTACAACGAAGCTGCGGGGTCGAAGAAACGTATCAGGATGCGGCATTTGCGCCCTCATCTGAAGGTGCTGCGCAACCGCAACACGCTGCGCCGGGTTCTCCAGATACTGAAGACGTGGGACGAGGATATGGACGGTCTGCGTGCAGCTTTGACAAAGACTGCGATCGCCACTCCAACTCTGTTGATCTGGGGAGACGAAGACCCGGTCGTTCCGGTCGCCAGCGCCGCGGAGCTGGAAGAGCATCTTGCAGATAGTGAGCGCGTGACATTGCCGGGGATGGGTCACCTGCTGGTCGAGGAGGCGCCGGAAGAGTGTGCCAGCCTGATCGGAGAGTGGCTGGTCCGGCTTGACGCGTGAGATTGGCGACAATCCGACTTCGCGGGAATCTGACGACATGCGGCAAGCGCTCGACCCACCGGACCTGCACTGGAGTGTCAGGCACCGTAAACCCGTGCCGTCGATGACTGTTTGCTTTACCGAATGGGCGAAGACCAACGAATGAAGCGAGAGCGACGCGAAACCCTTCTGCGCCGCAGTGTTCCCTGGGCTCAAAATTTGAGCATCGTGCACATGGAGATCGCTTAAGTCTACTCAGACCACGGGCGCGGGGAGCTGAGCTTCGCCGGCCGGAGCCGACTCAACTAGCTGATGGCTGACGTCGAGTACAAGCAGGCCAAGTTCATTCCAGTGGCTTTTCCTCAACTGCAGGATCGTCCTGCTCTAGGACTGGCTCATGAAGCATCCGGCCTATGATCTACTCAGCTTCTGACCGGAGACATTGACCGGCTGAGGACCAGATTGTCCTCTCCCTTGTTCTCGGCTGCGACCTCCGGCGCTCTGAGTTGCCTCGGATTGATCTCTCCGGCCCTACAGCCGCTGGGTACTGCCCGATATGGCCAGCAAGAATCGGCTCCGCTTGCTCAGCTTGGGCGCGGCAGCCAGTAGCGATCACCCACATCGCCTTCAGACATCTGGGCAATCACTTTTCGATTGGCGATTAGCAACTCACCGGTAACGGTATCGGGCTCATAGCGATCGGCATAGCGGCCATACACCGCATGGAAGCCGCCATCCCTGTGCTCGTGCCGCGCGACGAAATAGGTTGTCCCTTCATATGTGCCCGGACGCTCGCCGCGTTTAACCGTCGGTGCACTCATCATGTGCCACGTGCGCTGATAAGCGCCGAGCGTCTTGAGGAAGCCCGCCTTGAGCGCTTCGCGTCCATGCATCACCATGCCGGGTTTGTAGTCGTAGATGGCCGCAGGCAGGAAGATCGCGCCGAGGCCGTTCATATCGAGCCGGTCCATACAGTCCGCATAGGTATGTACGAGATTGTTGATTCTGTTCCATGTGGCGAAATCTACGTCCGCCGCGCCCACGCCGGCGCGATCCGGCGAGGCGGGATCGTACTTCCGCGCCGCCGCCGCAACCGAACCGCCAAGCAGCGGCAACGCGAGCGCTAGCGCTCCGCGAGAGAAAAGCCCCCGTCGTCCTGTGTCAAAGCTCATCGCTAATCCTTTCACTACTTTGCAAATTTATAATCGGTGTCTTAGTCTTCCCTGCGATGCCCATGCGCCCATTGATCTAAGGGGGAGATTTGTTGCCTATCGCTTTCGGCGCAGGCGATCTTCTTTGCGGCTCCGACGAACGGGCCTGTAGGACCATAGCGATGCCCATGCCTCCGCCAATGCAGAGACTGGCTACGCCATACTGCTTCTGCGTTCTCCGCAGGGCATGGATCAGGCTGACGACCACACGCGCGCCGGATGCACCGATTGGATGGCCGAGCGCGATCGCTCCACCGCTCGGGTTCACCTTCTCCTGCGGCAAACTGAGATCGCGGATCACGGCGAGGGATTGCGCGGCGAAGGCCTCATTCAACTCGAAAAGATCGATCGCTTCGATGTTTAATTGAGCACGCTGCAGGGCCACCGGGATCGCAGCAGAAGGTCCCAGGCCCATATACGCCGGGTCGACGCCTACGGCGGCATAGCTCACTATCTCCGCAAGCGGCCGCAGGCCACGGGCTTCAGCATACTTCGCATTGCACACTGCCAGCATCGCTGCGCCATCGTTCAACCCGCTGGCATTGCCGGCCGTCACGGTGCCCCCAGGAAGGAACGCCGGCTTCAGGCGCGCTAGTGCTTCCATGCTGCTATCCGGGCGCACACTTTCATCTTTGTTGACGACAACAGGCCCCTTGCGCGACGGCACGGACATGGGCACGATCTCGTCATCGAAGGTACCGTTTTCCTGGGCTGCCGCAGCGTGGCGATGCGACTCCAGGGCGAAGGCATCCTGATCTTCGCGAGAAACGCCGTACTTCTGCGCCACATTTTCCGCCGTGATGCCCATGTGGTACCGATGCGTCGGGTCAATCAGGCCGTCCTGCAACATGCTGTCGAGCAGGCTCGTGTTGCCGAACCCGTGCCCGCTACGCATCCCCTCCAAGAGGAACGGAGCGCGCGACATGCTCTCGGCGCCGCCAGCCAGGTACAGTTCGCCATCGCCGGCACGGATCGCCTGGACGGCGCTCACCAGGGCTTGCATCCCGCTGCCGCACACGCGATTGATCGTCTGGCCCGGAACCGTGATGGGCGGCCCGCTTGCGAGCGCGACCTGACGCGCCACATTCATGCCTTGGCCAGACTGCAGCACATTGCCCACCAGCACGTCCGCTACATCGTTTGGTTGCAAGCCCTGCAGGACCTCCTTCGCGACCGCTGAGGCCAGCGTCACGGCAGGAACATCCTTGAAGGCGCCCAGGAAGGAGCCGATCGGCGTACAGCGCGCGGCAACGATCACGACACTCATGGCATGGGCCCGCTTTCTATAGCGTGGAGGGAGGCGCTGGTGGCCTGTCGTACCTGCTCGAACGTCACGCCCGGCGCCAACTCCGCTAGGGCAAATCCGTCAGGAGTCACATCGAGCACGCAAATATCCTTAATGATGCGATTGAC
>CAXSHQ010000127.1:10519-11802 GCA_964236875.1 uncultured Acidobacteriaceae bacterium | reverse complement strand
ATACACTTACAGGTGAGGCCATACGTCTGGGATTCGGTCGTAGCGGCTCGCTGTAAATGCGTTGTCATCCTTACCCCGCACATCTTCGGCTGATCATCGTTCCACAGGGGCGGCTTGCCTCCCGTGGACGAAGTACCCAGCCGCGATGACGGCAGTAAGACCGAATCCCGGAGCAGCAAACGCGAATGCCTGACCACGACACCATCCCTGAGAGCACAGCCCTGAACACCACACTGGAACCCATCGCCCCCGAAACCACCGAAGAGCAGACCCTCAACCAGACCGAGGATCAGCAGCTCGCCGGCAACGACCTTTCCACCACCACCCCGGAAGCGGAGCAGACCGCGGCTTCTGAGACTTCCCCAGCTCCTGAAGCTTCTGAGTTCCCCGCAGCCGAGGCACAGACCTCCGCATCGGAGAGCACCGTGCCGGAGATCGCCGCCACTTCAGGCGACGCCGAGCCGGAGTACGACGCTGAGGATTTTGCGCGCGCCCTCGAAAGCTTCGACCGCGAACAGGCTGCCGAGAAGGACGCCGCGCAGGCGATGACGACGGAAGAGACGATCATCACCGGCACGGTGGTCAAGATCACCGACAAGCATGTGGTGATCGATATCGGCCTGAAGTCCGAGGGTATGATCCCGCTGGAGCAGGTGCTGGACCACACCGGCACGCCGAAGTTCAACATCGGCGACCAGGTGGAAGTGGTCGTGGAACGTGAGGAGCAGGAAGGCGGCTACCTCGTCAGCTACGACAAGGCGCTGCGCCACAAAGTTTGGGACACGCTGGAAGAAGCCGCGAACACCAAGATCCCGGTCAAGGGCATCGTGCTGAGCCGCGTCAAGGGCGGCCTGATGGTCGACATCGGCCTGAAGGCGTTCCTGCCCGGCTCGCAGGTGGAAGTGCGCCCGGTGCGCAACCTGGACGGCTACCTGGGCACGGAGCTCGAAGTCCGCGTCATCAAGCTGAACAAGAAGCGCGGCAACGTGGTGATCTCCCGCAAGGAGATCCTCGAGGAAGAGCAGAACGCCAAGAAGGAAGTGACGCTCGCGAACCTCGAAGAGGGCGCAGTGTTCACCGGTGTCGTCAAGAACCTGACCGACTACGGCGCGTTCGTGGACATGGGCGGGCTTGACGGCCTGCTCCATATCACGGACATGAGCTGGGGCCGGCTGACGCATCCCCGCGACCTGGTCAACGTCGGCGACGAGATCCAGGTGAAGGTGCTGAAGTTCGACAAGGAAAAGCAGCGCGTTTCCCTCGGCTTCAAGCAGCTCACGCCT
>CAXSHQ010000127.1:3536-10415 GCA_964236875.1 uncultured Acidobacteriaceae bacterium | reverse complement strand
CAAGGTATCGAGGGCCTGGTGCATGTCAGCGAAATGACGTGGTCCAAGCGGATGAAGCACCCCAGCAAGATGGTGAAGCCGGGCGATGAAGTGGACACGATCATCCTGAGCGTGAACCCGAACGACCGCCGCATTTCGCTGGGCATGAAGCAGCTCCAGGACAATCCCTGGGAGCAGCTCGAGAACAAGTACCCGACGGGCGCCATGGTCGAAGGCCGCGTGCGCAACCTGACGGACTTCGGTGCGTTCATCGAGATCGAAGATGGCATCGACGGCCTGGTGCATGTCTCGAACATGAGTTGGACCAAGCGCATCAAGCATCCTTCGGAAGTGCTGAAGAAGGGCGAGAAGATCAAGGCTGTGGTGCTCGGTGTGGAACCGGAAAACCGTCGCCTGTCGCTCGGCATCAAGCAGCTCCAGCCGGATGTGTGGGACACGTTCTTCGCGCAGCATCGCGTAGGCGATGTGGTGAAGGGCAAGGTGCTCCGCACGGCTCAGTTCGGTGCGTTCGTGGAGATCGCGGACGGTGTCGAGGGCCTGTGCCATGTGTCGGAAGCGGTCGACGAGTTCGGCAAGCAAGTCACCCTGAACGTGGGTGACGAGCACGAGTTCAAGATCGTGAAGATGAGCCAGGAAGAGAAGAAGGTTGGGCTTTCGATCAAGGCCGTTGGCGAAGAAGCCAGCCGCGCCGAGGTGGAGAGCTACAAGGAAGCCAACCGCACGTCGAAGAACAGCGGAGGCAAGAGCCAGCAGAGCTCAGGCTCCAGCTCCTCGACGACGCTGGGCGACTTGCTCAACTGGAAGCGCTCGGAGCGGGAAGACAGCTAGACCGTTCATTGAAGCAAGCAAACAGGAAGGCCGCCCCAACCGGGCGGCCTTCCTGCTTTTGCTACGGAAGAAAGCTGTGGTGCGAAGTGCTATTCTGCGCCTACTATGCGTTCGCTTCGGATCTTGCGCGCTCTTCTCTCTTCGGCTGTCCTGCTCCCTGCTCTCGCCTCTGCTTGTCATGCGCAGCTTGCACCCGATCTGCAAGCGAAGGTGGCCGCCGCGGTCGATAAAGTGCTGACCGACAGCGGTGTTCCGTCGGCCGAAGTGGGAATCGTCAAGGATGGGCGCGTTGTGTACACGGCAGCTTTTGGGACGGCGCGGGTCCAGCCGGCATTGAAAGCAGCGCAGGAGATGGCGTATCCGGTTGGGTCGATCTCCAAGCAGTTCACGGCCACCGCGGTGTTGCTGCTTGAGCAGGATGGCAAGCTTTCGATCAGCGACCCGGTTGCCAAGTACTTTCCGGAGCTCACGCGGGCGAACGACATTACCCTGCGCAACCTGCTGACGCACACGTCGGGATATCAGGACTACGCGCCGCAGGATTACACGATTCCGGCGTGGCGCGTGCCGGGCGATCCGCTGAAGGTGGTGCGGGAGTTTGCGGGCAAGGCACTGGACTTCGAGCCGGGAACGCAGTGGCAGTACTCGAATACGAACTTTGTGCTGGCGGCGCTGATCGTGCAGAAGGTAAGCGGCATGCCGTTTGCGCAGTTCCTGCGCGAGCGCGTGCTGCGGCCTGCGGGCCTGGAGCATGTGCTGAACCTGAACATCGACCGAAGCAAGCTGCAGGTGACCGGCTACATGCGGAACGCCTTGGCGCCGCTGCGTCCGGCCATGCTGGAGGCGCCGGGCTGGTACTTCGGCGACGGCGATCTCGCGATGCCGGTCGCTTCCCTACTTAAGTGGGACCTGACGTTCATCAACAAGAGCCTGCTCTCTCCGGCCAGCTATGCGGAGATGGAAACCCCGTTCGCGCTTAAGGACGGCAAGGACTCGCGTTACGGGCTCGGTATTTTCGTGGGCAAGTCGCCACGTGGGCTGGAGCTGGAGCACTCGGGCGAGGTGGGCGGGTTCGTGGCGGAGAATGAGGTGTTTCCGGAGCAGGGTGTGGCGATCGCCGTGCTCACTAACCAGGAGGCCTCGTCCGCAGCGTCGCAGATCGCGAATGCGATCGAGCCGCTGGTGCTGCCAGCAACGGCTGCGGCGACGGATTCGTTTGCGTCGAAGCTGCAGGGCATCCTGAGCGGGCTGGCGAAGGGCGAGATCGACCGGTCATTGTTCACGGCGGATTGCAACGACTACTTCAACGCGGATGCGCTGAGCGATTACAAGAGCTCACTAACGCCGCTGGGCACGATTGCGTCTGTGACGCGGGCGCGCGAGAGCCTGCGCGGCGGGATGAGCTTTGGCCTTTGGCGGGTAGCTTACACCGGCGGAACGACGCTGCTGGTGACGACGTACATCCAGCCGGATGGGAAGGTGGAGCAGTTGCTGGTGGAAGGCAAGCAGTAGCGAGGCTCCTCTTGAAACAGGCACGTTTCGTGCGACGATAGCGCATGGAAACGCCCCCAGCGATGACACCGGTTCCGGCGGACAGTTCCCTCGCACCGGACTCGGCTGAGGAACACCATTTGCAGCGGCAGCTTCGGCTGCGCGACTTGGTGCTGGCACAGGTGCTCACGGTGGTGGGCAGTTCGTGGGTGGGGATTGCCGCGGGGCTGGGACGAGCGCAGTTCGTTACGTGGATCGCAGCGTTCCTGGTGTTCTATACGCCGATGGCCGTGGCGGTGTACTACCTGAACCGCGAGATGCCGCTGGAAGGCGGGCTGTATGTGTGGGCGCGACGCGCGTTCGGCGACGGCCTTGGGTTCATGACCGCATGGAATGTCTGGGGCTATGCGGTGCTGGTGATTGCAACGCTGCTGTCGCAGATCCCTTCGGAGCTTGCCTTCATGATCGGGCCGGCGGCGGCGCGGATGCCGGAGAACCATGCCGTCGTGGGCAGCATCTTCGCGGTCACACTCGCCGTGCTGGCGCTGGCTTCGTACCGCGGGCTGGCGGTGGGCAAGTGGATCCACAATGTAAGCGGGGCCGTGATGATCGTGGTCTTCGCGCTGCTGATTGCGACACCCGTTTGGGCGTGGCTGCACCATTTGCCGATCCACTATGCGCCGTTCTCGTTTCACCTGCCGCACCGTGACGCTGTGTCGCTTTCGCTGGTGAGTCAGGTGCTGTTTGCGGCATCCGGCTTGGAGTACATCGCCATCATGGCCGGGGAGACGCACTCCGCGCACCGGGATATCGGGCGCTCCATCGTGATTGCCTCGCCGATCATCGTGCTGATGTTCGTGTTGGGAACGGCGTCGGTGGTGAGCTTTCATGAGCTGTACGCGAACGTGCCGATCAACTATATCGCGCCGATCCCGCAGACGTTGTCGCTGGCGTTTGGGCAGACCGGGGTGGGCAGCCTGGTGTCGAAGCTGGCGATTGCGCTGTTGAGCCTGCGCATACTGGGTGCAGCAAGCTTTATCTTCACCGGCGTGGTGCGGCTGCCGATGGCGGCTGGTTGGGATCATCTGGTGCCGGAGTGGTTTGCGCGCCTGCATCCGCGCTTTCGCACGCCGGTGAACTCGATCGTGTTCACTACGGCGCTGGTCGCGGGTTTCCTGTTGCTGGCGAGCGCTGGGACACATGCCGCGGAGGCGTATAACCTGCTGAACAACAGCTCGTCGGAGTTCTATAACCTCGCTTACTTAGCGATGTTCCTGATCCCGGTGATCGGGGCGGCGTCCTTGCGCAAGCGGCTGCCACGATGGGTAGCGTGGGTGTGCGGCATGGGCGTGCTGGCGACAATCTTTACGCTGGCGTTGAATGCCTATCCGTTTGTGAGCGTGGGCAGCCCGTTCAAGTTTGGGATGGAGATACTCGGGACGACGCTGGCATTGAATGTGGTGGGGTATGTGTTCTACCGGTCGCGAGGACGTGGGGTTCTGCCCGCTTGAAGGTGCCGGCCTAAGAGGTAGTGGCGGTCGAGGCTTGCGGCAGGAGCAGAGCCCGCCCGCAATGAGGAGGCGGTCACGGATGGGCAACCGGAATGCCCATTGACGCTTATCGCGGGGCTGAGGCACTGCCTTCCAAGCAGGAGCAAAAGGCAAGAGACTTCAGGCGCGGAGCTTGCGTAAGCGGCCGGCCATGTCGGCTACTACGGGGCGCATGCCGAAGAGCTTCCAGGACAGGCCTCCCACTATGCTCGCAGCAACGAGCGCAAGGACAGCCTGCTGCCACAGTGGTCGCAATGAGGATGTACGCAGCGTGAACGTCGCGACGAACAGGGCGAGCACGCAGATGCTTCCCAGCCGCGTGATGTAGGCGTTATCGAGCTGCTTCACGTGGGCGAACAGCCTTGTATTCATGCTCAGAAGCCGTGCGACCTGGAAGGCCTCCACGACGAGCCAGGTGACGAGGAAGCCGTTCACGCCGGCAACGTGGACCGTGCCGACGGAAATAGCGATCATGGCTAGATAGCCGAAGAAGGTGACGCGAGCCCACTCCTCATGGGTGTTGGTGGAAACCTGGAACTGGTACTTGTGCTCCTTGAGGCTGATGACCATGGAGATCGCGGAGGTGAGCACATACGGCATGACGCTGAACAATTCGCTCACATGGCCCGCATGGCCCTTGCGGCGCAGCCAAACGGTGATGAGCACCGGCGAAAGCATGAGCACGAGCACGTTTACGAAAGCGATGAGCCAGAAGACGACACGCTCGGAGTAGTCGTATAGGCGGGCCAGCGCGGGCCAATCGCGGCGGCCGTAGAGGTTGGTGATTTCCGCGCCCATGGACTGCGTGAACATGCTGAGCATCTGGCGGGCCATGGAGAAGATGGTGCGCATGAGCACGAAGCTGGCGACCGCGACAGGCCCGACGGTGCGCTGCAAAAGGACCAGAGGAACGGCGTAGGTGAGGAACGTGCTGGTTTCCAGGATTGCGAAGTAACCGGAGCCACGCAGGATGTCTTTGACGGCACTGCCGTCCCAACCGCGAAGCCGCGGAGCGAGGTCCGGGGCGGTACGGCGGATATCGAAGTAGATGCTGACGATGACGAGCAGCAGCATGGCGATCAGGATGGCCGCCAGAGCTGGAAAGGACACATGAAAGAGCACACCGGCTAGAAGCCCCAGCGCGCTGAGCAGGTTCTGAATCCCCATCCATGCCGAGCCGCGGTGGGCGAGTGCAGCTCCCATAAAAAGGCCCGCGATATAGCCGCTGGGAATGCTGACGAGGATGTAAAGCGAGAGCAGGTAGAGCGTCCACTGCGATGCGCTCCGGGAGAGATGGAGCTTGAGCATGTTGTCTACGGGTAGAAGAAAAAGCCCGAGCAGAAGAACGGCGGTACAAAGCACCACGCCGAGGACCAGGCGCAGCGCGGTGGACTGGCGCAGGGCATAGCCTGCCAGTTCCCCGCGCTGATAACGCACTGCGAGGTCCTGGTTCATGTAGGTCTGCACGCCGAAGTTCAGCAGCACCAGAGCGCCTACGGCGCCGTAGAGCGTGCTCCACTCACCGAAGCCCGCATCGCTGTAACGCCAGATAAAAAGAGGAGGTATGACGACCTGCTGAATCACGCCCACCAGGCGACTCGCGACCAAGGCAGCCAGGTTTTTGAGGATGCGTGGGAACAAACCCATACGGTCGGCCAGTCAACCTCTTGGCCTGCTGTGTTTGCTTGAAGACAGAAGGTCCAAGCAGGCTCGGCTATTGTTTCATAGCGGGAACAGGCCGCATGCGCCTGAGGAACTGTAGTCTGGTGCGGGATGCCTGAGTTACCCGAAGTCGAGACCGTTGCGAATGGCGTGCACGCGCGCGTTGCGGGGCAGCGGATCACAGAGGTGTGGACCAGCGGCAAGCCGCAGACGTTCAAATCGCCTGAGACCGAGATCACCGAAACCCTGACGGGGGCGCGGATCGAGGGTGTGCGGCGCGTGGGCAAGAGCATCGTGATGGATTTGGCGCGGAGAGGGAAAGCGCACGCGCAATTCCTGGTGCATCTGGGGATGACTGGGCGGCTGCTGGTTTCACAGCACGAGGTGCCGCTGCCGCCGCACACGCATGCGGTGCTGACGCTCGGGGATGGGCGCGAGCTGCGGTTCGTGGATCCGCGGAGATTTGGGCGGCTGTCGGTTGTCCCGCTCGCTGCGGAGAAGGAAGCCGGCGGCGAGGCGTCGGGCGGGTACTTAGGGCCGGGAGTGGAGCCGACGACCATCAGCGCGGAGGATTTTGCGAAGCTGTTTCGCGGGCGCAAGCTGGCGATCAAGGCCGCGTTGCTGAACCAGTCGATCCTTCATGGCGTGGGGAATATCTATGCGGATGAGAGTCTGCACCGCGCGGGCATTCGGCCGCGCAAGGCGGCGGGGCGGCTTACGCGTGCGGAGCTGACACGCCTGCATGCAGCGCTGCAAGACGTGCTGGCGCGAGCGATCCAGCTGGGTGGGTCTTCGGTTTCGGATTACGTGGACGCCGATGGCGTTCGCGGCTTCTTTCAGCAGGAGCACAAGGTGTATGGGCGCGCCGGGGAGACGTGCCGCGCGTGCGGGACGGCACTGACGAAGATCATCGTCGGCGGGCGGACTACGGTGTACTGCCCGCGATGTCAGAAGTGAGGCTCCTGCCCCCGTCCGAGTTACGGCTGGACGGAGGCGCCCGGGCCGGCGCGGTGCAACCAGCAGTTCACGGCGAAACGGGAGTCGGCAAAGGCCAGGCTCGGGCAGGAGACGGTGGTGACATCATGACCAATCCAGGAGGGGAACACGAGCAGGGTGTTCTGCTCAGGTGTGATGGACTTGCGGGCATCGCTTTCCGGGCCGGCGCCGATGTCGTAGAGCCGGATATCTCCACCAGAAAACTGCTTCGGCTCCCGGAAGTAGTAGTAGACCGCGGTGAGCATGCGGGTGCTTTCCGGGCCGGCGACACGGTAGCTGGCGTCCAGGTGGTACTCGAAGCGGGACTGGTCGTTGTAGGCGCCGATGCGCAGTTCGAGCTTGGTTAGTTCGA
>CAXSHQ010000127.1:1490-3526 GCA_964236875.1 uncultured Acidobacteriaceae bacterium | reverse complement strand
TACCCGAAGCTTGCGAATCCAGTCAGCGTAGTTGGCTGCGATACGCTCCGCGAACACGGCTTGCGAAGGCCCCAGGTCGTCGAGGATGTTCTTGCGGACGGCGACTTCTTCCTTGCTGGCGAGAACGCGGGAGCGGAAGCGGCCCTCGCTTTCGGTGGTCCATGCGAGCAGCGCATCGTGCTCCTGCGGGGAGAGGAAGTCAGGGACCACGATGTGCGGCGCTGGGAGGCTAGGCATGAGTTATTATCGCGTGGCGAAACGCTGCGGGTGGGCAATGTGCGATGGAATGCCGAAGTGTCAGCGGTAGAACTCGTCAATTCCTTCCAGCATCGCCACGTCCAGCAGGTCGCGCGGTCGACCGACAGCCCTTTTGTTGCGAATCAACAATTCGCGAGAGATAAAGTGGGTCGGAATGCCTTCGAGGTCACCCGCTACGCGGCTAGCCCACGCTTCAGCGAAGGTGACTGCGTCTATTGTCTGAAGAATATCGAACCGGGCCGGCGGCTGACCCATGATGAAGAAAGACTTACCATCTCGGAAATCGGCGGGAGTCATACCGCTCAGCGGAGATCCGAAAGCTGCGAGAGCACTATAGACCGCAATACTATTTGGCTCGCTCACCGCAATCCAGATATCCAAGTCTTTCGTTCCGCGTGGCTCTGTATATGAACTGAAGGCATAACCGCCGATCACAAGATATTCAACGTGATTCGCGTTCAAAGCGCGTAATAGTTCTTGGAGGTCTTGTCCGATCAATGTCTATTCCTTTGATCCGATACAGCAGTTTGCTGTGCTCCCATGTCGCGAGCATCCGCTCACCAATCGGCCGGCTAGCCCAGTAGCGATACACCGCATTCTGCTCTTCTTCCATGTCAGGGTTTTTGCGGATGGTCTTGTCCATGGTGCCTCACATCCATTTTATCGCGATCACCCTCGGCATGTAGCGCCATGAACCTCAGCGGCCGGCTGTGCTTTCCGCCGCGACGGCCGCGCCGATGACGCGGGTGGTCTGGTCTTCTTCGACGACTTCCAGCGAGTAGCCCTGTAGAGGGCTCATCTTGACCATCTGGTGGAGGTAGTCCTGCAGCATGTTCATGTCCAGGAAGCGCGTGTTGTAGCCGGTGATGAAGAACTTGCCGGCGCCTGCCTGATGAATGCTGGTGGCAGTGGCCGCAGCGAGGGCCTTGTGCCAGAGCTGCTTGAATTCCAGGCAGCGGGCATCCGGGTTACGCTGGTTGGCCGCAGCGAAGACTTCTTCGGGCTCCATGTCGAGGAAACGCAGTCGCATGGCGCGGTGACCCATGATGCCTTCAAGGTGGCCGCGGCCGCCGCAGCCGCAGTAGTTCTCCTTGTCGTCGAGCGTGACCGGGGCGTGGCCGCCTTCCCAGACGCCTTCGCTGAAGGGGTACTGGCCGTAGCCGATGCCGGTGCCGAGCGTCCAGATACGAATGAGGCGGTCCAGCTTGCCGTGGCTGGAGGCCAGCCCGGCGGCCATGGCGTCGGCGTCGTTGACGATTTGCACGGGGGCCTCGATGCCGCGGGTGCGAAGACCGGAGGCGAGCAGCTCGCCGATGCGAACGCCCTTGAGCTGCGGAAGGTTGGGGGCTTCTTCGACGACTCCGTTGCGCACCATGCCCGGCAAAGCGATGCCGACGGCCGTGACGCTTCCTTCCTGGCCCTTGGCGGCGCGCAGGACCAGCTCGCAGATAGCCTCGATGAGGGCGTCGGTGTGGAGTTCGACGAGGGAGTCGTCCTCATCGAGGTTTTCGGGCTGCGCGCCTTCGGGGAAGCTGAGGAGCTCGCCGGAGAGCTGGTGGTCCACAATGAGGCCGGCGAAGAGCCGCTCGGCCACGATGAGGCCAACCATTGTCGTCGCAGATGACGGGTCTGAAGCAGCCATGGCCGGTACTCCTTGTGTGCCTGGTAAGTTGGAGCTGAGGTGCGCTGTAAACCCTCAGGTTTTGAGAAAGTAGACGGCGCAGGGGACAGCCGTCAACTCCGCGCTTCCGGTTCCCGAAGCTTTCGTGCCGCCACGA
>CAXSHQ010000127.1:0-1480 GCA_964236875.1 uncultured Acidobacteriaceae bacterium | reverse complement strand
TGAGCAAGCTTAGGAGGACAACTGTGGTGAAGAAAGCTACTGCGGAAGCGAGCTAGTCGAACTTGGCTACGCGGTTCATGCCGTTGAATGCGGCTACCTTGTAGCACTCGGCCAAAGTCGGGTAGTTGAAGACCGTTTCTACGAAGTAATCCAGCGTTCCGGCCAGGGCCATGACCGCCTGGCCGATGTGGAGGAGCTCGCTGGCGCCTTCGCCGATGATATGCACGCCAAGGATGGCGTGGGTTTCGCGGTGGAAGATCAGCTTGAGGCGACCGGTGGTGTCGCCGCGGATCTGGCCACGGGCAATCTCGCGGTAGTAAGCTACGCCGACTTCGTAGGGCACGTCCTCTTCGGTGAGCTGCTCTTCGGTCTTGCCGATGAAGCTGATCTCCGGAATGGTGTAGATGCCGTAGGGATAGTAGCTGGGGTTAGAAACCACGCTGGAGTCGCCGAAGGCGCGGGCGGCGGCGATGCGGCCTTGCTCCATGCTGACGGAGGCGAGCGAGGGGAAGCCAATGACGTCGCCGACGGCGAAGACTTCTTTTTGACGGGTGCGAAAATCCTTGTCGACAGGGATGCGGCCGCGGGAGTCGGCCTCAACGCCGGCATTCACGAGGTTGAGCTCATCGACGTTGCCCTGACGGCCAACTGCGTAGAGCAGCGCGTCGCCCTGGACCTTCTTTTTACTTTCAAGATTGGCGACGACGGAGCCGCCCTCACTCTCTTCGACGGATTCGACTTCCTCGTTGAGGCGCATGGTGACGCGGGCATCGCGCAGATGGTAGCTGAGGGCCTCGATGATCTCCTGGTCGGCGAACTCGAGCAGGCGCGGACGGCGCTCGATGAGCGTGACGCGCACGCCGAGAGCGGCGAACATGCAGCAGTACTCGACCCCGATGACGCCGCCGCCAACGATGATCATGGTTTTGGGCAGATTCGGCAGGCTCATCACCTGGTCGGAGTTGATGATGGTGCAGCCGTTGATCGGCACCTTGGGCGAGCTGGCCGGCTTGGTGCCGGTGGCGATCAGGACGTTCTTTCCCTCGTAGATGCTGGAGCCGCGGGAGTTGGTGACCTTGACGTGCGTGGGGTCTTCGAAGCTGGCAACGCCGGTGAGCATCTCCACGTTGTTACGGGAAAGCTGGGCCTCGGTAACGTCGATTTCGGTCTTGATGACGTGCTGCACGCGGAAGGCAAGGTCCGCCATGGTGATGCGTTCCTTGACCCGGTAGTTCATGCCGTAAATGGACTTGTAGTTGTAGCCGGAGAGATGGAGCACGGCTTCACGCATGGTCTTGGAGGGGATGGTGCCGGTGTTGATGCAGGCGCCACCGACGACCTCGCGCGACTCCACCACGGCAACCTTCTTGCCCAGCTTGGCGCCGTAGATGGCGGCGCGCTGCCCCGCCGGTCCCGAGCCGATCACGATCAGGTCGTACACAGAAGCCATAACTCAGGCAACTCCTCTGCCTTACGATTG
>CAXSHQ010000126.1:2636-11899 GCA_964236875.1 uncultured Acidobacteriaceae bacterium | reverse complement strand
GATACGGACGGGGTGACCGCGACGCAACATGCGTTCGAGAAGGGCATGACGTACTGGGGGCTGACACCGGCGGAGGTGCTGGAGCGGCTGCATGCACCGGCTGATTTCGTGGCGCAGGTGTCGAGTGCGCAGGCGGCCGTGCCGGCCACGCCCGTGTGGATGCATCGCCGGACTGGCGATGGGGATATTTACTATGTGGCGAATCAGGCAGACGTGCCGGTGAATGTCCATGCGCGGTTTCGTGTGGAAGGGCGCGCAGCTGAAGCGTGGAAGCCGATGACTGGTGAGACGGAGTGGGTGGAGGTGCGATCGGCGAACGGATTTGCGGAGAGCACGCTTCACTTGGCTCCGCGGGAGACGGCATTCGTTGTGTTTCGAGCAGGAGCTGCTCCCGAACAGCGTGCGCGGGCGGAAAGGCGTGAGACCACGCTTGCGGCGGTGACAGGACCGTGGATGCTGCACTTTGCGGAGGGATTGGGCGCGCCGGCGACGCTGTCTGAAGACAAGCTCGTGTCCTGGACGGAGAGCGCCGATGCGGGCGTGAAGTACTTCTCGGGAACAGCGACATACAGCAGCACAGTGCAGGCGCAGCGGAACTGGCTCGCGGCAGGGGCGCAGGTGATGCTGGATCTTGGGGATGTGCGCGATGTGGCCGAGGTGCTTGTGAATGGCCAACCGGTGGGGGTGGTGTGGGCTCCGCCTTACGGCGTGGATGTAACCCACGCGCTGAAGCCGGGAGCCAACAAAATCGAGGTGCGAGTGACGAACGAGTGGACGAACCGGCTGCTTGGGGATCGACTGTCGCCGCCAGAGAAGCGCGTGCTGAACGTGCCTGCTCCGCCGCCTGGAGCGCCCGGCGGAGGGTTCCGGGGTGGGGCGGCAGCCCCTGCGCCTTCGGGATTGCTGGGTCCGGTGTCTTTGGTAGCGGTGGGCGAGGTGCGATGATGGCGGCTTTTGCGAGAGCTTCGTTCGGATCGGCCAGGAAGTCTCTGATGAGACGACAGGAGCACCTCAGCGGCTGAAGCCGTCTGAGTCCGGCAGTTCATGCGGAACGGCTGAGGCCGGTTCCTACACAGGTGGATGATTTTGGAGATGCTTGGCGGGTAGCGTAAACGCGGTTGCCAACGTTCCAGTGACACATAGATAATTTCGGCGCAGCAGAGATGGGTGCGCCTACTGCTGTCAGGCAGAAAAGCGCACCAGTCTTGCAGACCAGATTCGAAGGACACCATGAACCGCTCTCAAATTCGCCTCGCCCTCAGCCTGATGTTTCTTGGTCTCTGCTCGGCAGTTCACGCACAGGATGCCACGTGGACCAAGCAGGACCCGCACCAGCCTGGGCTGCTGTTTCATCTTTCGGGGGAGCATGGCTTTCGCGCCGATGTGGCGGCCAACGGAAAGCCCGAACCGAACTTCGTGAAAGACGTGAAGGTAATGGCCGGCGGGGTGAGCGGAAACTACCTGCAGTGCGGCGACAACCAGTTGCTGGCCTACTGGGCGCCGGGCAACATCTTTGCACAGCGCGGAACGCTGAGCTTCTTTTGGAGGTCACAGACACCTGTCGACGCGACCGAGTTTCCAGTGTTTCGGGTGGGATATGGGGACCACTCGAGCTGGGATATGACGTGGCTTCGGATCGACTACAACGGCCATGGCTTCGATGCATTCGTGACGGACGTAGGGCTCCAACGCACGCGGGTTTCCGTGCCCGTACCGAACTTTCCCAAGGCGGACGAGTGGATTCATCTGGCGCTCGCGTGGGATGAGACGAGCGGGATTCGCTTCTATGTGAACGGGAAGCTGGCCGCGACGAAGGCGGCTACGGGGCTGTTCGATACGGCCCTGGACCAGTTCGGACCGCACTCGCGCATCATTGCGCCGAGCGGCGTAGAGAGCTCGTACAACTACGACCGCGGCGGCGACCTAGATGAGCTGCGGATCTATGACCACATGCTTTCGGACGGGGACATCGCGGCGCTGGCGCGGAATGAGAAGCCGCAGGAGATGGCCGCAGCGGTGAAGCAGGCTCCGGATGCGGAGCGGCAGAAGGAGTGGCTGCAGCGCTTTGGGTGGGATCGCAAGGGCGATGCGCCGAAGCTGCTGCCGGCGCAGGCAACGATCGTGCGCAAGGTGGAGATACACGACGTTTACGACCTGAAGCGGTGGTGGTGGAAGGGAACGGACGGCATCCGTGAGACGACATGGCCGGGTGTGTACAACCGTTCGAGCCTGACGGGACGGTTGGATTATTTCCAACTGCCTGACTGGGACTGCTATGCGCTTTCGGGGAAGTCGGTGACGTTCTACATGCCGGACGAGCCTTGGAACCACTTAGAGATTCAGGGCAGCGCATGGGGGAACATTGCCCTGCTGACGCCGGGCAACGGCAGTCCCAAGGCAGTGGGCGACCCGGACCAGCATGATCCCACGCCGCAACTGGCGCGCACGCTGTTCGAGCGGCCAAAGGGGGAAGAGCACACGACGCATGATCTCGCGGAGCCGATCACAGGCGAGCGGGTGCGTTTCACGAACGCCGAACAGGAGCACCCCATCGGCGAGTTTGGCGCGTACTACGTGCATGCCGGCAAGGAGCCGGATGGCGTGATGTCGCTGCAGTACAGGATCGCGGCGACGGGTGACCTGCAGAATCCTTCGGTGGCTCCGCTGGTGGAGTACATCGACGGGCGGTTTCCGGCGGACGAGCGGAACTTCGCGTTTGCCGCGCCGGGGATGGCGTTGGGTGAGGCGCGCCCGACTGGGCGCAGAGGTGGACAGAGGGCAGGCGCGAGGGCGGGAGCGCCCTCCGACGCGCTGCCGGTCGTGCAGGTGCTGGTGCCTGCGGATTTTCGTGCACAGCCCGACGAGGGACGCGGCACAGCTTACGACTGGGAGAACGCGCATGCCGGCCTGGACGGCATCGCAATCGATCTGCCGCCAATGCACTTGAAGGCGACGCATGGCGAGCTGATCCCGATGAACATCGAGATCAAGGACCCGATCTGGCCGATGCGCGACATGCTGGACTTCAGCTTCTCAGTGAAGCCGGACCAGCCTTATACGCTGTGGCTGGATACGCGGGACCGCGTTCTTCCACCGGGTAAGGGCCTGTGGCTGAGCGTGGCTTCGGCGAGTCCGGAGTTCAGCGTGGCGGCGCTGGAAGGAGCGCGGCTGCGGCTGGTCTTCAAACCATACGAGGCAGCGGTGCCGGAGCATGTGGCCGACCGGCTGACGCAGGCGCGCGACAACTACGCCAACATGGTGGAGGAGTCGGTCAGCTCGCGCCGGCTGAACCTGTTCAACCGCTTCGACGCGGACATGAGCGACCTGCTGCGCGTGGACCGACTCGTCGAACCGTGAGCAGATTAAGCCGCTCTACACGGTGGCGAAAGCGCCGGCGGGCGTGCCGGAGTGGGCGTTTCTGCAAACGCGGGACCTGCACGAGATGAAGAGCCTGATCGACTGGTATCTCGACAACAGGCAGATTTCAGACGGGGAGTTTGGCGGCGGGCTTTCGGACGACACGGACTTCCTGAATTGGTGGCCGGGACTGGCTGCCATGGGCGCAGAGCCGGAGAGGCTGAGGGCGTCGCTGGAGCACACCCTGGATGCGACGTTTGCCAATGGCATGTGGGAGAACGGATTGGCGCGTGCGCAATACGACGAGCTGCACTCCTATGAAGATGGCATCAACACGCTTGGACAGGCCATGCAGATTCATTACGGCAGCCCGAAGCAGCTGGAGCGCGCGATGGCTACAGCCAAGCGGCTGGAGTGGGTGACGGGATATAACTCCGCGGGACAGCGGCAGATCCGGTCGTCGTACTACAGCGGAACGAAGATGGCCGAAGGCGGCGTGTGGGGCTGGGGCAAGGACCGTTCGTACATGGTGTTCCACCCGGCGCTGCTGCTGGTGAACTACAACGGCACGCCGGAGGCGAAGAAGATGATCACGGAGGTGGCGGACGGCTTCCTGGCGCATCGGCGTGCGGATGCGGACGGCCGGATGCACATGCATTTCACCGTGAACTTCCATACGAATGAGGACTTGCCGAGTGCTGGGATGACGCCGTGGTTCATGCTGTGGGGCGCGTACAAGTTCACCGGCGAGAAGAAGTATCTGCTGCCGTTCGAGGACGACCCGGCAGGGGCGCTGCGCACGTTGAATGCGGATGCACTGGACGAGCTGCAGGTGCGGGACACATGGGGCAAGCAGTTGCTGACCTCGGCGGCGCCGAACCGCCGAACCGATGCCGGGAACGCGAGCGAGGCGTCCAACCAGCTGGCATGGCAATTGACCGGCGACACCACCTACCTGAACAAGGTGTATGCGGCCCAGCTGGAGACCGCCGACAACCGGCAGTTCATCAACCGCGAAGGCAGCCTGTGGATCGACCGCGTGTACTTCAACAATGGCGAACTGCAGCGTGGACGGCTTGGCGGCGTGCAGCTGATGCGCAACTATGATTTTCCCGGCAATGCGGTGAGCTGGCGGTTCGATGCCGCGGGAGCCGAGGAGAAGGTGGGCATCCTGGTGCCAATCGGGTCGCCGGACCACATCAAGATAATGGCGTACAACATGGACGCGCAGCCCGTGACGGCGCGGATGTTCGGCGGGGAGATCCAGCCGGGGGAGTGGGAGATGACGCAGACGGCCGGTGAGGCGAGTGCGGCCCCCGGTGCAGCGCGCACCGTGACCTTTGAGCGCAGCCGGGATGTGGCGGTCACCTTCCCGCCGCACACCACAACGGTGATTGAGCTAACGCTGAAAACGCCGGGCGTGCCCTACTGGTCGCGGTTCGACCTTGGACTGGACCGCGAGGATGTGGTTGTGAAGGGAAGCACGGTGCAGGTGACGGTGCATAGCCTGGGCGGTGTGGACGCGCCGGCAGGTGAGGTGGTGCTGCGCGACAAAGCGGGCAAGGTGGTGGCGCGGACGTCTACGCCTCCGCTAAGAGCGCCTGTAGATCTTGTGCCGAAGACCGCGACGGTGTCGCTGAAAGTGCCGGCGCATGCGGAGCTTGCCGGTGGAACGGTCAGCATCGAAACCAAGGCGTCTACGCCGGAAACGACGCAGATGAACAACAGCGTGCCGTTCTAATTCGCGTAGTTCTGCTGGAAGGGCGATACGCTAAGAGAGATGTTCAAGGAGAAAAGAAGTGCCCCAGAGTATTGAAGCGGTTCATGCAGACGACCCGAACATGACGACACCAGAACCGGGGCTGCGCCGGCAGGTGATGTCGTTTACCCCGAGCATGATGTTGGTGCGGCATCGCATGGTGAAGGGATGGGTGGGAGCCAAGCATAGCCATCCGCATGAGCAGATGGTGTATGTGGTGAGCGGACACATTGTGCTGGAGTCGCCCGGTGGACAGGTGGAAGCGAAGACCGGCGACAGCTTCATGGTGCAGGGCGACGTGGAGCACCAGGCGTGGGCGCTGGAGGATTCCGAGGTGCTGGATATCTTTACGCCGTATCGTGAGGACTACGCGCCCAAGGCGTAGGCCGGAAGCGGAACGCATATTGCGCGGATCGAGGCGCAGATTCCGCAGAGAAGAGGCGGTGCGGGCGGGAGGGGTCACTGAGGTCGCCCTTCTTGAGAGGCTGTTCTAGGCGCGATCGCGCTGAACGACGACTGTCATCGCCATCGTTTTCTCAGCCCCAGAGGCGAGCGTGATGTGGCTGTCTTCGACGTTGGCGGTTTCGATCGCGACCATGTTGTGCCAGTCCCATTCGGCGATGTCGGGGAGCTCGCGGTAGGGGTTCCAGACAATGGTGGAGTTGGACCCTTCCTTGCGGAGGGAGATGGTGCGGTGCGCTGCGCCGTCACGCAGTGAATACGGGCCTGCGGTGTCGAGGTAAACGCGGTCGGTGGAGCCGGCAAACGCGATGGGCTTGCCTTCGGCGGGCTTGGTGGTGAAGTGGTCGACCTTGTCGATAAATGGTGTTTTCTCGAGGCCGGTGATGGTCACTTCATGGAGATCGGTGACGTAGAAGTAGGTGTGGAAGGCTTCTTCGAAGTCCAGGGGCGCCTGCGCCTGATTGCGCACAGTCAGTTCGGCCCGAAGGGTGTGACCGAAGACGAAGCGGAGCGATAGCTGGAAGTTGTCGAAGCCCATGCTGCGGCTGATGTCGGTTGCTCCCAGGGTGAAGACCAGCTCGGCGTCTTTGCCGTGCATGGCGGCTGATTGTAGAGTCCAATCCTGGATGCGGGCGAAGCCGTGGGAGGGGCCGGGGTGGCCGTCAATGCGGTCGCGTTTTTTGTCGCCAGCGAACCAGGGGAAGACGACAGGCACCCCGCCGCGCAGGGGCTTGCCGGGGGCGAGGTCGGACTTGCGGCTGAAGAAGATGACCGGCTGTTCGCCGGTGGGCTGCCACGCAGTGAGGTGGGCTCCCTGGAGGAAGACGGTGGCGGTGCAGGCAGGTGTGGTGAGATGGACCCGGGTGAGGCCGTTGATGTCGTCGAAGGTGAGGAACTTCGCGGAGTGGAACTGTTGGCGGAGGGTGTCGGGCGTGGTGGGCATGGATGGTCTCAGGGACTGGAACAGTATGCAGCTTTTCTGATGCGGTCGAGGTAGTCCGACTGGCGCGATGCCCCACCTACTGTACTCGCCCGGTGTAACAAACGGGAACTTCGACGTAGATTGGGGAGAGGTTCGCCGGAGGAGCATGGAGATCGAGCTGCGGCCCGCGCGTGCGGAGGATGAGGGGTTCCTGCAGGAGCTCTATGCGGAAATTGACGGTGGCGAACTGGCGGCGGCCGGTCTGCCCGCGGCGGTTCTGCAGCCCATGCTGGCCATGCAGTACCGTGCGCGGCCAATGGGGTATGCGGCGCAATACCCGCGGGCTGAGAACAGCATCGTGTGGAGCGCGGGACGGAGTTTAGGGCGAGTGCTGGTGAATGACGGCACGAGCGAGTTGCGGCTGGTGGATATTGCGATATTGGCGGCAGAACGCGGGCGTGGGGTGGGGAGCGAGTTGATGCGGGGACTTTGCGAGCGGGCACGGAGCAGCGGTGTCCCGCTGCGGCTTTCTGTGCGCGCTGGAAGCCCGGCAGTCCGGCTGTATACGCGTTTCGGGTTTGTGCGTACCGGCGAAGACGCGATAGACGTGCACATGGAGTATCGCGGGGCGGGTGCCGGCGAGGCTTGATCTTCGGGCGCGCGGTGCCTGCAGGGATCTCGCGGTGCCTGCGGAGATAAAGCGGAACGCAGATTGCGCGGATTGGTTCGCGGATTACGCGGAAGCTCTGCTGAGATTTGGAGCGGACGTGAGGAAGGGCCGTCCGGTTGGACGGCCCTTCGGTTGCGCCGGGGAGGACGCGCTGGCTGCCTACCGCACCATGGTGTCGGCGGCGTAGTAGTCGTTGCGGCCGCTGCCGTCGGTGAAGTGCGTGAAGGCTTCGATCAGCAGCTCGCGGCCCTGCAGGTGGCCGACCAGGGTGACCTGCGAGAAGCTGAACTTGAACTGCGCGGTGAAGGCGATGGCCTGGCTCGAGCTGACGCTGGCGGAATAGGCGAGGCCGTTGACCGCACCCCAGTCGCAGGGGGAGGGCACGCAGGCGCCAAAGGCATGGACGCTGATGCCGCTGCCGGCGGCCGCGATGACGACCTTGACGATGTCGCGGGTGGCGCTGTTGATGTTCTTCCAGGTGCCGACCAGGGCAACCGGGGAAACCGCGGCGGGTGTGGCGTCGTTGTCCAACATCTGCGCGGGGGTCTTGAAGTCGTGCGTAACTGCTGTGCTCATGATGAATCTCCTTTGTGTGGCTCTCGATTTTTTCGAAAGAGTCAGAGAGTAGTGAGTGGAGACACGATTGCGTTTCAGGGTTCTTCGTAGGGGCTTCAGCGTTCTTCACAAGGGCTTGAGTCAGGGGAGGTGCCGTGGCTTGGAACGGGGGAGACAAAGAAGCCGGTGTAGACTGCGGGCAAGAGTCTCTAGAGGTGGAATGATTGGAATTCCAAACGTTCGACACCGCGTACGTGGAGAAGCTTCGGGACGGGGATCAGACTACAGAGCAACACTTTGTCCGCTACTTCAGCGAACTGATTTCTCTTAAGCTGCGTTCGCGTCTCCAGTCTCCCCAGGCCATCCAGGATGTGCGGCAGGAAACCTTTGTGCGGGTGTTTACGCTGCTGCGGCGCGAGGGCGGTGTGCGGCAAGGCGAGAGGCTGGGCGCGCTGGTGAACTCGGTCTGCAACCATGTGCTTTTCGAGCACTACCGTGCGAGCAACCGGGCGGACCCGCTGGAAGAAAGCGAGGCCGCCAACCTGCTGGACCAGCGGCCGGACGCACTCCGCGATGTGATTACCGAGGAAACCCGGAGCAGTGTGCACCAGGTGCTGGACAAGCTGAGCGAGCGCGACCGGCGGGTGCTCCGGGGGGTGTTTGTGGAGGAGCGCGACAAGGACGAGGTGTGCCGGGAACTGGGGATCGACCGCCAGTACATGCGGGTGCTGGTCCACCGGGCCAAGCAGGCGTTCCGGAGCCAGTATGAGCGAAGCATGGGGGAGGGCAAGCGGCGCCAATGACGCTGCTTGCCGAAAGTCTTGTAACGCTAACAGACTTCCCTTCACCATAGATCATTGGAGGTTTCGCCATCGTGGAACATGTAGACGCCCTTCGAGAGATGTCGGTGGAGAAATATCTGCTCGGAGAGCTGAGCGGAGCTCAGCGTGAGCTCTTCGAGGAGCACCTTTTCGAGTGTTCGCTGTGCGCCGCGGACCTGAAGAGCGGAGTAACGTTCGCCGAGGCTGTCCGGGTGGAGCTGCCGGCAATGGACGCACAGAAGGTACGGACGCCGGAGAAGACGGGTTCGTGGTTCGACTGGTTGCTGCGTCCGCAGTGGATGGCGCCGGCGCTGGCGGCTTGCCTGCTGACCATCGGCTATCAGAACTTCTTCCGGCTTCCGGCCTTGCAGCAGCAGCTGGCCCGGGCGGAAGCGCCGCATATCGCGACCAACCTGAGCATGCCGAGCGGAGAGGTACGCGGAGGCGGGCCGCTTCAGGTGGTGGCCGCCCCAGAATCTTCGTATGTGCTTTCACCCGATCTGCCGCCGCAGACGGGATACGCGGAGTATGTGTGCTCCCTGTACTCGCAAGCCGGAGCGCTGGTCTGGAAGCAGAGTGTGCCGCCGGCCGCCGCAGGCGAGGAGGACGTCGGCGGTCATCCGCCGCACCGGGTCGGTTAGGCCGGGGCCGTCGTCCCACTGCTTCGTCCGCTCGGCGGCGGGCATCAGCATTGAGAGGATGACGGATGAAAATCTT
>CAXSHQ010000126.1:0-2626 GCA_964236875.1 uncultured Acidobacteriaceae bacterium | reverse complement strand
TCCCACGGCTGCAACGCCGGCCGGGAAGTACACGCTGGTTGTGCAGGGAGCCCGCAGGAATGCGTCCGGTAGTGCTACGCTGGAAGACCTCGCGAAGCATGATTTCCTCCTTGAGATCCAGAAGTAAGGCGCAGCTGACACGGAAGAGAGAACCGGATGAATGCACACTCGAAGAGGACTTTCTACTACCACGCGCACGCCAACTCGTTAGGAGGAACGCTTCGCCAGCCGCTGCAAAGAGTGGTAGCGACCGACGCCTCTACCTCGCTGGCGTCGGCGGGTGGGTTCGCCAGCCGGCGCGTGGAGCGGTTCCATGTGGACGGGCTGATCTCGGTTGAGGCGGCGCACGTGCGGGTTTCCGGCAGCGAGCACGCGATCGACAGCCGCGAAGGGGAAGCGGGACGCAAGACGGCGCGCAACTGGCGGACGATTACGGCGGCGACCGTGGAAGGGCTGAACATCCTGGAGGTGCTGACGGCCGACCGCATCGTGGCGCAGGTGTCCGTGGATCACCCGCAGGACGGAGGCCCATCGAGGATCACGCTGCTGGGCTCGCGCTTCGACAACCTGCGCGTGCATGGAGTACCGGTGAAGCCCAGGATGAATACCAAAGTTCTGGGGGACCGCCGCTCGTCGGACCCGGATGCGCCCGCGGTTTCCAGCTCCCCGCTCGCCTTCGATGAACTGATCAATGAAGCCACAGCGCAGCACCGCACGAGAGCGGGGAAACGCACAGCACAAAGCCAGAGCCGAATGCTGCATGCCGCCCCGGACGATGACCTGGAGGAGAAAGGATCTGCGCTATGCTCGCTAGTACAGGAAGTGGACGTCGACGCGCCGGTGGAGAGCTTCAGCCATATGCTGCGCATCCCGGACTTCGGCAACGTTTTCCTGGGCGAACTGCTGGTGACCCGCTTTTCGGCGCACTTGACCATGCTCCGGGTAGAGATGGGCTGCATGGCAGATGGGGATCTGAGCGCCTGTTCCGTGTATTCCAATGGTCGGCCTGTGCCATAGCGCTCGGCGCGTTACTGCTGCTGCTGAACCTGCAGTGCGGCCGCACTCACCTGGAAGGACCTCACACTCCGGACGAACTGTATAGCTCGGTCCAGAACCGCTTTTTCAGCGGAGAACTAGGCCTCGCGGAGGGGGAAGCGCGCCGCGTTGCGCCGCTGATTGCCGCGGGTCAGCCCGACTGGGTGGTGAGGTTCCGGCTGCAGCAGGCCAGAATCGAGACCTACCGGGGAAACAGCCGCGAAGCCCTTGCACTGCTCGTGCTTCCGCTCCCTGACGGCATGCGAGACCCGGCGCTCCCCGCCATGCGGGAAAGCCTGCTGGCCATCGCGTATGCCCGCACCGGTGATTTCGCACGGGCGGAGAAGGCGCTGGAGAAGGCGGACGCGACATCCGTCGGTACTCTCTCCCGGCCCCAGTTTCTGCTGGCCAAGGTGGCGGTTGCGCTGGAGCAAGGGAAGCCCGAGGTAGCGGAGCAGGTCTCCATTCTGGAGCTGGCGAGCTCGCTGGCGAATGGTGACAAGTTCGACCAGACGCAGGCGCTGCTGAACATCGGTGTGGCGACGCTGCGGCAGGACCGCTACGAGGATGCGCTGCAGCGCTTCCATGAAGCCGCCGACGTGGCGGGCGCAATCGGAGCGCGCCAGCTGCTGATGAAAGCCGAAGGCAACGCCGGCTCGACGTTTTACAAAATGGGAGATTTCTCGCATGCGCTGGCGAATGCGCAGGCTGCCGAGCAGGTGGCGGGCTCTCTTGGCTCTCCGATCGATCAGGCCGGCCTGCTGTTCGACGCCGGCATGAGCCAGTACCAGATGGGCGACCTGCCTGCGGCGAGGACGTCGTTCGACAAGTCTTACCGGATAGCCCGGTCGATACAGAACAACGAAGAAACTTCCGAAGCGCTGTTCGCGCTGGCGTCGCTTGCTTTGCACGACGGCGATGTTGCCGGCAGCCTGGCGAGGGCGCGGGAAGCGGAGCAGGTGGCCGCACAAGGCGGCAACAGCGGGAACAAGGTACAGCCAGCCGTGCTGGAGGCCCAGGCGCTCGCGCGGCAAGGAGATGTGGAGGGCGCTCGCAGCAGGCTGCTCGGGCTGCTGCATGGCGGAGACGGGTCGCCGCCGCGGCCCTTCGAGCGCTGGCAGATTGAAAGTGAGCTTGCGAAACTGGCGGCCCGCAGCGGCGACCACACCGCTGCCGGGGCATGGTTCGACCAGGCTATTGACACCTTCCGCCTGCAGCGGGGATCGCTGAGCCGGGTGGACTCCAGGCTGCCGTTCATCGAGAACGGCACGAACCTATACATGGACTACATGGAAGAGCTGCTGCGGGAGGGAAAGACAACCGATGCCCTGCGGGTGCTGGACCGCAGCCGCGCTGAAACGCTGGCGGAAGGCACGTCGGCGAGCGCGGGGCACGGCGCGAGCGAAGAATGGAAGAACCCGAGCGACGTAGCTCGCCGTGTTCATGGAACGGTCCTTGTGTACTGCCTGCAGCCGCAGAACTCCTACCTGTGGGCGGTTACGCCGGCAGGGACAAGCTTCGTTCGGCTGCCGGGAAGGGAAGCCATCCTGCCGCTGTTGCAGAGCCACACGCGTGCGATCGTCTCGGGAAA
>CAXSHQ010000125.1:10036-11975 GCA_964236875.1 uncultured Acidobacteriaceae bacterium | reverse complement strand
GCCGCATGCTTCGAGAGATCGTCGTAGATGATCAGCGCATGCTTGCCGTTGTCGCGGAAGTACTCGCCCATCGCTGTCGCGGCAAACGGCGCCAGGTACTGCATCGGCGCCGGCTCGGAAGCCGTTGCGGCCACCACGATGGTGTACGCCATCGCGCCATAGCTCTCCAGCGTCTGCACCACACTGGCCACTGACGACCGCTTCTGCCCAATCGCGCAGTAGATGCAAATCAGGTCGTTCTTCGCCGAGTTGATGATCGTGTCCAGCGCCACGGCCGTCTTGCCCGTCTGCCGGTCGCCGATCAGCAGCTCACGCTGACCGCGACCGATGGGGATCATCGCGTCGATCGCCTTCACACCCGTGTACATCGGCTCCGTGACCGATTGACGCGCGATCACACCGGGCGCCAAACGCCCCACCGGCAGGCTCTTGTCCGTGTCGATCGGCCCCTTGTCGTCGATGGGCTGACCCAGCGCGTTCACCACGCGGCCGATCAGCGCGTCGCCGACGGGCACGCTCATGATCTTGCCGGTGCGCTTGACCTGGTCGCCTTCCTTCAGCTCGGCGAAATCGCCCAGCAGCACCGCGCCCACCTGATCTTCGTCCAGGTTCATCGCCAGCCCGGACACCCCATGCGGGAACTCGATCCGTTCGCCGGCCATCACCTTGTCCAGCCCGTGCACGCGCGCAATACCATCGCCCAGCGTCACAACCGTGCCGACTTCGTCGACCTGAATGCGCTGTTCGTAGTTCTCGATCTGCTGGCGAAGCAGCTCTGTAATCTCGTTTGCCTGAATCGTTGCCATGCTCTTCCCTCTGCTCAAAACACCGGCCCGCTCTCTGCGGGCATGCTCAAACCTGCGCAGCCATCAAGCGCTGCTTCATCTGCTGCAACTGGGCGCGAATGGAGCCATCGTACACGGTGGACCCCAGCCGCACGATCGCTCCGCCCAGCAGGCTTGTATCCTCAAGGTAGGTCGCGCGTACCTGCTGTCCACCCGCAAGCTGCGCCACCTGTTGTTCCAACATCTGCTTGTCGCTTGCTTCCAGCGGACGCGCCGTCGTAATCTCCGCCTCGGCGACCTGCGACTCTTCATCCGCCTCAGCCGCATACGCCGTCGAAATCGTGGCCAGTTCCCCCAGCCGTCCATGGTGCACGATCAGCGCGATGAAGTTCCGCACCGTGCCGTTCATGCCCAGCCGCCCGGCGAGCGCATCCAGCACCCGCAGCTTCTGCGCCTCGGGAATAGACGGATTCTCCAGCACCTCACGCAGCTCCGTGCTGCCCGCCAGCGTCCCCGCAAAGTCCGCGAGCTGCCCCTGCACCGCCCCGCGGTCCAGCTTCTGCTCCTCCACAACGGACGAAAGCGCACGCGCATATCGAAGGTCGACAACGGCCATTAGTTCTTGTCTCCGTTTCCGCCCAGCCGCTCCGCGAAGCTCTTGATCAACAAGCGATCGGTCTCTGCCGTCACCACCAGCTTGCGCGCGGCCTGCTCTACAGCCAGCTCGGCCGCATACTGCCCAATCTGCCTCCGCGCATGCGCTGTTGCTGCCTGAATCTCCGCGTCCGCTGCAGCCAGAATCTTGGTCTTCTCGTCTTCAATGCCGGCGCGCATGCGCTGCTCGTCACGCACACCTGCCGCCTCGGCCTGCTTGCGCATCGCCTCGATCTCGCCATCCAGCTTGCCCAGCCGTGCTTCCACGCTGTTCAGCCGTGCGTTGGCTTCTTCGGTCGCCGTGCGCGCGTCCACCAGCTTCTTCTGGATCTCCGTCGTGCGCTTGCGAAACGCCTTCGGCAGCAGCTTCAGCAGCATGAACCCCACACCGATGCAGAGCAGCACGAAGTTGACCACCTCAAAGGTAATGGCTGCTCGCTCCGTGCTCATGCCTAGCGCATGCCCAAACTTCTGCACGATGGCCGAGTGACGATACTGGT
>CAXSHQ010000125.1:8957-10026 GCA_964236875.1 uncultured Acidobacteriaceae bacterium | reverse complement strand
GTGTCGCGGTATTCGATCAGCACCGCACCACGACGATCAGCCCCCTGATCCCGCCAACGAATTCTACCTCGGTGATCATCAATCGTGATCCGCCGATGCCGGCACCGGCAGCAAGTGCGCGGGCACCGATCCGATCGCGCTGTTCTTCTGTCAGATTGGCCAGCCGAGCGGCACCGCGACGGGCACGGCAGTCCCGGTGAGCAATACAGCCAGCAGGGCAAAAATCCGTGAACCTCTCATCTTCCGTGAAAACAATGTCACCGGCCCACTCCCGCCAGGTTCGTGCCCTTCGGCAACACCGCCCGCAGCACGCTATCGCTCAACTGCGCCGCAACCTCTTCGATCTGTTGCCGCGCCACCGCAGCCGATGCTTCTATCTCCGTCTTGGCCTTGCGCACGCGCTCCTGCGAGGTCTCACGCGCCGTCTTCAGCGCCGCGTCGCGCTCGGCCTGCAGCGTCTGCATCCGCTGTTCGCGCTCCGTCTGCACTTCCGCCCGCGCGGAGCGCAGCTTGTCCTCGTAAACGGCCGTTTCCGCCTCGGCTGCCGCGATCGCGCCGCGCGCCTGTTCCACGGCGCCGGTCGTCCGCGCACGGCGCTCGGCCAGCGTGCGCTGCAGCGGCTTCTGCACCAGCAGGTGGTACGCCATCACCAGCAGGATGAACAGCACAATCGTCGGCACAGAGCCGAGCACAAGATCGCCAAGTTGATTCAGAATGTCCATGAAACTCTGGGTACCGGGAAACGGCTGCTGTTGCGCCTCTTGCCCGCCTGCGCACACGTAGTCTGTGCAGCCAAAGAAAGGGTTTTCGGTACGCCTTAGCGTAACAAACCCGGGGAATCACCGTCAAAGAACGGCCGCCCGCTTACCGCACGTCACGCAGCGGCGAAAACCCGCTTTCACCGTATCCACTCCCCTGCTGCTCTCACGAACTTCCGCACGCACCGCGCGCTCGTCAGGGATACAATTTTAGTCACCAGCCGAGACCCGTTCGGGTCATGCAGGCCGCGTGATCCGGGGACCCTACCTCCGCTCCCCAACAGGCGGCCTGTTCAATTTAAGTCAACTGG
>CAXSHQ010000125.1:0-8947 GCA_964236875.1 uncultured Acidobacteriaceae bacterium | reverse complement strand
CAGCCCGCTTTTTCCCCTTGAAAGCGCCGCCCGAAGAGTACACTTTTCTTACCACCCGAGACCCGGTTCCGGGTCGTGCAGGTCGCGTGCCAGGGGACCCCACCTCCGCTCCCCGCATTCAGGCGGCCTGTATTGTTTCTCCCGCCATCTTCTCTTCCGGCTTCTGCTCCAACCGTCTTCGCTCCTGCCGTACCTGATAGCGCTGATACCGGTTGAGCAGCGACGTCGGCCCCACCGCCGTCAGGAACACCAGATTTCCCTCGAAGCGCTGCCCCGAAAGCGTAGCCCCGCGCTCCAGAGCCGCCAGCACGCGCCCTTCCCCCTGCGGAATCCGGAACTGCGCCTCCATCAGCGGGTCCGCCACCAATGCCGCGTCGATAGCCTGCAGCAGCGCCGCCAACCCGGCTCCGGTCTTCCCCGACACCCCGATCTCACCCGCCGCAAACGCCGTCCCTGCTGGCAGCAGATCGGTCTTGTTCAGCACCTGCAGCATCGGCTTGCCGCCCACGCCGATTTCTTCCAGCACCGCCTCCACTTGCGCGCGCTGCTCGTCCAGCGTCGGGCTCGCCGCATCCCGCACGTGCAGCAGCAGCTCGGCGCGTTCCACTTCTTCCAGCGTCGCGCGGAAGCTCGTCACCAGGCTGTGCGGCAGGTCGCGTAGAAAGCCCACCGTATCCGAAAGCAGCACCTTGCGCCGTGAAGGCAAAGTCAACTGCCGCAGCTTCGGGTCCAGGGTCGCAAACATCCGAGCCGACTCCAGCACATCCGCGCCGGTCAGCGCATTGAACAGCGTCGACTTGCCCGCATTGGTGTAACCCACCAGCGCCACCGTAGGCACCGGCACCGCTTCCCGCCGCCCGCGCTGCTGCCGCCGGATGCGCCGCACCGCCTCCAGCTGATGCCGGATCCGGTCCAGCCGCAGGTTGGTCTTGCGCCGGTCCGTTTCCAGCTGCGTCTCACCCGGCCCACGCGTGCCGATGCCGCCTCCCGTCTGCGACATGGTTTTACCCTTGCCCGCCAGCCGCGGCAGCTGGTACTCCAGCTGCGCCAGCTCCACCTGCAGCATGCCTTCCCGCGTCCTCGCATGGCGCGCAAAGATATCGAGAATCAGCTGCGTCCGGTCGATCACCGTGCAGGGCAGCCGCGCTTCCACGTTGCGCGCCTGCGTCGGCGTCAGGTCATGGTCGAACAGCACCAGGCTTGCGCCCGTGGACGCCACCGTCGCCACGATCTCATCCAGCTTGCCGCCGCCCACCAGCGTCGCCGAATCGGGCTTCGGCCACCAGCACCGCGGCAATTGTCGCCCCAGCCGAGCGCGCCAGCTCCTGAAACTCCGCCATCGAAGCCTCGAAGTCCGGCTCGGCACTTACGCCCGCCCATCCTGCGCGCCGCTCTGCATCCGGCGAAGGTTCCTCTCCCTCGCTGCTCTCAGCCCGTGTCTCGTCCGAGATTTTCGCCGCCGCCCGCGCCTGCAGCACCGCCGGAGTCAGCCGCCGGCGAGTTCCCGTAAACTCCACCGCCACCAGCACAGCCTTCTCGCGCGACGCACTCTGCCGGGAGCGCAGAAGCGCTTCTTCGCGCAGGTCCGCACGCGGGTTGGGCGCCTCAGCCTGCGCTCCCGCACGCGCTTCACTCGGATGGTCGCCGTCGGCAGCCGTTTGGCTACCTCCCCATCCGGAGTGTCCCGAACTTTGCTTTCCGTGCGCCACGGTGTGCCTGTCGCCGGTCAGGTCTATGCCTGGCCGTTCTGCCCCGGCGTTGGCGACCCCGGTCCCGCCGGTCCACGCGACTCCGCCCGTGGCTCGCTGTGCGTCGTCGGCCGTCCGCTCACCACTGTCGAGATCGCATGCTTGAAGATCAACTGCTCCTGTGCGTTGTTCTCCAGCAGCACCGAGTACTTGTCGAACGAGCGTATCCGCCCGGTCAGCTTCACTCCGCTTACCAGGTAGATCGTGATCGCGCTTTTGTCTTTGCGAACCGTGTTTAGAAAAGTGTCTTGGATATTTTGCGCCGGCTTGGAATCCATTAGGCCGATCTCCTCACTTTGTTCTTTTCCTGCAAGCACTACATAGGTCGAGGCGTTCCCAAATCAAGGCTCTTGCGTGGGAGCGCATTTCAGTTCTCAAGGCCCAAAAACTCCCCGGTCTCTCACCGGGCAGGAAGCACATCCTCTCACAGACACAGGTGCGCGCGCACGTTACCCCTCAGCTGCACGCTACGCGATAGCATGACACACGATGCCCCACGCGCAGCACAGCACCCTGCAACCTGTTCCGATGCTGGACTTTTCCCGTGAGTTTGCCGCCATCCGGGAACCGGTCCTGGCCGCCATGGAAGCCGTCTGCGCCTCGCAGCGCTTCATCCTCGGCCCGGAGGTCGCCCGCTTCGAAGCAGCAGCAGCAGCAGCCTGCGGCACCCTCCACGGCATCGGCTGCGCCAGCGGCACGGACGCCCTCTGGCTTGCCCTCGCCGCCCTGCGCATCGGCACGGGAGAGTCCGGCGCGGGGCCATCTGGCCCACCCGACGCCGTCCTCACCACGCCCTTCAGCTTCTTCGCGACCGTCAGCTCCATCCTGCGCGCTGGCGCCCAGCCCGTGCTCGCCGACATCGACCCACGCACCTTCAACCTTTCGCCCGAAGACGCCGCCCGCAAGCTCCGGAATCACGCGACGCGCAGCGAGCTCGGCCCCATCAAGGCTGTCATGCCCGTCCACCTCTACGGCCAGTGCGCCGACATGGACGCGCTTCACACCCTTGCCATCGAGCACAGGTTCACCATCGTCGAAGACGCCGCCCAGGCGTTCGGCGCGCGCTGGAACGACCGCCCCGCCGGCACCCTCGGCCACGCCGCGGCCTTCAGCTTCTACCCCACCAAGAACCTCGCCGCCTACGGCGATGCTGGCCTCGTTACCACCAACGATCCGGACATAGCCGAGCGCGTCGCCATGCTCCGCGCCCACGGCATGCGGCGCCGCTACTTCCACGACGAGGTCGGCTGGAACTCCCGCCTCGACACCCTTCAAGCAGCCGTGCTTTCCGTAAAGCTCCCCCGCGTCGAAGCCGGCAACACCCGCCGCCGCGAGCTCGCCCGTCTCTACGACAATCTCTTCACTATCGCCGGCCTCATCGGAACCACGACCGCGGAAGGCGTCGTCCTCCCCTGGATCGACCCGCGCGCCGAGCACGCGTTCCACCAGTACGTCATCCGCGTCCCTCGCCGCGACGACCTCCGCGCCTATCTCGCAGACAATGAGATCGGCTCGGAAATCTACTACCCGCTCCCGCTCCACCTACAGGAAAGCCTGCGCTTCCTCGGCTACCAGCCCGGCGACTTCCCCGAATCCGAAAGAGCCGCGCAGGAAGTCCTCGCCCTGCCCATCTACCCAGAGCTACGCGAGGCTGAAGCCGAAACCGTAGTTGAAGCCATCCGCCGCTTCTACGCGTAGATTTCCTCGCTCTTTTCTTCGTTCTGCAACACCGCGTCATCTCGACCGAAGCGCAAAGCGCGCAGTGGAGAGACCTGCAGTTGCCGTAGCGAGGCGCGAAGCGACGAGCCCGTCAACAAACCAGTACCGGCCTACCGTTTCCGCTTGCTCTTCTTCTCCGGCTCAGGGTCCGGATGCGCTTCCGGCGGCGCCGTCTGGTCCGGCGGGAAGATCCGGTAGCAATTGCTGCCCTCCAGCCGGTAGGTCTTCTCGATCGTCTTCCCCGGCTTCACCAGCCCCGTCGTGGGGTCGGGCGTCGGCACCGGCACCTCGCCCGAGAGCACGTGATACGTGAACGCCGGCAGCGGTGTCGCCCCCAGCACGCCCTTCTCGTACGGGTTCGTCTTCACCGAAACCACCACCGGCAGATAGCCCGCAATATTCCGCTGCCGGAAAGCCGTCTCGTAGCGATGCTTCTTCAGGTTCCACGAAAAGATACGCACCTGGTTGAAGTCGTACGGCAGCCCCGCCTTGAACGGCGACAGCACCGTCACATACTCCGGAATGCTTGTCACCGTCTGCCCATTGCTCACGATGTTCGACTCCGGGTCTTCCACGTGCGCCAGGATATACGCGCCCACAATGCGTTGCCCTTCCGCATAGCGCGCCAGCGCGTCCGGCTCTTCCACGTCCATCATGCGCGCGTAGATCCAGCCGGTCTCGCCCTTGCCGTCGCGTACCAGCCACCAGTCTTCCATCACCGGCGGGGGAGGCCCCTCCGGCACGGCCGCGGGTGTGCCGCCATCTTTGGCTTTCGCTGTCTTTAGGGCCGTTGCCGGAGGAGTCACCGGCCTGGGCGCAGCCGCCGCTCCCGGCTTGGCTACGGTGGCCCGCACCAGCAGGTTCAACTTCTCGCCTTCCGCCAGCCGAAAGAACTTCTCCGTCTCTCGCCCCGGCGCAACATGCAGATACACCTCATCGCGCGTCACCGCGGTGGCGATGCTCGAATCTTTTGCGTGCTGTTCCTTCAGCACGTCGAACTGGTCCATCAGCGCCTGGTCCGCGGTCTTCGCTTCTTCCATCCAGCCCACTTCGCCGCGGGGCGACCGCACCTTGATCATCCGTCGCGCGCGGTCCAGCACCCGCAGCTTTTCGCCGTTCTGCACCTCGCCCGTGCGGTTGGAAACCGCCGCCACGCGGTCGCGCAGAAACGCCTGCTTCACCGTCACGTAGACGTACTTGCCCTCAGGCTCCTTGTGCATTCGCGCGCATCCAGCCAGCACGCCGCACAGCAGCCCCAGCGCCAGCAAAGCGCCGCCTGCCCACACAGTTTCCCGCCGGCAAGCACCGGCGCGCATTGAACACGCCCCTGCGAACCCCAGGCTCCGCCATCCCGCCAAGAACATACCCTTCAGCCGATGCACCCCACCAAAGTGTACGTTGTCCGCTGCGTTCGACTCCTGAGATTTGGCTACACCACTTCTTCGCAAGCCTCAGTGCGTCAGCGCAAGCAGCGCCGGAGAGGCCGTGTTGGTGCCCGTTCCCGCCGTGGCCAGCGCCGCCCCCAGCGCACCGGAGCTCGGCTTGAACATCTGCAGGCCCGTCGTCGCGTTGTATCCCACCGCCAGCAGGTAGGTTCCGGTGCTGTCCAAGCCCAGAGCCGACACGTTCGTCGGCCCCGTATACGGCGAAGCCGAAAGCCCCGTAAGCTGGGCCGTCCCACTCAGGCTGAAGCCGGAGATCGTGCCTGCTCCTTCATTGGCCGTGTACAGGTAGGTATACCCGCTCGAAAACGTCACCGAGCGCGGCGTTTGTCCGCCCCCATATGTCACGCTGCCCTGGTAGGCGGGCGAGCTCGTCCCCACATTCGAGTACGAGGAAAGCGCCAGCGTCCGCGCGATATACAGGTTGCTATTGCCGTCGAACGCCAGCGAGAAATCGCCCGAAGGGCTCGCCACATTAGCGCAGCACGGAAGGGTTCCCGTGTAGTTCACTGCGCTGATGCCGCCGGAGCTCGTGTACGGAAACACCACTGTTCCCGCCGCACCCAATGCCACCGCCACATAGTTCCCCTTCGGCGAGACCTGTACTGTGCAGAGCTGCGACACCGGCGTTCCCCCCGGCGCACATCCCGAGCTGCCCGGCACCGTGAACGGCGTCGATCCTGCGACCGCTCCCGACGTGGTATTCAACGTGTATTGGTTCAGAAACACGCCGGTCTGGTCCATCACATACAGAAAGTTTCCATCCGGCGAAATGTCCAGCGAAGACGCGGAGCCCGACGTGCTCACCGCGATCGGATTGCTCGCAGAAGTCGTCAACGCGCCGGTAGAGCCGATCGTATACAGGTAAATGTTTCCCGTGGAGCCCGCCGCCACATACAAAAATCCGTTCTTCGGCGAAACCTTCATCGCCACCGGCACATACCCCAGAGAAAACGGGGAGCCCGAGATCGCCGTCAATCCGGTGCTGCTGAGGCTGTACTCATTCAGGTACGTCGTCCCTGTCGGGCTGTTGGACACATAGGCGAAGTTCCCGGTGTTCGTCGTCGTGCCCGACCCCGAGCCCGAGCTCGTGCAGCTCGACTTCGCGCACACGAAGAAGTCACCACATCCGGTGGTCCCGAAGCACACCAGCCCCAGCACCGCCAGCCCGATCCCTTTTGCCCAACGCCCCGCGCCCCGTTCCCCGCTCATCCACGCCACTCCCGCACGCCGCCAAGCGGCTGCTCCCATTCTCGCAGGCCCCGGCCTGCATTTCGGATACCCATCCGTGACAGCTAACATCACGGATTGCATCGCACTCACTCCAACGCACAACAGGCTCGCCAGGCCGGAACATACATTTGGACGAACCAGCCCCTCCTCCGTCTCGCCCCATCAACACGTGCGCCCGACTTCCCGCCTCTTCTTCCTCCTGCGGCCTTCCTGCTTTCCTCCACCCACACCGTATGATGGAAGCCGGTATGCCCAGTTTTTCCGACAGCATCTTCCTGTTCATTCTGGCCCTCCTGCTCTTCGGGCCCAAGAAGCTGCCCGTGCTGGCCCGCGAGCTCGGCAAGTGGATCGGCGAGTTCCGCCGTGCCTCCAACGAGTTCAAGATGCAGATGGAAGACGAGCTTCGCCAGTCCGAGCAGGCCGAGCGCCAGAAGCAGATCGCCGCCATGGAGGCCGCCGCGCCCGTCGTCCCCACCTACGAGCCCGAGCCCGAACACCCTCACCTCCGCGACACCGAGCCCGACTCCGACTCCCCTTCCATCGAGACCGTCGATGCTTCGGACCCCACCCTCTCCGCTACCGAGCCGCCCCCCGCCATGGCCTTGGACCCGTTGCCGGCGCCGCTGCCGGCGCCGCTTCCCATCGCCACCTCCGGCAGTCTCAACATCATGCCGCCCAGCACCGGCCTGCCCACAGCGCGCGGTCGCAAGGACAACGCGCCGGAGCTTGCCCCCGAGAATCAAAGCAAAGCTCTCGGCGGCTTGATCGACTCTATCCCCGAGGCGGGCAGCACCCACCCTGAAGTGCAGGAGACCGCCGCGCATGGCTGACATCCTCGACCGCGCGCGCTCCGCCGTTTCCGACCGCGCCGAGCTCCCCGGCATGAGCCTCATGGAGCACCTCGAAGAGCTCCGCAACCGGCTCCTCTGGGCCATCGGCTACCTTGTCATCGGCTGCGGCATCGCCTACGCGTTCCACAACCGGCTTATTGCCTTCATTCAGAAGCCGCTCAACAACATCCACCTGCAGATGACCATGACGCATCCCACGGATGCGCTCAACCTCATCATCAAGACGTCCTTCGTCTTCGGCGCCATCTTCGCCAGTCCGTTCATCCTTTACCAGCTCTGGCTCTTCATCTCGCCCGGCATGTATTCGCATGAACGCAAGTACGTCATTCCGTTCATGACGGCCACCGTCTTCCTCTTCCTCGCCGGTGCTGCCTTTGGCTACTTTTACGTACTGCCGCGCGCCATGGTCGTCCTCATCCAGGACTTCGGCAAGAACTTCAGCCACATGATCACCATCGAGGACTACACCGGCTTCTTCCTCGCCGTCATCCTTGGTCTCGGCGTCACCTTTGAGCTGCCCATCCTCATCTTCTTCCTCGCGCTCTTCGGCATCGTCGACGCCAAGTTCCTCATCAAGCACTTCCGCTACGCCATCCTCGCCATCTTCCTCATCGCGGCCTTCATCTGCCCCGACCCCGGCCCCATCGGCATGTGCCTCTTCGCCTCTCCCATGCTTCTCCTCTACTTCATCGGCGTGGGAGTCGCTTACTTCGTCCATCCCAACCGCCGCCTCAAGCGAACCCAGGCCCCTGCCTGACACCTACCCGCTGTCATTCCCGAAGGGATCTGCGTTCCCTCGAAGCAGCGACACTCCCTTCCCGAAAGGCTCACGCATGACTCACCGTCCGCGTAATCCGCGCCCGAATCTGCGCCATCTGCGTTCCGCCTTTCTCCTCCTCGCCACAGGCCTTCTCCCCACCCTCACCCCCGCGCAGGCCCACCCCGTCTCGGGCGCGCAGGTCATGCGCCTGACCCAGCAGTACCTCGCAGCCGCCCCCAAGCGTTTCGTCGGCTCGCCCGGTCATGCCGCCGCCGAGCAGTTCATCCGCAACCACTTCAAGCCCGAAGCCGCCAAGGGCAACTTCCTCGCCGACACCTTCACCGCCCGCACCCCCATCGGTATGGTCGCCATGACCAACTACATCGCCAAGTTCCCCGGTAAGAAGGACGGCGTCATCGTCCTCGTCTCCCATTACGAGACCAATTACCCGCTCAAGGACATCGCCTTCTTCGGCGCCAACGACGGCGCCTGCACCACCGCCCTCCTCATCGCGCTCGGTGACTACTACCGCACCCATCCGCCCGAGGGATACAGCGTCTGGCTCGTCTTCGATGACGGCGAAGAAGCCATTCAGCAGTGGTCCGCCTCGGACTCCCTCTACGGCACCCGTCACCTCGCCGCCAAGTGGAGCCAGGACGGCACTGTCAGCCACATCAAAGCCGTCCTCATCGCCGACATGATCGGCGACAAGGACTTGAACATCATGGAGGAAACCAACTCCACCCAGTGGCTCCGCGACGACCTCCGCAAGGCCGCCCATGACACCAACCACATCGCCAGCGTCTGCAAGTCCGCCGGTGCCGAGGAAGACGACCACATGCCCTTCCTCAGCCGCGGCATCCCCACCCTGGACATCATCGACGTAGACTTCGGCCCCCACACGCAAGCCCTGCCCGACGGCTACCACCACACCGCGCAAGACACCATCGACAAGATCAGCGCCGCCAGCCTCCAGATCTCCGCCGACCTCTTCACCACCATGGTCAAGCTCATCAACCAGCGCTGACAGCGTTCCTCGAACACCGAGCGATGCCAGCAGTGCTCTACACGCCTTCACCGGTGTCATCCTGAGCGAAGCGAAGAATCCCCGCATTTGCCGCAGCAAGTCGCGAAGCGACGAGCCCGACCACGAAGCGCTATTCACTAACAACTAACAACTAATTACTCTCTTGA
>CAXSHQ010000124.1:495-12003 GCA_964236875.1 uncultured Acidobacteriaceae bacterium | reverse complement strand
CTCCCTGTCCAATGTGTCTCTTATCCTTTGGCACAAAGCAAGCCGGGCAGTCTACGGGCATCTTCGCTGTTGTACAGAGTAATACAGGGATTGCAATAGACACCATCGTCAGGTAGTGGGTCAGTTTGAAATCAGGCAAACGTGTAAGGTCTCAGCAAGACTCAACTCAGGTTCTTCACCAGTAACCGCGACCGTTTCGCAACAAGTCATGCACAGAGAACGGGTGTTTCCATCGCCCTGCAATACACGTCTAAACCGCTCCTCCGTGGAGCAAGGAACGGTGGATTCGTCAGTCAAAAACCGCTTGAGTTCTTTGACGATCCATGTAACCGGATTACCGCTGGGTTCTTGACTCTTGTCATAGCAAAAGAACGCATCGGCTGGCATTGGATGGTCGCTAACGCCGTCGCCATGGGCGAGCGCAAATAATCGCCACCCCTTACGTCCGGTCGATTGGGCACCTTCGTCCGCCTCGAAGTCCCACTTCCATACCCTATTTTGATATTGGGGAAAGCCTGGCATTGGATGGTTTACCCACCCACAAAGCTTACGGTCCTTCAAAACAGAAGTGCCAAGCGCCTCCAGAACCCTTTGAAAGTTCGGACGCCCTTGGCTATGCTTCTCTATTAGCTTTTTGAATTTTGGATGGGCAAGGTTGAGCGAACACTTCGGCACAGATCAACCCTTCCGTCTCGGCAGGATTTATACACTGACACTCTCCAGTGCGATAGAAAGGAGAGTGTCAGTTTCAAAATCGGCCGCGCATCTGAATGACTCGGCGATGCTCTCAAGATTGTCGCGCTGAGTACGCATCTGCACGAGCAGCTTGGCCCAAGGCTTACTGGGATCCCCGTTCAAAAGTACATCATTCAGCCCAACAAGATGCTCAATTCTTTCCGCCAAGTCAATGAACTGCGCTGAACTGAGGTTCTGTAGAGTCGGCCCATTGAGCCGATCAATCAGCTTCTCCTGCTGAACTAAGGTTTGATTCAAAGCCCAGGTAAGCGAGAACAACTTCCACGTGATTCGGAACACGGAGGCGAGCTTGTCCGCTTGCTTTACACCCAAACTAACGAACGTTACTCCGTCTTCCACTTCACCGAAGGGTATGTCTACAGCATGAAACGGCATAACCATGGTGGCCATAACAAATCCTTTCTCAACACGCGAAGCCGCTAGGCGGGGTGTGTGGAGACTGTTGTATTGCGCCAGCGAGTTTCGCTGGCTTTGCGCGCGATCTCTAAGCGGCGCTCTGGGGTAATAGATTTAGCGCGCGCGGGACCGCCATGTAATCCGCCCTTGCGCGATGAAGCACGCTTTGCCCTGTCGGGCTCTGCGGCTGTCGCCTCTTGTACGAGCCGAAAGGCTTGCACGTTTATGTCCATCAACAACCTCGTTCAGAACGTTGGGAGCGTTCCGGGCCTGTAACGGGGCATGTGCTAACACCGTGTTAGCACACCTTGTGTGACGCATTCATTATGCATGCGTTGCACGCAAGTGCAACAGTCACTTGCGTGCAATCACACACCTTTTCCTGCTGCTAGGAACAATCCTAACACAAAGTGACCAGAATGCTTGACTTCAATCGGCTACTCAAGCATAATAGTCAGTATGAACCGCATGAGCAATGCCGACCGCACCCGCATCGTCGCTGCACTGGTAGAGGGCAATAGCATTCGTGCAATCTGCCGGATGACGGGTGCTGCCAAGAATACGGTCGCCAAGCTGCTCGTGGATTTGGGCGAGGCGTGCGCCGCCTACCACGATGCGAAGGTGCGGGGCGTCAAGTCCAAGCGGGTACAGTGCGACGAAATCTGGTCGTTCGTGTATGCCAAGCAGGCCAACGTGACCGCGGAGCAGATGGAGCAAGGCGCGGGCGATGTCTGGACATGGACGGCCCTAGACGCAGACTCCAAGCTCATCGTGAGCTACCTTGTGGGGCAGCGCGGCGCGTCGTGGGCGAAGCTATTCATGGATGACGTGGCCTCTCGCCTTGCGACCCGCGTGCAAATCACCACGGACGGCCACAGGGCCTACGCTGAGGCCATCGAGGGTGCATTCGGCATGGACGTGGATTACGCCATGCTGGTCAAAATCTATGGGAACGACTCGTTCGACCGGAAGTACAGTGCCGGGGATTGCATCGGGACGCAAACAGCGGTGCTCTCCGGGTCGCCTGACCCTAAGCACATCAGCACGTCGTATGTGGAACGTCAGAACCTCACCATGCGGATGTCCATGCGCCGCTTCACTCGCCTAACCAACGCGTTCTCAAAGAAGATCGAAAACCACCACGCGGCCATCGCCCTGCACTTCATGCACTACAACTTCTGCCGGGTTCACAAGACGCTGCGCGTCACCCCCGCGATGGAAGCTGGACTCGCGCACCACGTCTGGACTGTAGAGGAGTTGGTCGCGCTGCTCCCCGCTGAGGCACCAAAGAAGCGCGGGCCGTACAAGAAAGCAATTTCAAACTGACCCACTACCCATCGTCAAGAAACTGGAACCATATATGCCCATCGCACTGCAGCCGTACGAACGACACCACAGCTTCGGCTTGCGGGCAGCTGAGTTTTACTCGGCAGTGGCTCGGCGCTTTCTCGGAGCAACGCGAAAGCTGACTGGAAACGGTTATGAAGTTTACACTTGGATACACGGGGGCTTCTCTGCAACTAGAACACCGCTCCAGATCCTAAACCCGCCTGGACGAGCTGATGCATTAGCGGATACCCTTCACATCGATCCTGAGGCGTACCATGAAGCGATGGGCTACTCGCCTGCGGAACTACGGTATTTAATGCCGTACCCATGGGGCTGACGCTGGTGAGCTGCACCCAATGAATCAGTGGAGTCAAGAAGCCCCGTACATGTTCGTGTACCCTGTACGTTTTCTCGCGTCGGATTGAAGTACAAGGCAATATATTCATCGGAGCCGCAGATTACTGTATCTCTGAGCTCTGGCGAACTAGCGATGGTGGAATTGATACGGAACTTGTGATCCGCTCACGAAAACGCGTTGTGAATTGCAGGAAGCCAGAGACGATCGCGCTCTTTGGCTTGCCGATCAGCAATGTCACCATGAAGGAAGCTGTTTGCCGCATCGATGTGGCTGTCAAAAGCAGGGGAACGCATCAGATTGCAACAGCGAACTTAGACTTTGCCCGCAACGCTCTCCGCGACCAGGAGCTTCAACGAGTGATTTGCGATTGCAGCATGGTACTTCCGGATGGTGTCCCAATGCTTTGGGCCGCAGACCTTCTAGGCATGCCATTGCAGGAGCGAGTGACCGGTGTTGATCTAATCCCGGAGTTGGCACGACTTTCCGCGGAAAAAGGGTACGGGATTTTTTTTCTGGGCTCGAGTGAAGAGAACTCGAGTGCAGCTGCACGCGTGCTGGAGCAGCGTTTCCCTGGTGTTCGGATTGCAGGCCGCTATGCACCACCCCTTACCTCCCTGCAAACGATGTGCAATCAGGAAATCCTGCGGCAGATTCGATTGGCCGCCCCCGACATCCTATTGGTAGCCTTCGGCAACCCCAAACAGGAGTTCTGGATTCATCAGTTTAAGAACGTGACGAACGTGCCAGTACAGATTGGGGTAGGTGGTTCGTTCGAAATGATTTCGGGAAGTATCCGCCGTGCACCTACTTTCATTCAAAAGATGCACTTGGAGTGGCTCTACCGTATGGCGCAGGAGCCAATGCGGTTGTTACCGCGTTACCTTCGCGACGCTGCGACGCTGGTGCGACATCTTCCGCTAGAATTCGCCGCGCATAGAATGCAGTCGAGCGACGGAATTGCTGACAAACTTGAGGTGTTTTCTAGCCAGGAAACGAGGGAAGTGATCCCGTCGTCTAGACTGCGTGGAATTGCCTGCGAATGGCTGAATCGCGAGGTCAGGAATGCTCTCATGAACAGCCAGAACTTGACTGTCAATATGCGCAATGTCCGTCGTGTGGACCCGGACGGTCTAGGTTGTCTCATGGAGGCTCGCCGTCTGTTACATGCGCAAGGGTTGTCGGTATCGTTGTCGGAACTCTCGCCCGTTATACGCCGGGTCATTGCATACTCTGGACTGACGGACCTCTTCCGCATCTCGGAGATCAAGCAGGAAGCCGCTCTCCTTCGACAGTTTCTGTTTCCGCCAAGCGCCGGGGGCTCTCAGCTCCTCTCGGATGCGGATTGGACGCATAGACATTCGGCTACCGCTGGGAATCGTTGAGGTGCAATCGTGCAGGTGCTCATCACGATCGAGTTGTTGGGGCGACCTGGAGATGAGGCCTACGCAAAGGTGAGCGGGTGGATGCAGGAGACGCTAGGTTGGGAGATTCACGTCACAGGTGTCACGGGCACCGTCGCACCGCTCCCCAAAGCAATCTTCGCGGGAGAGACTAAGCTGCGACTCATCGACCTGGCGAACAAATTGCTGGCGCAGATTACGGATGAGCTCTGGTCTGACAGTGCGAGAGTGCTTGCCACTCAATTGGATATAGGCTTCACTATACGTAATTTCAAGATTGTTGAAGGGGATGTCTCAAGGTGAGATCCAGAGGCGTACTGGCCTTCTTCGTTCTTATCTGTCGCGGGTAGAGAATGGCCATACTGTCCCCACACTCGAGACTTTAGAGAAGATTGCCGCTGCGATGGATCTGCCGCTCAGCCATTTCTTTCTCGAGGACTCCTCGAGCAAGTCTCCAGTCTGTGCCAGGAGGATGTGGATTTCCTCGTTGCAGTGCAGCGCTGCTGTGCAAATCTAAATAGGGCAGACCGGCACTTGCTGCTGGCAATCATTCGCAAGTTCTCCGCGACTGCACCGATCAATGCAATAACCTACCGCAGCCTTCCCTCCTACATGCGTAATGCTGGGTTAGCGCAAGAAGCAGGCCCCTGGGACGCATAAGCCTCACGCGTGCATGCCCGAGCAGGGCAGGCGTTTGCTCTGTGTGCGTTGGCCGAGACGACGATAATCTCGGTTAGCCGGAGTCAAGAACGGCGTGCGCCTGTAGGACCGTGCGGTCGGCGCCGATTCACCCCTCCGCGGTCTCTGAGCAATGTGATCCTCCGGCAAAATGGGCATTCCCAAGGGAAGAGACCGAACTTCGGAAATAATTTCTTCTGAAGAAAGCCGATTCTCTCGATTCGTCTGAGCCCGCTTGAACCACAATGTGCGCACTTCATCCGGTATTTACCCTCTACCCGCAACGCCCCGAGTAGCAGTGTTGCAGAGGACAGGGTGATTGTGCAACGGCAGATGCGGCACCTCTCTAGCTGGCACCTCTCTAGCTGGCACCTCTCTAGCTGGCAAGGTCGGCACCACTGCGGCTTCGCATCGTGCCGCGGAACCGCGGCGTGAGCCAATGTTCTATCATGCTGGAATCTGCCAAACGCGTGAACGGCTGGCAGTCGGATACAGGGGATCTGCGAGCGACTTAGTCACGAAGATGTTTACATATCGGCAAGATCGCGCGGTAGAGTCTTTTACCAAGCGCTTCGTACCCGAGTAGGTTCCTCCGGAGTGTCGAAATCGATGACGAGGCTTGCGGCGCCCAGTATGCTGACCGTATGAGGAGCATGCAGGAACATCTACTATCTGAGCGGCTTGAGCAAGGGAGCTGGGAAGAACGCTTCCACATCGCATGGACGGCATTACTAAGGATGGAGATGCGTGCAGAAGATGCCGAACATCATCTCGGAGAGGCGGAGCGTCGTGCTGAGGAGGCAGAGCGTTGCTTGCGTTCTAGGCCTAGGCATGCGCAACTCAGTCAAATGAGCACCGATAGCGCTTTGGCGACCACCGTTAAGCCTTTCGGCACAGCTGAGTTGCTGACTCCAAATCCAGTTTGGGCGAAGGATGTCATGCTTAATCATGCGAATACCACGCCGATTCGACAATGAAGATTGACTGCCCCGAAGTGGCAGGTCCCAACTCTGCACCTGGCGTGTATGCATTCAGTTCCTTCGGAAATTTGTGTCGGTGCCCGCTTGATTGGCCATCTGTTCCGTGACGCAAAAGACATGCTTCTCGCGGCGGTGATCTCACTCGTGTTGCTCTTGCTCCTGGAGGGGTAGGTGAAACAGTAGCCTCCCCTGCTGCCCCTGCATTCATGTGCGACCGCTACGTTCTTTCCGACGGGAGTGGATCCGGCCCGTAATCCCCGGCACCGCGCGACTATGACCGCGTCACGCCTATGGCTTAGATACAACCGTCACGATCGCCCTCTGCGAGGCAGCCCTGCCCTTGTCATCAACTACGTTGCAAGTCACGGTGATTGTGCAGGGTACAACACCGGGTGCCTTCAGTGTCGCCGTCGAGGCTGTGCTGGTGATCGAACCTGCTGTGGCACTGTAGCTGTAGGTCAGAGGACGATTTGTCGGGCTCACGCCGGTGGCGGTAATAATCGAAGACTCGCCCGGGTGGAGGACAGCGGGGCTTACCGCGCAAGCCACGGTTGGAACCTGGACGGGGGCAATCGTAACCATCACATCAACCGAACCCTTCGAACAATGCGCCGTGACGGTTACGGTTTGCGGAATCACAGCTGTACTGACATATGTTGCGACATCGCCCTTGCTAACAACTTCACCAACAGGCGTCGTCCAGGACCTTACAGGTTTCCCATCGGGACAAGTGCAGTGCAGCATGGTTGTGTCGCCACGGTCAATCGTTTGAGGGTGAGCTAGGCAAGGCACTGACTGTAGATACGAAGCGTACAGGACTAAACCAAACACCCTAGGGCAGCGACCTCGTGAACATGACCAAGCATATTCCGCTGGCGTGGGCCGGCCCAAATCTTTTTGAATGAAACGTCCTTGGCTGTCAGCAGCCCACGAGGACCTCTCAACTGGTCGGCCGCTGTGGAGCCCACGTGCGACGCTGCAAACGATGCCGGCATCCCTCGCGCCTGCACCATAACTGCGTATACTATGTGTTCCGCTAAAGGCGAGGCGCTGCCACGGTCTCTAGGGGCGGCGCTGCCTGCTTAGAATTAGGTCAGAGGACTCACGGGTGGTCTTCTCCCGTCGTGACACCTGCACAGCAGCGGCTGCCATCAAGCGCCTGTTGATCTGCTGGGCAAAGCGCCGGCGGCGGCGCAACCTCAGGGCTTCTGACTGACCCAGTACCCGCCTCCTCGTGTTTGTGAACTAGGTCCCCCGTGCTGAATGGTTTCCCAGTTCTTCTAGAATTGTCTCGACGGTATTACGTTCGAGGTTGTAATGACGGAAACAGTCATGTTCTCTTTCGCCCTCGCGGGTGTGTTTCTAGGCCTTGTGTACTGGGCTTGGCGGATGGGGTTGAAGATCGGGATGGAGAACGGCCAGCGCGCCGGATTGCACACTGGCACAGAAAATGGCCTCAAACTCGCAGGCGAGTCGGTCAGGAAAGCTAGGGAGGGATACGTTGCATGGTGGCAAGGACGCTCGAGCCGAGAGCGCGACTGCGGCGACCCTGAACATGTCTTTAGGAACAGGTTGGCGGGCCTCGAGATGGCACACGACGTGCTTAGGAACGTTAATAGCGTGGTGCTGGACGACATAGAAGCTGAATGCTAAAGCCGATCTAAACAAGCTCATCGAGGCGAGCATCCATCCACATCCAGAGGATCTCTGCATAAGTCCTGCGTTCACGGCCTGTCTTGCTTTCTGAATGGCAGTGGGGGTGTCCATGAAGCAGCAGAGTCTTGCGTTTCGAGGTGCGTTTGAGAAGTATGGGCGGAAGCTTTCTAAACGAGATGGAGCAAGTGGTTTCATGGTCCAGTCTTGAAGCGTTGGTGCGCCCCATTAGCGAGGGCAGGCAACGGGCGGCGGCCTGTGGTCCGTGGATCATGCTGCAGACGTACTTCGTGCAGCAGTGGTTCAACCTGTCCGACCTCCGGCGTGGAGGAGCTGTAGTATGAGTCTTCATCGGTTCATGGTTCGTTGTGTGGATCTTGACAGCGTCTGCGCACCGCCCTAGACAACCATCCTGCGCTTCCGTCATTCTGCTCGAGAACCCGGATCTGGCGGCCGATGCTGGGGCGGTGAACGTGCATCTGGAGGCCAGGGGCACCAAGATCCAGACCGGCACGATCATGATGCGGAGGCAATGAAATCACCTGAAGCCTTCGAAAGCACTTTCAACAGAGACCAACCGGCACAACCTTCCCGCCACGCTCGCGCACCTGCGCAGACCCCACGCCCGCAAAACAGCTTGACGAACGGCGACGCCGCAAACCTCACCCAACCGACACTTTCTCTTCCGCCGCGTCAGACCGCTCTGACGTACACACTGAAGCCGCCCGAGAGGAAGTTCGGCTGAGAGTCGGCTCAAGGCTGGGGAGCACGATGATCTAAAAGCTCTCCCGGCATCGCACTGCTAATATTCGATGTACCGCCGAATGGTCCCCTCGTCCACCGCGCCCGCACAGACTTACCCCGAGCCCACAAATGCTGCCCCAGTAGCGCTTATTCAGCTGCGGAAACTTGTCCTGCAGCATCCAGCTTGCGCGGCCCTTCAGATATGGAACCAACTTCGCCGGAGCCAACTGCTGTGGAACGCACACCAGCTGTGGATATGGTCCGGAGAGACCGAGCCCTGCACAGTCACAACGTCCCGATCCTGGCGTATCTGCGCAGAAAATCTCTGGTTTTCCGTAGCCACCTCCCCCGCAGAACCTTCTATCGATACTTCGTCACCCAGATGGAGTGAAACGTCACAGCCTACACCGAATGCGCATTCTCGCGGTACTCCACCATCTTCTCAATCAAGGACGGATGCTGAAGCTTACCGCCTCAAGGTGGCGGGTTTAGACCGGGTTATGGAGACTGAACCGTCGAAGAGCTTAAGACCCGAACTCAGGGCCGAGCTCTTCAGTTCAGCCTCTTGGAGCGGAATCAAAACCACTCCTCTTCCGAAGTCGTTTTCAGACGATCATGCGGGTTTTCAACATGAAACGTTGTTCTTGGTGTTGCCTTCCCGGATTCCCTGCGGGATAATCGCTTAGAGTCGGCTAAGAAAGGCCTGCTTCCTCCAGCCTTGCTGGCGAAATCTGCGATACAGGAAGTGTGAGATGTCTCTAAAGATGCCGAGCGCCACGATGACAAGAGTGGAGAGTTCCTTTACGCAGCTCGCCCACGCCGCCCAGCTTCTCAATTCGGCCTCCGAGGAACTGAGCAAAGTGATCCGTAATCTCGACGCTTCAATGAAGCGGCTCGCTCTTGGAGTCGCGGCTTGGGTGCCTGTGAGCGGAACGTCGGATGAGATTCAGTACTGGACGACGGAACTCGGATACGCGAAGGTCGACGGGAAGTGGGGTCTAACGCTTCGTGAAGTGACAGGTTTTCACCCGGATAGCTCTGATGAAACGGAGCAAGTTTGGCCTTATGCCGATGCTCCACGTGCATTACGGGCGGAAGCGGTCACTAAGATCCCCGATCTTCTTGACAATCTGCTTCAGCAGACGCACGATGCGACGAATGCTCTCAAAGAGAAGATTGATCAGGCGTCGGAGTTGAGCACATTGGTTTCCGATCTCACGCCAATTTCTACTCCGGTAGAGCCTCAGCCATTTCACCGTCCCGGAGTAGGTCCCTTGAAGACGCAGTCCTTACTTCGCCGGTCAGATCAGGAAAGCCAAGAGAGTGGTAAACCCGTTTCGGTTCGCAAAGAGCCTGAGCCGCTGCCTGTGGAAAGAGTCGCTCCTGCCGCTAACACTTCGCCCACGGCCTTCACGCGATTCCGCGAGGTGGAGCCGGTGTCAGTGCCTGCTCCAGCGGCGCGAACTGGCACCCCTCGCGCCGTTTGAAGGATTCAGGCGAGATTGCACAATGCCTTCGACAGCGAAGTCGTCATTTTAGTCATGCGATAACGAGAGGATCAGTATCAGATGGCACTCCAAGTCAGCGATTATAGCCGCGGATATTGCTACCGTTATGAGTACGAGCGCTTTGTCGAGGTTGGAGATTCATCCCACCCCCCGATGGAAAATTGGCATTTAGATACACTTGTACGTGCTGTTGGCCTCGACCTGTCCCAGCAGTTTCGCTGGATGGCTGAGACGGATACTATCCAAACTTACGAACACTGCGTTACATCACGTTATATCCATATAGATAGCGAAACCGGTCAGTTCTGTGATCAAAATCGCAATCTAACGTCGGCTGAGGCTGCGTTGGCGCATGCAATGGAGCCTTCGCCATTCGGATCTCAGCCCCCGGCGGAAAGCAATCTGGAACTTGAGATCGGTCTATTTGTTCGTCATCGGAGCTGGAACGCGGCCCAAATCGGGCAGTACACCATCTCTTGGATGGCGAACTGCGTACTCCTGGCGAATCGTTGGAAAATTGTGCTGGCCGGTACTCTTCACCGCCTCGCAGCCGAGATGCGCTCGTCCGGGATCCCCGAAGAGAGAACCTCCGCGCCCGTGGACCGAAGTGTCGGACTGGCTGAATACAAGCCTGGTGATTTCCAGCTCCAGAGATTTTCCCGTAAAGCGGCTTAGAAGCTCTGCTCAGCGAGTTCCTGCATGGCGCAGCCCGCAGTAGCAGGCTTGAGTTCGCTCAGACCCCTCTTTTCGTGGTTCTTGGCTACGTTCTCCTGCTCGTTCCGTCTTGCAGCCGGCACACACGGGGTTGAGCAGGCGCTCCCTTGAATCGTGGTATGCTGTCTTGCAGTTTACTACTTAGGCTTTAGGTTGCAGGTCGTATACCTCATCTCCGATGAGCCATGCCTTGCCGTGGTCTAATCAGAGCGGAGAAGAGGGCCTTTCTTTGGACGACCTTTTGATTTTACTGAGTTTCGTAGGCATCGTTCTGGCACCCTGTGTTGTGGCGTTCTTCTCGCAGCCAGGACGTAAGGGGCACTATGAGCGTTCAAGCCTCCACTTGGTCGACCCGAACATTCGGAGGCGCGGAATCCCTCGCCGTAACGTTCCATTAGCGATGAGATGCGGGCGCGAAGTGCAGGTGGTGCGTTCTGTTTGCATCCATCCAACAGCGGTGCGTCAACTCGGTTCGACTAGGAACAGACGCAGAAGCGTTGATTTCGGCCCGAGGAACGTGGCTCCGCGTGACGTTTTTATTCGTCCAATTCGGCGAAAGGTCAAGGCTACGATTCTTCCTTTGGATTGAAGTGGGGTTAGCCGAGCCCTTGTGGTGGGGCCCACACGACAGTCTCTTCGAGGATTCTCTGGTAGCGACGTACCAGCCACCTGTCGATCTCTATGGGGAAATCACGATTTCCGATGCGAAACCTCGTAAGAGAGTCTGTTGCGCAAACGTTTTGAGGTGACGTTTTCGCGACAGCTGATTTCGAGTTTCTACGACCCAGCAGAACGCGATCCATGTACGGTTTCTACGTACTGACTATTCCCAAGTGGTCGGCACAATGAAGTGCGGCCGATGAGAAAGTTCGGCGTTGTCACCAAGGGCTGTGGGCGAAGTTGCCGGCTGTGGGAGGGCGAGATGGACGGAGGAATGCAGGAGAATCAAAAGGGACAGGAAGGACGGGATGAGGCTCAGTCGGCCGACGTTC
>CAXSHQ010000124.1:0-485 GCA_964236875.1 uncultured Acidobacteriaceae bacterium | reverse complement strand
GTAGCTATTCTGTACTCCTGGGCCAATTTGAACGACTTCAGGTATCGCGACCTTTCTGGAGCAAGGCGAGAGTACCGAGCGCAAATCCGTCATCGCGCAGCGGAAGCCCAGAAAGAGTCGGAGTTGCGCGCCAAGGCGGACGCTGAAGCGGCGGTAGCCAAAGCGGAGCGTGCGGCGCGCGAAGCGGAGGAAGCCGCGCGGTTCCATGGGTCGGAAGCGCGACGAGCGGCAGAGGAGCGGCGGCCTCAGGAGTCGGAGATTCAGCAGGCCGCGTGCGACCGCGCCATACGCCATGCGGCGGACCTGAGCCGGCGGGCGGCCTTGGAACGCATGGAAGCTGCGCGCCGGGCGGAAGCCGTGGCAGCTGCAGAAGCCGTGACTCGGTTGGAGGCGCACGAGGTGGCTGAGGCTCAGGCTCCAGCCCAGCGACAGGCGGTGCGGTATGTGGAGTCGGAGCAGATGCGTGCGAGCCTAGCAGGCTTACA
>CAXSHQ010000123.1:0-12038 GCA_964236875.1 uncultured Acidobacteriaceae bacterium | reverse complement strand
TTTTCGAGGGGCACGTCTCCCAGCGTGATCTGATTCGCCTTGCCCGTGCCGGGATCGTCGGTCAGCATCTTGCCGTTCACCCACACACGTACAGTGTCCGGCGTCTGGCAATCCCAGCAGAAGCCGCGCTGCGTTCCCAGCCTCGCCACGCCACTCACCGTAGGGACCAGCGTTCCCGTCCAGCGAACCGAGTAGCCCTGCCTGCCGATCCCCGGCGCTGGATTGGTCTGGCGCCAGTCGAAGCGAATGTTCGCGTCCGTGCGCACCAGCACAGGATCGCCCGCCAGCGCCGCGTTTCCGAAGTACTCGGCCTTCAACCCGCGCCCCAGCTCGTACGACGGCACGGGTACGGGTAGCTCACGTACCAGCGGGGAGCCTTGCGCGTAGGAAACATCCGCTTTTCCGGCAAACACCGCCTGCATGCCGTCCCATACCGTTGCCGGCGCGCGGGGCGTCCCGTTATATTCGCCCTCCAGCGCGTCCAGGTTGTCGGCGTTGGGCCCGATCACCGCAATGCGGCGCGCCGCGCGGCGGAGAGGCAGGGTTTGCCGCTCGTTCTTGAGCAGCGTCAGCGACTCGCGCGCCAGCCTCAGCGCCGCCTCACGATGCGCCGGCGAGTCATTGTCCGCCGAGGTGAGCCCGCGCCACGGGTTACGCTCTGCTGGATCGAACAGCCCAAGCTTGAAGCGCGTCAGCAACACCCGCCGCAGGCTCGCATCGATCTCTGCCTGCGTAATCAGCCCGCGAGATACGGCGGCGGGAAGCTGCAGGTATTCGTCGTCGCAATCAAGATCGGTACCGGCCCGCACGGCCAGCGCGGCGGCTTCCGCGATATCTCGCGGCGACCTTGTGCGTCAACGCGATGTCGTGGATGGCGCCGCAGTCGGAAACCACCACGCCGCGGAACCCCCAAGAACCGCGCAACGTGTCGCCGAGCAGCGCCTTGCTGGCACAGGCCGGTGTGCCCTCCACTGCGTTGTACGAGCACATCACCGAGTAGACCGCGCCCGCGGTGACAGCCTGGTGAAACGCCGGCAGGTACGTGGCCTGGAGGTCCTGTGGGGAAGGCCGCGCGTCGAACACGTGACGTTGAGGCTCAGGGCCGCTGTGTACTGCGAAGTGCTTGGCCGTCGCCACCACCTTCAGGTACCGAGGGTCGTTACCCTGCAGACCGCGGATGTACGCGCTGCCCATCTCGCCCGTCAGGAGCGGATCTTCGCCGTATGTCTCCTGCCCCCTGCCCCAGCGAGGATCGCGGAAGATGTTGATGTTGGGCGACCACAGCGTGAGTCCGCGGTAGCGTCCGCGCTCTCCGCGGGCTTGCGATTCGGCGAACTTCACGCGCGCTTCCGTAGAGACGATGTCTCCTGCTCGCTGGACCAGGGCCGTGTCCCATGTAGCCGCCATGCCGATGGCCTGCGGGAACACGGTGGCGGTACCGGCACGCGCAACGCCATGCAGCCCTTCGTTCCACCAGTCGTACTCCGGGATGCCCAGCCGGGGAACGGCGCGCGAGTGGTTGATCATCAGGCCGGCCTTTTCTTCAGGCGTGAGCCGGGCGATGAGGTCCTCGACGCGATCCTGCATTGGCAGGTTCGCATCAAGAAAACGCGGTGCCTGTGTTTCTTCCGTTTGCGCAGTGGACTGGTGCCCTCCAGAAATCCTCGGAGCGCTCTGCGCAAAGCAGCGCGTGGCGCCCGTCGATCCATCGCTCAGATAGCGGCCAAGGAGAAGAACGGCAGCGCAGACCGCATGGGGCGTCCGCAAGAGCAAAGGAGACTTCACAAACGGACCTCACTTCCGAAAGGAAGAATAGCTTGTCTTTCGCCTGTTGCTTCCTAAACGGGCGCCTTGCCGCTTCTGTCATCCAGCGCGTGGTCCAGGATTCCACTTCCGCCCGACCACAGCCTCTTCTGGCTCCAGTCAGCTTTGGGTTCACTCCAGAACGGGTGCGCTGGCGAAAGGCCCAGCGGGAGCCAGGCCGCGCTGCAAAGATACAGACTGCCGGTTGAGATATACGTTTCTGCCAACGAGGGTTGATGACCCGCGATCCCGATCTGCAGCCAGCCTTCCGGCGAAAACGTACCGGGAGCGCCCAGGGTTCGTTGTTGCACGGCTGTGAGCGCGCTGCGGGTGGCCCCCGCACTCAGGTGCTCCGGCAAGAGACCCCGCAGCGATGCATCGGCAAGCAGATGGAAAGCTCCCGCGCGATAGGTTAGGGAGCGGCCTGTCAGCGGATAGGTTCCGTCCGGTGCGATGCTGCGCTCCTGGATGGCGGCGTAGCGGCGCGCCCGTGCCTTGATGGCAGGTTCCATCCCTTGCCAGGTACGCTCTTCGTGAACACCCTCCAGCACTGCCAGCAGGTACGGCTGGATCACATAGCTGTTGTAAAAGTCGGCATGAAACTGCGGTCCGTCCCCGTAGACGCCGTCGCCCACATACCAGGACTCGTGCTCACGCAATGCATAGTCGATCCGCAAACGGTCCCAGTCTGCGTCGAGCGTCCGCAGCATCACTTCGTTCAGAGCGGCGAACAGCAGCCAGTTGTTGAACGGCGGCTGCACCTTGCGCTCGCTCTGCAACGCCGTCACCAGCCGCTTCTTTGTTGCAGCATCCATGGACGCGAAGAGCTGCCGTGGCGCCCGCAGAATCGCCAGTGACAGGAAGGACGAGTCCACAAGCGTCTGCGCCGACTCCCCGAAGCGCATGTAATCGGACGATGCCGGATCGACCGCGGAGGCGATCGCCTGTTGTGCGTACGCGCGATACCGAGCACGAAGCGACGTTTCCCCCGGCGACTCGCCCGCGGACGGCTCGCTCTCCAGCCAGGGCGCCAACCCGCAAAGAAGCCGGCCCAGAGCCTCGAGAGGCGAGCCTATCGCGCGCTCCTTCTCATGGCCGAGTACGGCCTCCACGGGCATCAGGCGCCGCAACGAGTGCTCGCTCGCCGCCTTCAGCACGGGCTCGGAAACAGCCTCCAGCCATGCGAGCCACTGCTCCCGATCTCCTCTCGCCGAGGGTTGCACAGGCTCGGCAGCGTGGAGCAAACCCGGCGCGAACGCCATCAGGCCGCCGAGCTTCGCTCCGGCAGCAAAGAGGCCTCGTCTTGAGAAGCCGGAGATTGTCTGTTTACTCACGTTCCACACTCGCTCGCCCGATGAGATCGGTCTCCATCGTATCCGGATGAACGTTACTGGCTACAGCGGTTATGAAACATGTGTGTTCGCCAGCAACTCATGATTCCGTATACAATCGCGAACGTTCAGCATTCGATCTTTTCGATACCGCCTGAGGCTGATGCTCAAGACCTTTCCTGCCGTTCTCCTTTACTGCTCGCTCCTGACGGCAATGCCCTGCGCTGCTCAAAGCAGCGCCGCACCTGGCGCAGCCAAGGGCTCTGCGCGCCACACGTTCGAGGTGAGCGGGCGTCAGTTCCTCATGGATGGTACGCCGTACCAGATCATTTCCGGCGAGATGCACTATCCACGCGTCCCGCGCGCCTACTGGCGCGACCGGCTGCGCAAAGCCCATGCGATGGGCCTGAACACGATCACCACCTATGCGTTTTGGAACGTGCATGAGCCGCGCCCAGGCATGTACGACTTCGCCGGACAGAACGATCTCGCTGAGTACATCCGTGAAGCACAGCAAGAGGGACTGAATGTCATTCTTCGCCCCGGACCCTACGTGTGTGCGGAGTGGGAGCTCGGTGGGTACCCGTTCTGGCTCCTGAAAGACCGTGACGTTCTTCTCCGGTCCACGGAACCCAAGTACACCGCTGCCGTTCGCACATGGTTCACGCGGCTTGCCCGGGAGATCAAGCCACTGCTCCTGAAGAACGGCGGCCCGATCATCGCGGTGCAGGTGGAAAACGAGTATGGCGCGCTCGGTGACGATTCTTCCTATCTGGAAGGCGTCAAGCGTGACCTCATCGCCGCCGGTTTGGGCGACACTCTCCTTTACACCTCCAATCAGCCAGGAGACACCGCAAGAGGCTCGCTGCCCGAACTGCCCACGGTCATTAACTTTGGCGCAGGCGAGGCTGAAAGAGGCTTTCGCAAGCTTGATCAGATCCGGCCGGACGGTCCCCGCATGACGGGTGAGTACTGGGCCGGCTGGTTCGACAAGTGGGGCGAAGCTCATCATGAAACCGATGGCCAGAAGGAAGCTGCGGAGTTTCGCTGGATGCTCGAACAGGGCTACTCCGTCTCTCTATACATGTTTCATGGCGGCACAACCTTCGGCTGGATGAATGGCGCCGACACGCACACAGGCGCTGACTACCATCCCGACACAACGAGCTACGACTACGACGCTCCGCTGAACGAGCGCGGCGAGCCTCGTTATAAGTTCGACCTCTTCCGCAAGGCCATCGTTGAGGTCACACACACTAGGCCGCCGCCCCTCCCCGCGCCGCGCGCGACAGCAACATACTCCGTCACACCGGCCATGCTCAGCGCCTCGTTGTGGCGCAATTTACCCACGCCCGTGACCTCGAAAACGCTTCTTACTTTTGAGGATCTCGATCAGAGCTATGGGTATGTCCTCTACAGAACAGGCATCGACCCGGGCGACGGAGGCGAGCTCATTCTGAAAGGCCTGCACGATTACGCGCAGATTTATGTCGATCAGAAACTCGTCGGCGTTCTCGACCGCCGCGCAGGTACAGGCACGATGCAGATTCCGCAGCTGGATCACGCTGCAACCTTGGACATCCTGGTAGAAAACACGGGCCGGGTAAACTACTCGAAAGTAATTCGCACGGAGCGCGCGGGCTTGACCGGTGAGGTCATCCTGGGCGGCAAAGCTCCGCAAAGCTGGGAGATTTTCCCACTTCCCATGGACGACCTGTCGCATCTCCGCTTGCTGCCGGAGCCCTGCACCGGACCCTGTTTCTTCGGGTCCAGCATGACGGTCAAGAAGCCAGCCGACACCTACCTGGATACCCGTGCTCTTCACAAGGGACAGGTATGGATCGGGAACCACAACCTCGGCCGCTTCTGGTCCGTTGGGCCGCAATACACGTTGTATGTTCCCGCCCCTTGGCTCCAGAGCGGCGCGACCTCCCTCACCTTCTTCGATCTGCAAGGCGATGCATCTGACCGTATCGCAACTGTGCCCGAGCCGATCTTCGGCTCCACGACGAGCACGCGGGAAAGCCAGTAGCATGGAGGTTCTCATGCTGAGGAACACACTCCTTCTACGCACATGTCTCCTGCTCGCATGCCTCCTCGGGGCTGCAGCACCCACGACTGGGCAAAGCGCCGGCCCGCTCGTTTCTCCTCCGCCGTTCCATCCAGGCGAGCTGTGGCCGGATACCGCAGGTGTGCCCATCAACGCGCACGGCGGCGGTTTTCTCTTTCAGGCCGGCACGTACTTCTGGTTCGGCGAGTTCAAGACAGAAGGTGAAGGCGGCAACCGCGCCAACGTCGGCATCTCTGTGTACTCCTCACGTGACCTCTACCATTGGAAGAACGAGGGCATCGCCCTCAAGGTGAGCGACGATCCAAGCAGCGACATCGTAAAGGGCTGCGTCATGGAGCGTCCCAAAGTCCTGTTCAATGCGAAGACCAGGCTCTACGTGATGTGGTTTCATCTTGAGTTGAAGGGCAAAGGCTACAACGCCGCTCGCGTCGGCGTGGCCACCAGCAAGTCGCCGACGGGGCCGTACACCTTCCAGCGCGACTTCCGCCCCGACGGCGAGATGTCGCGCGACATGACCCTTTATCAGGACGACGACGGCAAGGCTTACCTGATCACGACCTCCGAGAACAACCAGACCCAGCATGTTTCGCAGCTCACGAATGACTACCTCGACACCACTGGGCGCTACACGCGCATACTGGCCCACAAAGCGCTGGAAGGCGAAGCGATCTTCAAGGCGAACGGACATTATTTCTACATCGGTTCGCACACCACCGGATGGGCGCCGAACCCCGCCTTCGGTGCCGTGGCCGAGTCGCTGACCGGGCCCTGGCGGGAGATCGGCAATCCATGTCGCGGCGAAGGAGCCGAGCTTACCTTCGGCGCGCAAAGGACCTATGTCCTGCCTGTAGCGGGCAAAGCAGGAGCCTTCATCTTGGTCGCTGATCGTTGGCGTCCAAAGAATGCAATCGACGGCCGCTATGTATGGCTTCCCATCACCCTGTCCGGGGATGGTTATACAGTGACTTGGAGAGACTCCTGGGATCTCAGCGTCTTCGACGAGCGAGCCCAGGGCAGCACTCCCGCGAAGGCAGAATGATGCACTTTACCACGCACGCATCCACACACGAGAGTCCCGATCCAGACGCCACGCGCCACTTCCACGCGCCCGCGCGTGTCAACCTCATAGGCGAGCACACGGACTATACCGGTGGTTACGTTCTGCCCATGGCGATCCCCTTTACGACCGTTGCCGGCATCAGCCCCTCCAGCGACGAAGATTACCTTTTCAGCAGCCGGACCTTTGAAACTGAGCGGCGAATGAGCCCTGCTGACCAGTCGGAGAAAACATCGGATTGGAGTGACTACCCCGTTGGCGTGTTGCGTCAGTTGCAGGCGATGGGCGTGGAGCCGCCTCCCTTTCATTTGACCTTCAGTGGGAACGTGCCCCTAGGCTCGGGTCTCAGCTCTTCCGCGTCGATCGAAGTAGCGACAGCTGTTGCACTCCTCGCCCTCAGCCAACGCTCGCTGCCCGCTGAGGAGATTGCCGTCCTCTGCCGTCGCGCGGAAAACGAGTTTGTCGGTTCCCCTTGCGGCATCATGGATCAATTCGTCATCACGGCTGCCCGTGCGGAACACGCGCTTCTGCTCAACACGCGCGATCTTTCGTACGAGCTGCTACCCATGAGCCGTGGCCATCTTGCCAAGTGCCGGATCGTCGTCGCGAACTCAATGGTCAGGCATTCCATCGCGGGCGGAGACTACGGGCTTCGCCGTCGCGAAGTAGAGGCCGGGCAGCAAATCCTGAGGGAGCGGTTCTCCGGCCTGCGGGACCTGGGGGATGCCACGCTGGAGCAGCTCGCGGCTTGCGAGCGCGACATGTCCGCGGAAAGCTACCGGCGCTGCCGGCATATCATCAGCGAGAATGCCCGTGTGCTTGAAGCCAAGGCCGCCATGCTTGCGGGAGATGCGCAGCGCCTCGGTGAAGTCATGACGCGCGCGCACATCAGCGAGCGCGACGATTTCGAATGCAGTGTAGAAGAGATTGATTTCCTGGTGGACCAGGCCCTTCTCATCCCCGGCTGCTATGGTGCGCGGCTGACAGGTGGGGGATTTGGAGGCTGCACCGTCAACCTGGTGGAAGCCGACGAGTCGGAAGCATTCCGCCGGCTCTTGGCCGGAGCCTACCGCGAGCGTTATGGCATCGACGCCGAGCTCTACGTGTGTGAAGCGGTTGACGGCGCCCTTCCTCGTCTAGAAGCGAACTCCACGGAAGGAGCCGCATAAGATGCTTGACACCTTCACACAGACACCGCATCGTCGGTGGAATCCTTTGAAGCGGGAGTGGGTTCTCGTCTCGCCTCATCGCACGCAACGCCCCTGGCAGGGTCAGACCGAAGACACCGCCAGACCCGCGGTCCTGGGGTACGATTCGGCCTGCTATCTATGCCCTGGCAACACCCGGGCGGGCGGGCACATCACGCCGGCTTACACCGAAACGTTCGTCTTCGACAACGATTACGCCGCTCTCAAGCCTGACGTCCTCGCAGCGACGCTGGATATCGATGATGCAGGCTTGCTGAGAGCCGCGACCGAGCGAGGCATTTGCCGCGTCGTCTGCTTCGATCCGCGGCACGACCTGACGCTGGCCACCATGCCCGTGGACGCGATTCGCCGTGTCGTCGACATGTGGACCGCGCAGGAAGCGGAGCTCTCTTCGCTTCCGGAGATACGATACGTCCAGATCTTTGAGAACCGCGGCGCGATGATGGGAGCCAGCAACCCTCACCCTCATGGCCAGATCTGGGCCACCGAACACGTTCCGAACGAGCCCGCTGCGGAGCTCCTGGCACAACGAGAGCACTTTGCCGCGAAGCACCGTCCGCTTCTCGCCGACTATCTCGCCATCGAGCTAGAACAGCGTGAGCGCCTCGTTGCGGAGAACGACGAGTGGGTGGCGCTGGTGCCCTTCTGGGCAGTGTGGCCGTTTGAGCTGCTTCTCCTGCCACGTCATTCCGTGCCCACGCTGGTCAGCCTCAGTGAGAGTGCAAAGAACGGTCTGGCCGATATCCTGAAGACCGTGACCGCCGGATACAACCGCGTGTTCGACACGCCGTTCCCATACTCCATGGGCCTTCATGCTGCGCCCTGCGATGGAACCGACTACCCCGAGTGGACGCTGCACGCTCATTTCTATCCGCCCCTGCTGCGCTCGGCTACGATCCGTAAGTTTATGGTGGGCTTCGAGCTGCTTGGATCGCCGCAGCGCGACATCACGCCGGAGTCCGCTGCCGCTACCCTTCGCCAGGTGATGCAAGCCAGCCCCACGCAGGAGGTCCGATGAATGTGCTCGTGACCGGCGGCGCCGGCTATATCGGCGGCACCGTCGCCAGCATCCTGATGCAGGCAGGCCACGGGGTCACGATTCTCGACAACCTGTGCCACAGCCGGCGCGATGAGGTCCCGGCGGGCGCCGAGTTCGTGCAGGCAGACATCGCGGACCGCCCACGCGTAGAAGCACTCCTACGCGACCTGCAGCCGGAGGGCGTGCTGCACTTTGCTGCGCTGATCGAAGCCGGCGAGTCGATGCAGAAGCCGGAGGTCTACTTTCGCAACAACACCGCTTCCACGCTCGCGCTCCTGGAAGCCATGCATGCCACCGGCGTCAACAAGCTCGTCTTCAGCTCCACCGCAGCTGTCTACGGTGAGCCGGAAGAGATCCCGATCCTCGAAACCGCGAAGCTGGCGCCCACCAACCCCTACGGCGAATCCAAGCTGCTCGTCGAGTACATGCTGCAGTGGTTCCATCGTCTCCACGGCCTCCGCTATGCCTCACTGCGCTACTTCAACGTAGCCGGCGCGCTGCCCGGACGCGGCGAAGCGCACGAGCCGGAGACCCACATCATCCCGCTCATCCTCGACGTAGCGCTCGGCCGCCGCGAAAAAATCTTCGTGTATGGCGACGACTACGACACCCCGCACGGCACGTGCATCCGCGACTACATCCACGTGACGGATCTCGCCGACGCTCACATCCTTGCGTTGAGCCGCCTTGAGAATGGAGGCCGCCTGATCTGCAACCTCGGCAACGGCCAGGGCTTCTCGGTCAAACAGGTCATCGAAGCGGCGCGAAAGGTCACCGGCCACCCCATTCCCACTGAGATCAAGCCTCGCCGGCCAGGCGACCCCGCACGCCTCGTCGCCGGATCAAGCCGCGCACAATCGGAGCTGGGCTGGACTCCACAAATACCGGAGATTGAGCGCATTCTGACATCGGCCTGGCAGTGGCACCAGCAGCGCTACACGAACTAAATGTTCGGCTTACCGTGCGTCACAAATCATCCTCCGCACCCAGAACCACTGCACTTACAGGAAATTGCCGGAAGAACTTTGACATACAAGGGTCGCAGCTTATAAAGTCGGTTGCGCTAAGAATTTTCCAAAGATGCACACGTGTTCATTTAGAGATGTACACGTGTGCAAAGGTGAGGTTTCCCGTGCGTCTATCCCGTCTTTCTTTGCTCTTCTCCCTTCTCGGCTGCCTGGTCGCAGTCTCGGCGGGCATGCCTCGCGCCTCCGCCCAACGATACCTGGGCCAGATTCAGGGCGAGGTGACCGACAGCACAGGAGCCAAGGTGCCTGGAGCTGAAGTCATCGCCATCGAGAACTCGACTCATTTCAAAGCAACCGTGAAGACAAACGGATCAGGTGCGTACACGTTCGCTGCGTTGACGCCCGGCACGTACACCGTCAGTTCATCAATCCAGGGTTTCAAGACGTCATCCCGGAACGACGTGACGCTGACCGCCGGGCAGCTTCAACAGGTAGATTTCACGTTGGGGCTCGGCGAAACCACCGAAGTCGTGGAAGTGACCGGCTCCAACGCCTTGCTGGATACCGGTTCGGCGAATGTCGCCACCACATTGAGCGAACAGGAGGTCACGGACCTTCCCAACAACGGCCGCAATCCTTACGTGCTCGCCACACTTGCCGTGGGCGTGGTCAATGGCGGCTCAGGCGGCTACTTCCAGGGCAAATCCAGCCAATTCACCAACCCGTTCTCAGGAGTGGCTGTCCAAATTGGCTCCGGTGGCAATTTCGGGCACAATCGTCTCACGCTCGATGGCATTCCCAACGATCCGCCCGAGCGGCTTTCGGGCGCCAGCTACTCAGGATTTACCCCTTCGCCGGAAGCCGTACAGGAAGTAAAAATCCAGACTTCGTTCTTCGACGCTCAAGTCGGACACGGCAACGGAACGGTGACAAATACGGTCGTGCGGGGCGGCACGAACAAGCTGCATGGGTCGGCCTACTACATCTTCCAAAACACCTATCTCAACGCGAACCTTTATGAGCGTGTTCCTAACCAGAACCTCTGCTACCCAGGCACGAGTGGCTGTACAACCACTACAGCGCCTACGCGCAGGAACAACGATCAGTTGAGTCAAACGGGTTTCGTGGTCGATGGTCCTGTGATCATTCCCAAGCTGTACAACGGCCGCGACAAGACCTTCTTCATGGTGTCCTTCGAGCGCTATGCGTCTCACACAGCCATTAACTACAACTCGCTCGTTCCCACGCAGGCACAGCGAAGCGGTGACTTTTCGGCACTCTGCTCCGCCTTCAACTCGACGGGACTCTGCACCTCTGGCGTTCAGATTTACGATCCGCTCTCCCCAGTCGATGCTTCAGGCAATCGCACCGTCTACTTTGCTAATAACCAGATTCCGTCCGCGCGTTTCAATGCCACGGGCGTCAACCTGCTCTCGTACTATCCTCTGCCAAACACCACGGTGAACGCCGCGGGTACGGTGAACTACATCTCCAGCCAAACTTCCTACCCGAGTACGTTCCCTTCGATCATTGGGCATTTCGATCAGGCCCTTGGCAACAAAGACAAGCTTCACGTCAACGTTTTCCGTAACGGGCTCACCCAGAACTATCCCCTGCAAGGTTTTCCGAAGGGCATCGGCCCCGCCGGCTACGGCTACAGCGTGTATCGCAACACACGCGGCGGCAGCGTGGACGAGACGCATCAGTTCTCCTCGAGCATGCTGCTGGACTCCCGTCTGGGAATTGTCTGGCATCCGTTCGGCCTCGTGTACCCGGGGAACCAGAACTTCGATCTCTCCTCGCTCGGCATCTCGAGCACCGGCCTTCCGTACAGCAGCTTTCCGGGCATAGCCAACACAACCGACAGCCTGGCGACTCTGGCGCCCGGCGCAGCAGGGCAAGTCAGCACGAGCCTGGATGGCTCGCTGGCGGAAATCCTGACCAAGTCGTTCGGCCGGCATACGGTTCGTCTCGGCTTTGAAGGCAATCTTCTCAACTACAACGTACAGAATCCGCAGAGCGGGTTTGGCGGCTTCCGCTTCGACCGTCTGTTCACCCAGCGCAACTACCTGACTGGCGATGCAAGTTCCGGCAATCCTGTCGCTTCGCTGCTTCTCGGAACCTTTACCAACGGTGCTTACAACATCTCGCCGTCTTACGCGCTTCATCAGATCTACACCGCAGGCTTCGCTCAGGACGACTGGCGGCTGAGCAATCGCCTGACAGTCAACCTCGGAGTTCGCTGGGACTATGAGTCGCCCTTTACGGAGCGGTACAACAAGTTCGTTACGAACTTCTGTACGACCTGCACCAACCCTCTGCAAGGTGCGGTCACCGGCCTTACGCTGAACGGCGGTTTGCAGTTTGCCTCTGGAAACAACCGGATGCCCTATGCCAAGGACCTGAACAACTTCCAGCCGCGCCTGGGCTTTGCCTACCAGGCCACACCGACGACTGTCGTGCGCGCGGGTTACGGGATCATCTACTTCAATACCCTTGAAATCCCGATCGGCACGGGCTTCAGCGCTTCGACGGGTACGGCAAGCTCCAGCGGCACCAGT
>CAXSHQ010000122.1:0-12080 GCA_964236875.1 uncultured Acidobacteriaceae bacterium | reverse complement strand
AGCGCGTACGTGATCGATGCCCGCCTGTGTGGCGACGAGGGCAGCCGAGGCCGGTGTGTCGCCGGTAAGGAGGATCAGCTTGAGGTTCAGTTCCCGCATCTGCTGCAACGAGGCTTCCGCGTGATCGCGCAGTGTGTCTGTCGCGAACAGGACAGCTTCGACGCGATCGTCGACAGCGATGTAGATTGGTGTCGCCGTTTCGAGACCGAGCGGTGCATGAAGGCGCGAATCCGCGACAATTTGCGAAGAAGGCATTACCGCGGCACTGCCGATTACAAGCCTGTGCTCTGCAATCGAGGCTGTGACACCATGGCCGGGCAATACTCGGAAGTTTTCAACGGTAAGCGAGGCTGACGATGTCGCGTTCTCCTGTGCGAACTGGACGATGGCGTTCGCGAGCGGATGTGTGGACATACGCTCCACGGCTTCTGCCCAGGCCAGCAGTGTGGGTTCAGGTATTGCGCCGTCGGAGGCGAACTGCATAGCCTCGACATGCGGTTTCCCCTTCGTGAGAGTGCCTGTCTTGTCCAGGGCGCAACTGTCTACAGAGGCCAGCCTTTCCAGCACCTCGCCACCTTTGATGAGCAGCCCCGCTTGCGCGGCACGGCCTACGGCAACCGTCACCGCAGCCGGTACCGCCAGACCCATCGCGCATGGGCACGCAACGACAAGCACGGAAATAGCAGCCTGTAACGAACGGCCGATCGCTGCGCTCTCTGCGTGTGCGTGCAGAACGACGAACCAAACGCTGAACGTGAGTAAGGCAAGGAGCAGAACCGCAGGAACAAAGACGGCGCTGGCTCGATCGGCCAATCGCTGCATGGGGGCGCGGCTCGTCTGCGCCTGCTGAAGCAAGCGCTCCATTTGTGCGAGTGTCGATTGTGCGCCGACGGTAGTTGCCCGCAGGACGAGAGCACCATCGATGTTGAGAGTTCCCCCGAGAACTCGCTCACCCTGACCGCGTGTGACAGGGAGGGGCTCACCCGTCAACATCGATTCATCCACTGAACTCTGCCCATGCGCGACCACGCCATCCACCGGCACTCGTTCGCCCGGCAACACGCGCACGAGATCGCCAGCTTCAAGGGCTTCCGACGGAAGGATCGTCTCCGGCGCGATGCTCAGGTCTGCATCGTTGCCGGTTGCGCTGACGAGTCGCGCATCGGCGGACTGCAAGGAGGCGAACCCACGGATCGCCTCGGTGGCACGGCCACGTGCGCGAGCCTCCAGCCATCGGCCGATCAGAAGGAACGCCAGAATCATATCCACGGCTTCGAAGTAGACCTCCGTGCTGAAGCCATGGCGAAGACTGAACGCGGGGGCAACCGTGGCCAGCATCGATGACCCAAACGCAGCCAGGGTTCCCAACGACACCAGCGTGTTCATGTTGGTAGTACGGTGAAGCGCCGCACGCCAGGCAGCCGCGTAGATGGCAGGCGCGGCAAAGAAGATGACGGATGCTGTCAGTGCACAAAGCGCACCCCGCAGCAACTGCGGTTGCATGCGCTCAAGGACAGCCGGCATGACGGGTTGCAGCCATCGGCTGAAGCTGGTCAGCAGAGGGTCGGCTGAATGCGCGCCGGGCATCATCAGCGGCATGGAAAGCAGCATCGCTATGAGCCCTACTATGGCTGCGAACAGGGCGCGAGCTCCGAGCGAAGGCTCTGCCTCGACAGGCTCGAGCTTCGAATCGTCGTCACCTCTCCCGACGCCGGAAGCTCCATAGCCCGCGCGCCGGACCGCGTCTATAAGCTGTTCCATGCCGATTGGCTGGGCCGCTTCTACGGTTGCGCTGTGGTTCAGGAGATTTACTTGGGCCCTGTGGACTCCCTGGACCCCTCTCAAGGCCCGCTCCACGTGATGCTGGCATGCGGCGCAGCTCATGCCGGAGATGCGAAGACGTTGTTCGGTCATGGCGACACGTGTTGGACGTGAGCAGGGAAGCCGGCTGCAGTAAGGGCAGCGCAGATGTCACTGTCGCTCTGCTCGGTGCGAATCCTGGCGCTGCCTACGCGCACTTCCTCTGCATGCGTGGATGGCAGGCCATTCAGAATCTTCATGACTCGCCGAACGCAGGCTCCGCAGTGCATTTCGTCCAGTTGAAGCGTCAAACTCCGCATTCCTCATGGGATGCAGCAGAACTGGCTGGGCTTCAACCCCGACCTACTGATCGGGAAGGAAGCGGTAGCCGATGCCGCGTACGGTTTGCAGGTGAACTGGCTTTACTGCCTCCGGCTCCAGATAGCGGCGGAGCCGAACGATGAAGTTGTCGACGGCGCGGGTGTCGGTGTCTTCATGCAGATGCCATACGTTCTCCAGAATTTCCTTGCGAGAAATGATCTTTCCAGGCCTTTCGATTAGATAGCGGAGAAGGTCGGCTTCCATGACGGTCAGATGGATCGTACGCTCCGGGGTCGTGATCTGCAGATCGTCGAAGGAGATAGTCCGGTCTCCGACGCGAATGGGAGCACCTGCTTCCTGACCAGGCACGTTAGCCGACGCGGCAGCCGTTTCGCGACTCTGCCAGTGAGCGCGGCGCAGCAACGCGGCGATACGCACCAACAACACCGTGAGATCGAACGGCTTGGGAAGATAATCATCCGCACCGGCTTCGAAGCCCTCAACGACATCTTCCGTTCTGCCACGAGCTGTTAGCAGCAGTGTGGGTGTATAGCGTTCCGCCGCCCGTATCGCCCGCAAGATGGAAAAGCCGTCACGGCCTGGAAGCATGACGTCAAGCAGAATCACATCCGGCTTATTCTCGGGTGAGAGCAGCCACTCCAGAGCCACAGTTCCGTCACTCTCATGGTGAGTACGGTAACCTTCGGCCTCCAGGTTGAAGAGCAATCCTTGCGCCAGGTGTTCTTCGTCTTCCACCACGCAAATGAGAGGCTGCTGCATAGGCATCTACCGGCCTCTCCCGCCGGGCAGGCGGTTGTCAAGTGCGAGTGGGAGTTTGAGAAACATGGTCGACCCGCAGCCCGGCCCTTCACTGGCGGCACGCACGTCACCGCCATGCTGCCGGGCTATTGTTCGTACGAGGAACAAGCCTAAACCTGTTCCCTTGATTTTGACGCGATCCGTCCCCGAAGCTCGATAGAAGCGTTTGAAGATACGCGTGAGTTCATGAGAAGCAATACCGATCCCTTTGTCGGTGATGGACAACACCGACCATGTGTAGTGCTCAATGTAGAGACGGCACACGATGTGTATGCCGTTCGGCGAATACTTCACCGCGTTCTCCAATAGATTGAGCACCGCTGTGCGAAGGTCTTCAGCATCCCCACGAGTGAACAGCCGCACGTTACCGGAAGTATCGATGAGTTGGATCGCGTCATCCTGTAGATGGTGCCTTGTGCAGACCGTTTGGATGCATTCGAGCACGAGCGGGCGAAGTTCGACGGGCGTTTGTTTGCCTTCCCGCTGTCGTTGGCCAAGCTCACCGGCTTTGAGCACCTGCTCCACGGTTGCCAGCAGGCGGTCTGTATCAGAACGCATGGTGGTGTAGAACTTCTGCCGCTGCTCTTCGTCGATGGTTCGGCGTTGCAGTGTTTCCAGATAGAGGCGAATACTCGCAACGGGCGTCTTTAGCTCGTGAGTCACGGCGTTCAGAAAAGAGTCCTGACGTTCGTTGCGCCGAATCTCGCGAACGAGAAACACGGTGTTCAGCACCACGCCGGCGATCAGAATGCCGAACAGCACAATTCCGAGAAGATCGATGGCGAGCCGGCGGCCGTTATTGTGGACCCAAGTGATGTTGAGCGTGACTGCCAAAGCCGTGAGGCACACGCAGAGCGTAATGAAGAAGGCAATGGCCCCGCGGCGGCGAGTGAGATTCATCGGCTGAGGGAAGTATAGTGCGAATGAGAACGGCGCTCCTCTTCTTCAAGAGGAGCGCCGCACTTCTTGACCAAGGTTGGATCAGGCCCCTGCAGGCTTGGGGTTGTTGCGATCGAACTGAGCGATCTGCACTCTTTCTGCCAGGCCCAGCTTTTCCATCACCCAGATGCCGTAGTAGTTGATGTCGAGCTCGTACCACGCCAATCCATGGCGAGCGCTCACCGGGTGTGCGTGATGGTTGTTATGCCAGCCCTCGCCACCTGTGAGCAGAGCGACCCACCAGCTGTTGCGAGAATCGTCACGGGTTTCGAAACGGCGGGAGCCCCAAAGGTGCGTGGCGGAGTTCACCAGCCAGGTAGAATGCAGACCCAGAGTTGTGCGCAGGAATGTGCCCCACAGCAACATGCTCAAGCCGCCCATGAAACGGTGCCCTGGGGCGGCAAGCGCCGCGCCGAGTGCTATCTGCAGAAGGCCTGTCACGGTCAGCGGCACCCAGTGAAACTTGGAAAGCCAAACCTGTCCCTTATCGCGGGTGAGGTCCGGAACATAGCGGCCAAGCAGGGCGGTTTCAGAGTGGAGCGCGCGACCGGAGACGATCCAACCGGCATGGGCCCACCACGTGCCATCGTGCGGTGTGTGCGGGTCGCCTTCCTGATCGGAGTTCTGATGGTGAACGCGGTGTGTGGCGACCCAGAAGATCGGTCCGCCTTCCAATGCCAGGGTTCCGCAGGCGGTGAGGAAATACTCGAGCCACTTCGGAACCCGGTATCCGCGATGCGTCAGCAGGCGGTGATAGGTCATCCCGATGCCGACATTGATCGCGAAGAAGTACATGACGACTGCTACGGCGAGATTCTTCCAGGAGAAAAAGAAGAACGCAGCAATGGCGCCGATGTGGAACACGGCCATGAAGGTCGAGGTAATCCAGTTGATGCGTCCTTCGGCGTGTTCGCGCCCCATGCGAAGGTCCTGCTTCACCTTTTGCGCGATGTCCTGTGCTGCCACCAGCCGATCGCCCTGGGTTCCTGCTTGCATGGTGGATGGGGAAACGGTATCGGGTTCAAGCTGTGTGAGAACGGAACTCATTCTGGAGATCTAACCTCGTGTTTCACTACAAATAGTGCTGATACGACGATATAGGGTGCAAGCCTTGAACTGGTGTAACACTTTTGTCTCGGCCCTTGAACAGCGGCGGCAACGCGGAAGATGGCTCAACAGAGAACTGCGGCCACTGATCGTCATTGCTGCAAGTCTTGTGCTGAGCCTTGGCTCGGCCGGGCTACGTGCCCAGAACAATGTGGCTGCTCGAGACCTCCCGACGAGCAAGCAACTGCTGCCCGGTGTTCCTGGCGATCCGCGCCGGACGAACAGCCTGCCCATGGCTCTGGCTGTTTCGCCGGACGGCCGATGGATTGCGGCGTTGAACGGCGGATACGGCACGCTGGAATCCCGGTACATGCAGTCGATTGCGATCATGGACACGCGTTCCGGTCAGGTGCGGGACTTTCCGGATTCGCGAACCTTGGTGGACGCAAAGCAAACGTTCTTTTCCGGACTGGCATTTCGGCCCGATGGCGAGGAACTCTATGCCAGCATCGCGTCTTCGAGCGATCCGGAGGGTCGCGGGAAAGGCGACACGGGCAATGGCATCGCCGTGTACCGCTTTACCGACGGTGTTCTGACACCGAAGAGCTTTCTCAAGCTTCCTTTGGTCAAGCTCGCCGCTGGCCGGCACACGAACTACCCCGACGTTGGAGATGGGTCTCTGGGGATTCCGTACCCCTCAGCCATTCTGGTGCGCCCAGATTCGTGCCGGCCCAAGACGGAAGCGTGCGGCGACGTTCATCTGCTGGTGGCTGAGAACCTGTCGGACTCTGTAGTGGAGATCGACGCCTCCACGGGGAGTGCGGTGCGCCGTTTCGACCTCAGCGCCACGCCCGATGTCCCGTCGGCCTATCCCATTGCGCTGGCTGCAACCCATGATGGAACGAGGGCCTTCGTTGCGTTATGGAACTCCAGCGAAGTGGTTGAACTTGACCTGAAGACAGGTGCAGTGACTCGCCACCTCGACCTGATGAAACCGACTTCGCCGACCGCACCAGGGAGTCATCCGTGTGCCCTGCTGCTCGATGAACGAGAAGGCTTGCTGTACGTGGCGCTCTCGAACCGCGACGCTGTGGCTGCAGTGAGTATCCAACACCGCAACGCGCCGGAACTTGCCCTGCGCGGGTACTTCGACACACGCCTTCCCGGTCAGAGCTACTTTGGGGCGGAGCCGAACGCGCTCGCGGAGAGCGCGGATGGCTCGCGCCTGTACGCAGCCAACCTCGGCTCGAACGCGGTCGCGGTGCTCGACCCGCACCGGCTGAAACCCGTAGCGAAGGCGAGAGGACTTGTGGAACCGCTGGGCTTCGTGCCGACGGAGCTGATGCCGTTGGCGCTCGCTTCGTCGGGTGGAACACTCTACATCGCGACCGGGAAAGGCATCGGTACGGGACCGAATAACAAGCCGCAGACGATCACTCCGGAAACAGAGAGGAAGACCGGCTTTCGACGGGCGTTCACGTACGCACCCACGTTGCTGTACGGCTCCCTAGCTGGTGTCAACGAAGCGAAGATCGAGAGAGACCTCAAAACATCCACGTCGATGGTGCTCGCTTCCAACCGGCTGCGTTCCGCTGAGGAGAAGATCGTGTTCGCCAGCGGTAGCAACCCCATCCGGCACGTGATCTATATCCTGAAGGAGAACCGTACCTACGATCAGGTCTTTGGAGATCTCAGCAAAGATGGAAAGCCAGTGGGCAACGGTGATCCGAGCCTGACGATGTACGGTGCGGAAGTTACACCGAACCAGCACAGGCTGGTGCTGCAGTTCGGTGTGTTGGACAACTTCTTCGATTCCGGCGAGGTTTCCGGCGAGGGGCACGTCTGGTCGAACGCCGCGATCGGCACCGATTACCTCGAGCGCACCTGGCAAGCAAACTACCGTGGTGGGCAGCGTACCTACGACTATGAAGGCATGGTCGCGAACGGCTACCCCATCCTGCAGCACATTCCGGATGTGAATGAGCCGACCAGCGGATATATCTGGTCGAACCTTGCCGCACATGGCAAGTCGATCTACCACTTCGGCGAGTACATTTCCTCGACCTTCTGCAATGACAAGCCCAAGGAACTTTCGGCGTTGCGGGCCGCACTGAATCCGCAGGAGGGCGCCATGTCGGGCGGTATGCTTTCCTGTCCGCAGCCTGTGATCGCGCCGGGCGAGCCTGTTCCGGAGGAGTGGGGTGGCGGCGCGAACCTGTGGCCCTGGCCCATCCCTCGCCTGGCGGGCAACATCGCGACCAAGCCTGAGCTGGTGGGTCACTTCGCGCCGGAGACACCGGACTTCAATCTGCGCGTGCCCGACCAGATCAGGGTCAACGTCTTTCTGCGTCATCTGGATGGATGGAAGCGCGACCGTGCCGCTGGCCATGACACGATGCCCGCGTACATTCAGTTGCGGCTGCCGAACGATCACACCGGCGGCACAACTCCCGGCGGACCCACGCCGAAAGCCTCCATCGCGGACAACGACCTGGCGATCGGACGCGCGGTGGAGGCTATCTCGCACTCCGCTTACTGGGACGACACGGCGTTCTTCATCCTGGAGGACGATGCCCAGAACGGAGGCGACCATGTGGATGCGCACAGGTCGCTAGGCATCGTGGTAAGCAAGTACGCTCCGCACGCGCAGCCAGGGCAGGGAGCGTTCGTGGACAGCCGCTTCTACTCGACTGTGAGCATGCTGCGCACGATCGAAACCCTGCTTGGCGTGCCGCCGATGAACAATAATGACGCGTTCGCATCCCTGATCTCCAACCTGTTTACGGGGCCCGGCGATCAGGCGGCCTATGTCGCGGATACGACGAACCGCGACAATGGGCTGATTTACAAGGCGAACGCTCCATCAGCAGCCGGCGCGGCAGCCTCCCTCAGGATGGACTTCCGTCATGCAGATCGTGCCGATCCGGCGAAGCTGAACCTGATCCTTTGGCAGGATGCGAAGGGTTCGCAGCCGCCGCCTGTCATGCTGCTGGAGAAACGCTCGCATAAGAAGGATAACGATGACGACTAGAGCCGCTTCGTGTGTGGGCGTGGTTCCGGGACGGATTGCGACTAACCCTTACCCCTCCTTCACGGGAATTGAGGCTAAGTGTCTGCCAAGTGTGCAGGTGGGGTGATCCGCAAATTTTGCAAGTAGACGACTTAGCTGTATTGGTAAGAACTTCCATGACTAATCCATCATTATCTGGGTTTGTCGAAGGCGGGTTAAACCAGCCGAAAATTGTGAAACGCTGATCCCAAACGCTCCGGCAATCGCCCGGAGCGTTCCTATCTTCGGTTCTGCCTTGCCAAGTTCGATGTTCGCAATCTGCACGCGACTAACCCCTGACTTGTCGGCTAGCCTGCCCTGGTAGCCCCCCGTCACCCCATATCTTGCGCTCCTCACCGTGCAGCAGAACGGGGAGCATGTGGCAGTCCGCCACGCTGGCCGCCGTGATCGCCAGTGAGTGCACCGTGCTTTCTTTTGCATCCACGCCGATGTGCGCCTTCAGCCCGAAGTGCCACTGCTTGCCTTTGCGGGTCTGATGCATCTCCGGTCGCGCTCGCCCTTGCTGTTCTTGGTCGAACTCGGCGCATGGATCACGGTCGCATCCACGATCGTGCCGGTCGCGATGCGGATGCCCTTGGCCTCCAAGTGAACGTTGACCGTCTCCAGCATCAGCCCGCCCCAGCTCGTGCTCTTCCAGCCGAAAGCTATGCGAGCTGACAGCCTCACCCACCAAGCTGTTCTGTAAACTAAAGAGCATGGGTACAGCGACAGCACAGAAGATCCTTTCGGACCGGGTGGACCGCATCCAAGTCTCCGCGACGTTGGCGATCACGGCCGAGGCGCTGAAGTTGAAGGCGCAGGGTATCGATCTTGCGGATTTTGGCGCGGGCGAGCCGCACTTCCCGACGCCGCAGCACATCAAGGACGCGGCTATCGAGGCCATTCAGCAGAACTTTACGCGCTATACGGCGGTGGGCGGCGTGCCGGAAGTGCGCAAGGCCGTGGTGGATCGGCATGCGGCGGACTTCGGTACGAGCTATGCGCCGGAAGAGTGCATCTTTACGACGGGCGGAAAGCTGGCGCTTTTTGAAGCGATCCAGGTGCTGGTGGACCATGGCGACGAGGTGATTCTGCCGGTGCCGTACTGGGTGAGCTTCAAGGACATCATCCAGTATGCGGGCGGCAAGGTGGTGTATGTGGAGAGCGATGAGGCGGAGAACTTCCGCATTACCGCCAAGATGATCGAGGCGGCGGTTACGCCGCGCACGAAGGCGATCATCCTGAATACGCCGTCCAATCCGTCGGGTGCGGTGGTGAGCGCGGACGACCTCGAAGCCATTGTGCGGACCGCGCACAAGCGCGGCATCTATGTGCTGCTGGATGAGTGTTATGTGTATCTGAACTTCAACGGCAAGCCGGTGAGCGGGGCTTCCGCCACGGATTGCAAGGAGCACGTGCTGGTGCTCGGGTCGCTCTCGAAGACGTATGCGATGACCGGCTGGCGCGCGGGGTTCTGCCTGGGGCCGAAGCCGATCATCGCGGCGATGAACAAGCTGCAGTCGCAGAGCACGAGCAACACCCCGAGCATGGTGCAGAGGGCGTGCGTGGCGGCGCTGACGCAAAGCCAGCAGTGCGTTGCCGACATGCGCGCGGATTACATCACGCTGCGCGACCGGGTGCTGGAGGGCTTCAAAACGATTCCGGGGTTGACGTGCACGGTGCCGGAGGGTGCGTTCTATGTGTACCCGAATGTGAAGGCTTTTCTGGGCAAGGGCGAGGTGAAGACTGTCTCGGACCTGGCGGCGAAGCTGTTGAGCGAAGCGCACGTGGTGGTGGTGCCGGGCGAAGCCTTTGGGACCGAGGAGCACCTTCGGCTCTCGTATGCGGTTTCCGCGGACGTGATCGACAAAGGCGTGGAGCGTCTGCGGACGTATCTGGGCGGGCTGAGCTAAACACGATGACAGAGGCAAAGGCGCGCAAGCCACGGTTTGCGCCGGTGATTTTGGCTGGTGGTAGCGGGACGCGTTTCTGGCCGCGGTCGAGGCGGGCGCAAGCCAAGCAGGTGCTGGCGCTGCAGGGCGAGAAAACCATGATTCAGCAGACGTTGGAGCGTCTGCAGTCTGTCGCCGATGTGGCGGATGCCTGGGTGATTACGAATCACTGGCTGCGCGATGTGGTGACGGAACAGCTCCCAACGGTGTCGCCGTCGCATATTCTGGCGGAGCCTTGCCCGCGCAACACCGCGCCGGCGTGCGCGCTCGCGGCATTCCTGCTGGAGCGCACGGAACCGGAAACGGTGCTGGGTGTGTTTCCGTCGGACCACGTGGTGGCCGATCCGAAACGCTTTGCCGAGGTGCTGACGGAAGGCATTGCATTGGCCGCACAGGGCGAAAACATCGTTGTGCTGGGCGTGCTGCCGACAAGGGCAGAGACAGGCTATGGCTACATCGAGCAGGGTGCCAGGGTCTCTGCTGACGGGAACGCTGGGGAGAAAGCAGCCGGTACCCCTGGCATCGAGGTGCGCCGCGTTCGGCGGTTTCGCGAAAAGCCGGATGCGCATACGGCAGAACGCTTTCTGGCGGCCGGGAACTATGTGTGGAACGGCGGAATCTTCCTGTGGAGTGTACGCACATTCTGCGCTGCGGTGCGGGAACATGCGCAGGACCTGGCAGAGCCGCTGGAACTGATCGCGGCGGCGTATGGCACGCCGAACTTCGAAGAGGTGTTTGCGCGCGAGTATGCACGCTGTGAAAACATCTCCGTGGACTACGCAATCCTCGAGCCCCGGTCAGCCAAGGGGGAGCGACGCTCCAATATCTTTTGCCTGCCAGCGGACTTTGGGTGGAACGATCTGGGTTCGTGGGCTTCGCTGCACGAACAACTCGGCGAACATGAACTCGACAACGTGATGGATGGCGCCACGACCGGTCTGTTTGCGATCCAGGCGAGCGGAAACTATGTGTATGCTCCGGGCAGAACGGTAGCGCTGCTGGGAGTGGATGGGCTTGTCGTTGTGGAGACTCCCGACGCGCTCTTGATCACAACACGAGCGCGGTCACAGGATGTGTCCAAGCTGGTGAGAGCAGTGCACGAAGGTGGGCGGGAAGATTTGATCTGAGTTGCGTGTTGCGCGCGTGATGGATTGGAGTACTAGATGTTCTCTGCGCTCAGGACGACGCTCTCGAAAGAGTTGGACATAGCTGCATGACGACAGGCGAGACGGTGGTGAAATTCGGCACGGATGGTTGGCGGGGCATCATCGCCGACGACTTTACGTATGAGAACGTGCGCGTGGCGGCGCGAGCGATTGCGCTGTATGTGCTGAGACATGAGGACGCCGCGGCGGGCGTGTGTGTGGGGTATGACACGCGGTTTGGGTCGCGGACGTTTGCGCGTGTGGTGGCGGAGGTTCTGTCCAACGCGGGCATACCGGTGATGCTTTCGAGCAAGATAACGCCGACCCCGGAGCTTTCGTTTGCCGTGCGCGAGCGGAAAGCGGCGGGTGGGGTGATGATCACGTCCAGCCATAACCCGGCGGACTGGAACGGTGTGAAGTACAAGGCAAGCTATGGCGGGTCTGGCAAGCCTTCGATCATGACCGCCATCGAGAGCTACCTCTTGCAAGAGCTGCCTCAAGCTGCCGAGCCGGCGCGGGTCGAAGAAGTGGATTTTGCGCCGACATACGTTGCCGCGTTGGAGTCCTTTGTCGACCTGAAGAAGATCAAAGAGTCGGGGTACCGGTTCCTGATCGACACGATGTATGGCGCCGGCAAGGGGTATATTGCGGGCATCTTTGCGCGAGCCGGCGTGCCGTATGCCGAGATGCGCAGTGAGCTGAACCCCGCTGAGCCGATCCTGCCGCATATTGCAGAGACGCAGCATGTGGTGGTGGAGCAGAAGTGCGATGCGGGCCTGATTACAGACGGCGATGCGGACCGCATCGGGGCCGTGGATGAACATGGCAATGTCGTGGATGCGCACAAGATTTATGCGGTCCTGCTGGACTGGCTGCTGACGACGAAGCAGTGGCCGGGGGAGGTCACGCGGGCGTTCAACACGACCAAGATGCTGGACCGCATCGCGGCGAAGCATGGCCGCAAGCTGCATGAGCATGGCATCGGCTTCAAGTACGTCTGTGACCTGA
>CAXSHQ010000121.1:8074-12102 GCA_964236875.1 uncultured Acidobacteriaceae bacterium | reverse complement strand
AATGCAGCAGCGAGCATTAAGGCGATGCCGGCGCGCGACAAGCGGCGCAGGAGATAGCCGGCCACCGCAGTGAGTGCAAGGCTGCAGGCTGTGGCGATCGACATGCGGCCTGCGGGATCGCCGAAGCTGTCCGGCGGTACGCGCAGAAGAAGCTGATCCAAACCAAGATTGCGATGCAACCAGTACTCCAGCAAACTACCGAAGCTGAAGAGAAAGGCCAGCAGGAAGGTAGCGTCTGCGGTGCGCGCCCGCCACGGCCTGGACGAAAGCCGTAGAAGCAGAGCGATAGCCACGAGGATCAAACCTAGCGCGGTCGCGGGCTTCATGGTGGCGTAGCCGGGCAGCAATGAAGTGAAGATCGGGATGCCGAAGAGCCAGCCCGCCAAGTCAAGCAGTCCTGAAAGTAAGACCGCGAGGGTAAGGCTCAAGACCACCGTTCGGCTTGCTTCTCTTGGCACTTACACCACTCCATCGCGCTGCAGAGCTTCAGGGGTCATCACAGCAGAGCTGGAGGTTGGATGCAACCGGGGCAGCTTCACGCCGCGGAACGCTGGAAACAATGAACATGGACAGGTCGGCGCGTTTGCCCTCTATGTTGGTGGGCACCCGGTTTGCGGTGAAAGCATCCAAGCATTGAGGCGCAGATGTGACGCCCAGGAACACAGGAGAGATTATGAGCACTGCAAAGCAGACCGTTGAACTGGCGGACGCACGCCGCATCCTTGCCGCCGCTACCAAGAAAGCTGAAAGCATCGGACAGCCGATGAACATTGCCGTGGTGTGCGCGGGTGGCTACCTGCTGGCGTTCGAACGGATGCCGAACGCGTGGCTCGGCTCAGTGGATATCGCAATCAAGAAGGCATGGACGTCGCGCGCGTTCGATATCGAGACCAAGGCGCTGGGCGAGTTGTCGCAGTCGGGCGATCAGTTCTTCGGGATCAACGCGTCCAATGACGGCAAGGTGATGATCTTCGCGGGCGGCGTACCGATCAAGCAGGACGGCAAGGTGATCGGCGCGATCGGCGTCTCCGGCGGATTGGGCAAGCAGGACCAGGCTGTTGCTGAGGCGGGCGCGGAGGCGTTCTAAAACCGCAGTGCGGCCGAAATACAAGAGCCCCGCGCCAAGCGGGGCTCTTACGTACTGCGGAGAAATATAGACCGGACGGCGAAGGCCTGTCCAGCAATTTCTCTACTAACTTATTTCGAGAATATGGTGTTGCCGGAGTTGGTGTTTTCGTTCTTGTGCTGGCGCTCCTGGGCTTTTTGAGCGGAGTCCATGGCGGAGCTGTCGAGCGAGTCCTGGCCGGGATCCTGACCAGCTTCGTTGCTCTTGCGGTCCGGGGTCTTCTTGCCTACAGGAACGTCGGTCGATGCATCGTTGAAGTTCATACCTTTCACCTCAACCAGATGAGATTCGGTCTGCGTCAGCGTGGGTTGTCCTTCCCTGGCTAACAGCGGGGTTGCGGTTTGGCGGCATACTAGGCAGGAGAGGTTTGGCGCTTCCGAACGATGGACGACCCGATTGCATTTCATAACGCGGCGCTGGTTATCGACGGCCACGCCGACACGCCGCAACGCTTTGCCGATGAGGGCTGGGACTTTACAGGAGCTCTCGGGGACGGTCACCTGAGCCTGGAGGCGGTGCGCGCGGGTGGGCTGGATGCCGAGTTCTTCGCGATCTGGGTAGAGCCGGCGGAGTGGCGCGGGCGCTTTCGCGAGCGGGCGCTGGGGCTGATTGCAAGCGTGGAAGACCAAGTGCGGCGGCATGCAGATGTAATGCGGCTTTGCCGGACGGCCGAAGAGGTTCGGCGGGCGAAAGCGGACGGGGTGTTCGCGGTGCTGCTGGGGCTGGAAGGCGGGCACGCAATCGAGAATTCGCTGGAGCTGTTGCGGCGGTACTTCGATTTGGGTGTCCGGTACATGACGCTGACGTGGACGAACACGAACGAGTGGGCGGACAGCTCGGGCGACGCCGAGGACCCGACGGTAGCGCACCACGGCGGGCTGACGGGTTTTGGACGCGACGTTGTGCGCGAGATGAACCGGCTGGGGATGATGGTGGACGTGAGCCATGTGTCGGACGCGGCATTCTGGGATGTGCTCCGGACGAGCAAGGCGCCGGTGATTGCGTCGCACTCCAGCGCGCGGGCGCTGTGCGGGGTGGCGCGCAATCTGACGGACGAGCAGCTGCGCGCGGTGGCGACGAACAACGGCGTGGTGCAGGTGAACTTTTATGCGGCGTTCCTGGACGACCGCTTTCGCGAGGCGTGGAAGGCTACGGAGGGCGAGCGGCATGCGCTGGTGGCGGAAGCGGAGAAGCCGTATCGCGAGCGCGGGGAGCCGGTTCCCTACTCGGTGTCGCTGGGGATCGACCGCAGGTTCTATGCGGAGCGGATGAGCGGGCATGTGCCGCTGCCGACGTTCGAGTGCCTGATCGACCACCTGGACCATGTGACGCGGGTGGCGGGGACCGATCATGTGGGTCTGGGGTCGGACTTCGACGGCTTCAGCCTGTTGCCGCAGGGGATTCGCAGCGCGGCGGACCTGCCGAAGATCACGGCGGCGCTCGCCGGACGCGGGTATACGACGCACCAGCTTGAGAAGCTGCTGGGTGGGAACCTGCTCCGTGTGATGGGGCAGGTGGCAGCGGTGGCGAAGAGTTCGGAGCAACGCAATACCTGATTGCGATTGCGTCTCCTCGCTGAAGAGAAGCGCCGGAAAACCGGCATGAGTGGAGCGCATCCCCTGTTCGGACTTTGCGGAAGCTTGTTGCCGGAGTAGCCTTGAGGTGCATGATGTTCGCTCTTCGATCCACTTACCGTTTGCCGCTTATCAGCTTCGCTCTTCTGGGTGTCACGTGGATGGGCAGCGTGGCGGCGCAGGCCCAGGTGACTCCTCCGGCGACGACGCCGACTGCACCGGTGCCTACCACTCCAAAGCTGCCACCGGATGTGCTGCCCGATGCGCCTTCGACCACGGCGCATGAGCTGCCGCCAGCGCTGCCGAGCGGGCCGACCGTGCTGATGGATACGACGATGGGGCGGCTGCAGTGCACACTCTTCGACAAAGAATCGCCGGTAGCAGTGGCCAATTTCGTAGGGCTGGCGACGGGGACGAAGCCGTATCTCGACCCCGCTACGGGCAAGCCGGTGAGGGGCAAGCGGTTTTACGACGGGACCACGTTTCACCGGGTCATTCCGGAGTTCATGATTCAGGGCGGCGATCCGCTGGGGACGGGCGAGGGCGGGCCGGGATACCAGTTTCAGAATGAAAGCTCGCCCACACTGCGCTTCGATGTGCCGGGACGGCTGGCGATGGCGAATGCCGGGCCGGACACGAACGGCTCGCAGTTCTTCATCACGGAAGTGGCGCACCAGGAGCTGAATGGCGGGTACATGATCTTCGGGCAATGCGACGAGCACACGGTGGGTCTGGGGGCATCGATCGCGCGCGTGGAACGGAATGCGAACGACAAGCCGGTGACGCCGGTGGTGATAAACAAGCTGACGGTGATCCCGGCTGGGCAGCCGGTGCCGCCCGTGCCCGTCGCGCCTGGGCCGCAGAACGTGGTGCCGCCGGGGGCTTCGCCGATCAGCCATCCGCCAGCGGCGCAGTTGCCGCGGCCACAGTAAGGCTGCGCTTCGGAGCATTCCGAGAGGCGGCGATGCGCCGCGGCGCATCTGAATAAAAGCAGAAGATTTGCAAGGAGAGAGAATGGCAACGACCGCAGTGTTCAAAACGTCGCAGGGCACCATCAAGTGCAAGCTGTTTGAGCAGGAAGCGCCGGAGACAGTGAAGAACTTCATCGGGCTGGCCGAAGGCACGAAGGAGTGGAACTCGGCTTCCAAGAAGGGCGAGAAGCTCTATGACGGCACCATCTTTCATCGCGTGATTCCGGACTTCATGATCCAGGGCGGCGACCCGGAAGGCAGCGGCATGGGCGGCCCGGGCTACCGGTTTGCGGATGAAACCAAGGGCAGCCCGCACAGCTTCAAGGAAGTGGGCAAGCTGGCCATGGCCAATGCCGG
>CAXSHQ010000121.1:0-8044 GCA_964236875.1 uncultured Acidobacteriaceae bacterium | reverse complement strand
CGAACACTAACGGCTCGCAGTTCTTCATCACCACAACGGATACAAGCTGGCTCACGGGCAAGCACACCATCTTCGGCGAAGTGACGGAGGGGTATGACGTGGTGGAGAAGATCAGCAAGGTGTCACGCGATGGACGGGACAAGCCGAAAACTCCGGTAATACTGGAGAGCGTGACGTTTGAGCAGGAGTAGCAGCGTTTTGCACTACGAGAGAAGGACCTGCCTTGAGCAGGTCCTTCTTGTTGCCAGCTGTACATTACGTCTCGCTTGCGTTTGCTCGATGATTCTCACGACGGCCACGGAGCAAAAGCAGCAAAGCGGCCACATGGGCCGCTTCGCTGCTTGGTTCGCGTGTGCACCTAGGCGACGCCGATGACGGTGCAGAGTTCCTTGACGGAGTCGGCGCTCTTCTGCAGGGCGGCCTGCTCTTCTTCGGTGAGCTTGATCTCGATGATCTTCTCGAGGCCCTTGGCGCCCAGCTTGCAGGGGACACCGACATAGAGGCCGTCGATGCCGTACTCGCCTTGCAGGTAGGCGGCGCAGGGAAGGATCTTTTTCTTGTCCTTGAGGATGGCTTCGACCATTTCGACCGCTGCTGCGGAAGGAGCGTAGAAGGCGGAACCGGTCTTGAGGAACTTGACGATCTCCGCGCCGCCGTTGGCGGTGCGGGTTTCGAGCTCCTTGAGGCGCGTGGGTTCGATGAGCTCCGTGATGGGGATGCCGGCCATGGTGGAGTAGCGGCTGAGTGGGACCATGGTGTCGCCGTGGCCGCCGAGAACGAATGCTGTGACGTTCTCCACGGAGACTTCAAGCTCTTCGGCGATGAAAGTGCGGAAGCGGGCGGAGTCCAGCACACCGGCCATGCCCAGGACGCGCTCGCGCGGGAAGCCGGACTTCTTGAACGCGGCCTGAGCCATGGCGTCGAGCGGGTTGGACACGACGATGATGATGCAGTCGGGTGAGGCGGCGACGACCTTACCGACAACGTCGGACATGATGTTGAAGTTGGTGTTGAGCAGGTCGTCGCGGCTCATGCCGGGCTTGCGCGGGATGCCGGCGGTGATCACGACTATGTCGGAGTTCGCGGTGTCGGCATAGTCGTTGGTGCCGGTGATGTGGCAGTCGCGCTTTTCGATGGGCATTGCCTGGAGCAGGTCGAGGCCCTTGCCCTGCGGCATGCCTTCGGCGACGTCGATGAGAACGACGTCGGCGAGCTCCTTGCTGGCAATCCAATGGGCGGCGGTGGCGCCGACATTGCCGGCGCCGACGATGGTGACTTTCTTACGCATGAGCTCGCATTCTCCGTGACTTGAAGGATGAATTTCTTCGCATCAACATAATAGTCGCGTGGGCGGAGGCTGCGACAGCGGCTGACGATAACCGCGCGCGCGCTCAGCGAGAGAGCGCAGTGGCGCCGCTGAATACGGCGGGACATGTGCCCGTGGTCGTCGTCAGGAAGTCTACCGAGAGCTTGGTGCTGTCGGTCGATGCGGTGGTGCCGAGCATTTGCAGGATCGAGCCGTCGTTCATGCTGAAGATGCCGATGACCGAATTGCCTTCCACCGCGCCGGGAATGGGGCTGTTGGTGGTGACACCGGAAGTGTAGCAACTGGAGCCCTGCACGGTGATGGCGCCGGTCAGCACGGTGTTGCTCTGCAAGCTGGTGCCGAGCACGTTGGTGGCGGAGCCGCCCTGCTGCAGCGCCAGCTTGAGCGTGACAGGAGAAGCCGAGGCGCCGGGGACCGAGTCGAAAGAGGAGGTCCCGCCGTAGGTGCCCGTCACGGGCGGCAGGCTGGTGGCGCCAATGGCTCCGGAGCTTGAGCCGCTGCAGGTTCCCGAAGAGCGTGTGACGGCGTAGGTGCCGGTCCACGCGCCACCGGATGCTGTGGGGGCCTTGCCGGTGAGAGTGACCGATGAACTGTTCGGGTTGACGATCTGCGTGGTCAGGGTGAAGCTGCCATCGTCGGCTACGGTTCCGGCCACCACGCCGACTCCGCCGACCGAGGTAAAGCCGTTGCAGGAGACTTGCTCCGTGACGATTCCGGTGACCCTGTTGCCCGCGACATCGAACGTAGCTGCGAGCCCGAAGCTTGGATTTGCGCCGAGAGTGGTTCCGGTGGATGGGAAGACGGGCAGCGAGCCGGCGAGGAGCCAGTTGCCGGAGAGGTACGCGGCGCTCGGTGCTGCGACCGGAGCGGAGGAGGACGAGACGGGAGCGGCGCCACAGCCAATCATGCAGGCAAACGAAACGCTGGCGAACAGCAGGAAGAGAGCACGAGCAGGGCGGCGCATGGCAGGAAGGCTATCATCCCTGGGATACGGCTTTAGGACGCCTGGGACACTTTTCCAACTGAGCGGGTCGAGCAAAGACGAAGGCCGGCCCCGTATAGGGCCGGCCGGCCTTCTTGGATTTCGACGAGGGTCTAGAACTGGCCCCAGAGAAGCTGGTTGTAAACATCGTGGTGGAACTGGATTTCAGCGGGCTTGACGATGGTGCCCAGCAGGCGCGGGCAGCGATCGGCGGAGGCCTGCTTGAGGTCGGCATAGCGGGCCTTGACGTCAGCGCCGAGGAGTTCAGTTGTCCAGTCCGCGGCACGGAAGTCTTCGAGCGCGGTGTAGATGTTGTCGGGCAGATAGCGCTCGGCCTGGCGCAGGTTGGCGATCTGGGCTGTCTTGCCGTCGAGACCGGTTTTGAAGACCGAGTAGAGCACCATGTAGGGGTTGGCGTCGGGACCGACAGAGCGGACTTCGACGCGTGACGACTTCTCGTTGCCGATGGGGATGCGCACCATGGAGCCGCGATCTGTGGCCGAGGCCTTGATCTGGTTGGGGGCTTCGAAGTGCGGGTCGAGACGGCGGTACGCGTTGACCGACGCGTTGAGCAAGAGGCAGAGATCGTTGCCGGCGGTGAGGATGCGGTCGACGAACTGCCAACCGAAGCTGGAAATCTTCTCTTCCCCGGCGGGGTCCCACATCAGGTTCTTGCCGTCCTTGGTGATGGACACGTTGGTGTGCATGCCCGAGCCGTTGACGCCGGTGACGGGCTTGGGAAGGAAGCTCGCGCTCATGCCCATCTGCGTAGCGACCTGGCGGCAGATGAGCTTATAGAGCTGGATCTGATCGGCGGCCGCGACGGCATCGCCGTAGGTGTAATTGATCTCGAACTGCGAGGGCGCGACTTCGGGGTGATCCTTCTCGTTCTCGAAGCCCATGGCGCGCTGCACTTCCGCAGCGGTGTCGATGAAGTCGCGCAGCGGGTCGCCAGGGAGCGAATGATAGTAGCCGCCCTGGTTGGTGTAAACGAACTCGCCGGTCTTGGAGAAGTTGCGCTCGGCATCGAGGCCGTCGAAGAGGAAGCCTTCGATCTCGTTGGCGGCATTGAGGGTGTAGCCGTTCTTCTCGAACTGACCGGCAGCGAAGGCCTTGAGCACGCCACGCATGTCGCCGGAATAGTGGGAGCCGTTCTTGTCGATGACCTCGCCGAAGACGAGCACCTTGCCGGCACCGAAGATGTCCGCGGGCGCGTAGTAGAAGGCACTCCAGTCGAGACCCAGGCGAAGGTCGCTTTCACGCTGGGCGGTGAAGCCACGAATGGAGGAGCCGTCGAAGGTGAGGTTGTCGAAGCTCTTGACCAGGAACTTCTTGTCGTAATCGAGCATGTGGAGCCGGCCTTCGAGGTCGGAGAAGAGCACGGTGACGGCCTTCACGCCCTTGTTGTCCGTGAGCCACTTGACGCGTTCTTCCTGCAGCTTGTCGGCGGCGACGCGCTTTTTGCGCTGGTCTTTGGCTTTGAGGTTCAGCTCTTCGAGCTCCTCGTACGACAGCTCCAGGAAGTTGCGGAATTCGCTCGACATAGGGGCTCCTTACGCGGCCGCTGGGCCGCTAGCAAGTGGAATGAGTGAGATCGTGGGGACCTTTAGGGTCTCCGGACGTGCTTTTTGGTGGGACGGGTGCCATCTCTAACGTTAGCAGAAATGTGCAGTCAAGCAAGAGGCGACTGGCGAGCAAGGCGGTTGGGGAGGATGTGAACGTGCATTCACATGTGACCGTATGGGTGTGGTGCGGCGAACTGAATTTGGTGCGATACTTTTCCTTGGGCGCGGGTGGGCCTGGCGCTCTGACTGAGCGCACTCCCCGCACTACGGAACAAGGATTCGCAAGCGACGGAGGTCAGAGAGTTGGGTAAGAAAATGGTTCCCACACGCCTGTTTTTTACCAAGGGCGTTGGCAAGCACAAGGAGCGGCTGACCTCGTTTGAGATGGCGCTGCGCGACGCGGGCATTGCCGCACAAAACCTGGTGCGTGTTTCCTCGATTTTTCCTCCGAACTGCAAGCTGATTCCGCGCAAGGACGGAGCGAAGTTCCTCAACCCGGGCGAGGTGGTGTTTGCCGTGGTGGCGGAGAACTCCACGCGCGAGCCGCATCGGCTGGTGGTGAGCTCGATCGGCGTGGCGATTCCGACGGACAAGAACACGTATGGCTACCTGAGCGAGCACCACAGCTTTGGCGAAACCGAAGAGCAGGCAGGCGATTACGCCGAAGAGCTCGCCGCCGAGATGCTGGCGACCACGTTGGATGTGGACTTCGACCCGGACAAGAGCTGGGATGAGAAGAAGGAAATCTACCGCATTTCGAACAAGATCGTGCGGACGGCGAACGTGACGCAATCTGCCGTGGGTGATAAGAATGGCCGCTGGACGACGACGATCGCGGCGGCGATTTTGTTGTTCGACGACGAGTAGGAACCTGTTTCCCCCTAAACTCCAGGCGCAAGATGCTGATCTTGCGCCTTTCTCTGCGCGTGTTTCACAGATGTATGCTGTAGTCAGAAGGAGATGACCACATGGGCGCTTTACGTCAGCCGATGCCGCACCCAGTCACGTGCGAGCTTACAGGCGAAGAAGAGAAGCTGCCCATCGCAGAGGTCAAGGCACATCTGTTGCGCCTGGTAGACGAGGTGGTCCGTGAGCGCAAGGCGCTCACCATTACGAGGCGCGGCGCGGTGGTAGGACACATCATTCCGCCCCAGATGAAGACCGAACAGTCTGCCTTCGAGCAGGTGTATGGAAGATCAAAGGGAAAGATGAGGATCCTCGGAGACATCGTCAGCCCCGATTGGGAGTCCTGGGGACCTGAGTGGCGGTAAGCGAGGGCATTTTGCTGGACACGCACACTTGGCTGTGGCTGGACGGCGGCAGACTCGCCGCTTCACCGGAGGTTCGAAAAGCTTTACAAGCCGCATTTGAAGCCGACCTGGTGTTCGTGACTGCCTTTACCATGTTTGAGATCGCACACAAAGTGAGCAGGGGTCGCCTTGACCTGGGCATGTCGCTTCCGCAGTGGTTTCGCGCTGCGCTGGGACCTCCCGGACCGCGCATCCTTGAGCTCACACCGCAGATCGCAGCCGCTGTTTTGCAACTCCCGGAAGACTTTCATGGGGATCCGGGAGACCGCATTCTCGCGGCCACCGCCAGCGTGAAGCGCCTCACATTGTTTACGCACGATGCTGCCCTTCTTCGGTTCGGCAAGCAGGGCGTCTATAAGTGCCGAAAGGTCAGGGAAGAAAAGACGCAAGATGGCTAAGAAGACCAAGGTCGCTCTGATTCAGATGTCCTGCGAGGTTTCTACGAAGGCTAACCTTGCGAAAGCTGTGGAGCGCGTGCGCGAAGCGGCGGAGGCCGGCGCTAAGCTGATCTGTCTGCCGGAGCTGTTTCGGGCGCAGTACTTCTGCCAGCGCGAGGAGCATGCGCTGTTTGATATAGCGGAAGCGATCCCGGGGCCTTCGACCGCGGCGCTGAGCGAGGTGGTGCGGGAGTTTGGGCTGGTAGTGATTGCGAGCCTGTTCGAGCGGCGCGCGCCGGGGCTGTATCACAACACGGCGGCCATTCTGGATTATGCAAGCCTCGAGAAAGACAACCTGGCTGCGGTGTATCGCAAGATGCATATTCCGGATGACCCGCTGTACTACGAGAAGTTCTACTTCACGCCCGGCGATCTCGGGTTTCAGGCGCAGCGCACGAGCGCGGGGCCGATCGGCACGCTGGTGTGCTGGGACCAGTGGTATCCGGAGGGCGCGCGGGTGACGGCGCTCAAAGGCGCGGAGACGCTGTTCTTTCCTACCGCCATTGGGTGGCACCCGAGCGAGAAGGCTGAGTTTGGCGAGCGGCAGTATGACGCCTGGCAGACAATCCAGCGCTCGCATGCAATTGCGAACGGCGTGTATGTGTGCGCGGTGAACCGTGTGGGGCATGAGCATGGCGACGTCGAGCATGCGGGCGTGTTGATGCGTGGGCCGGGCGACCATACGCCGCAGTCGGGACTGGAGTTCTGGGGTGGGAGCTTTATCGCGGACCCGTTCGGGCGCGTGCTGGCGCAGGCTTCGCACGACCGGGAAGAGATTTTGTATGCGGAGCTCGATCCGAAGGAGGTCGAGATCACGCGGCAACACTGGCCGTTCCTGCGGGATCGACGGATCGATGCCTATGGCGGGATTACGAGCCGATTTCTGGACTGAAATGTCTGAGGCTCGCATGAATTCCTACCTGATCTTGAGAAGCTCCATCCAAGGTGAGGAAGACGAGGACACTCGGCTGTTGCAAGAGATGGCAGCGACCGCAGAGGACTTCATTCGCTCCGAGCCTTGGTGCTTACAGCTTACGAGAGGCCGTTTCGTCGCCGGCGTAGGCGGAATCGTTGCTTTGTTTCTGTTCGAAGCGCGCATCGCGAAGGTGCCGGCGTCTGAGTGGGTATGGGTTATCGTGGGGGACATACCGTCGAGCTATTTGTCCTTCAAAGGTTTTGAGAGTCCTTACGACGCGCTGGAGCGCTACATAAAGGGTTTGGAGGAATGGGCTGACGCCGTTACAGCAGGCCAACCTCTGGAGCTGCTGATTCCCCTCAGAGCTGAGCCAAGTTGTGAGAACGCTGAGAGCCTGCGACCACGCTGCAGAAGCATTCGCGAACTCGTCGTGCCATGGCTGTCGAAGCAGCCCGTCATGCTCCCTGAGCCTGAGAGGCCGAACTAGAACTTGGTGATATCGGCTGTGCCCATGTGGCCGTTGAGGGCATCGCGGACAGCGAAGCGGAGGCGGGCAACGCCGGGGGGCAGCGTGATCTGGAGCGGAAACGCATCCGACGCGTTGGGGTCGGCTGGGCGCGGGGCCACTTCTTCGTGGACAACGTGGCCGAGCATCTTGCCCTTGGCGTCGTACCAAGCCGCGCCGATTGTGGCTTCTTCGTGCTGCGCGCCTTTGCCATCCGGGTCGGTCCAGCCGATGCCGTTGCCTTTGACGTAGAGGGTCCAGGCGCCGGCGCTTCCCTGCTGCGCGGTGACATCGAGGCCATTATAGGCAATGACGGAGGTGAGGGCTTGCGACATGTCGAGCGAGAGGTTGCGCTTGACCTGCTTCTCGGAGGTTTCCTTGTTGACGATGACCGGGTTGATTTGCGCGCTGTTGAGCTGGTAGTAGCCATCGCGCGTTAACGCCCTCAGGTTGGGATCACTCATCGTGATCCTGATCTTGCGGAACCGGGTTGGGTCGTCGGTCTTGTTGGAAGGCGAGTAGGACAGCGTGTAGTAGAACTGGCCGTCGTCGATGGCCTGCGCGATGAGGTTATTCACGTCGTTGCGGCCGGTGAAGGAGTAGCCGCCGGTGAAGGGCGCGAGGTTGGTGAAGGCAACGCTGCCGGTGCCGAAAGGATCGGCGCCGTTCTCGTTGATCGACAAGGCGAGGTCGTCCGGACCGGCGACGTCTACGGTGGAGGTCGAGGCAAGCGTTGGATTCACGGTGTAGACGGTGACGTGCGAGGCCAGTAGATAGGCGGTGATGCGGCGGAAGGCGGATTCAATGCGGTCCGACGTGAACTGATCGAGGCCGACGAGGTTGGCGGAGGGAAAGCCGTTGCCCACCCAGATGATGTTCTTGCGGCCGGGAGAGCCGCTAGTGGCTTGCGCGACCTGCTGGAGTGCGGCCATGACCTGGGCCATGCGCTCCACGGCACCCGGGCCGGATGGGCCGCTTTGCTCGAATCGCCAGGGGTACTCG
>CAXSHQ010000120.1:1749-12120 GCA_964236875.1 uncultured Acidobacteriaceae bacterium | reverse complement strand
CGTTCGGAAGCGGGATGCGGCGAACCTGCGCGGCGCTCTCCCGCTGGCTGTTCACATTTTCAAGCATCATCTTGCGCTGATCTGCAGTGAAGCTGAGACCCGCGATGGCGGCAGCTTGCTCGATCATCTCCACCGTGAGGTTGGGAAGCTTCTCGGTATCCGCATCGCCCTGTGCACCGGCGCGTTGTGCATGGGCTGCTGTGGTGAGCAGTGCAAGCAGAGCACCGGGAAACAGCGTGCCGGCCACGCCGGCAGCGGTGGCTCCGGCCAGCAGGCGTCGTCGTGTGAGATCCATGGAGGCAGACGGGAGGTCATGGCGAGGGACATGAGCGCATTATTGCATCGGCCGCTGCCCGGCCCAATCGGGCGCTTGGTCGGAAAGAAATCTGCGCCGCGTGGTCACCAATGCCGGAGAGACTCCCGTCAGAGACTGGCAGAGAGGAGGAGGCGCGAAAGGGCGGCGTCTCCTGAGGACAACGGTGCGCGTCTCCTTCTCTCGTCTGGCTCTCGCAAGGTTTCTCTGCGTCGGAGTTTCAGGCTGCGCCCTGGGCGCCAGCCTTCGGCTTCGCGAGCATGAACGCGAATGGAACGCAGAGGAATGAAATGAATGCGAAGTAACGCAGCACATCCGTATAGGCGTACAACTGTGCCTGCGAGTTGAGCGCGCCATTCGTGAGCGAGTAGGCCCGCAGCATCGCTTTGTGCGAGCCCGGTCCGGCATGCGAGCTCAAGCGCGCCATGAGCTGCGTCACGTTGCGCCGGAGCAGCCAGCTTGCTCCGGTGAAGGCATGGACGATATCCGTGCGATGCGCCTGCAAGTGCCGTTGAGCGATGGCGTTAGCCGCAGAGATGCCGATGCTGCCGCCGATGTTGCGCAGAAAATTGAAGATGCCGCTACCGTTGCCGGTCTGGTGAGGACCCAGCGTGCCGAGAGCCGCCTTTGAAAGCGGAACGAAGATCATGGCAATGGCAGAGCCGCTCACAAGTATGGGCCAGAACAGCGAGGATGGCGAGATGTCCAGCGTAAGCGAGCCGAGCCACAGGCCGGAGATACCGAGCACGGCGAAGCCTGTTGCCACAATGTAGCGTGGATCCATCTTGCTCACGAGGTAGCCGACGAGCACGGAAGAAAGGATGGAGCCAAGACCGCGCGGGCTCACCGCGAAGCCTGCCGCCGTGGCGCTGTAGTTCAGCAGCGTCTGATAGAAGACCGGCAGCACCGTGGTAAGGCCATACAGCACACCGCCCAGCAGGAACACGAGAAAGGAGCCAACGGCGAGGTTGCGGTTGCTGAACGCGCTGAGGTCGACAAGCGGTTTCTTGTGGAGGAACTCACGAAGCAGGAACGCGATAAAGCCCAGGACGCAGATGCCCGCGGCCCAGCATATGCTTGGGTCGGCAAACCAATCCTGCTCCTGTCCTTTATCGAGGATGAACTGCAGGCAGCCGATCCATAGACCCAGCAGACCGAAGCCCCAGCCATCGAACCTGCCGGGCTTGGCGTCCTTGATTTCCGGCGGGTCCTCGAGAAATCTGGCCTGCAGGAACAGTGCCAGAATGCCCACCGGAATATTGATGTAGAACGCCCAGCGCCAGGAGACCGTGTCCGTGAGGTAGCCGCCGAATGCCGGCCCGATGACCGGTGCCAGCACCACGCCCAGCGCGTACAGACCCAATGCCATACCCTGCTTCTCTTCAGGGAAGCTTTCGATCAGGATGGCCTGTGAGAGCGGCTGCAGTGCGCCCCCGCCTGCGCCCTGCAGTGCGCGTGCACACAGGATGAAGAACAGCGAAGGCGCAATGCCGCAGAGAAATGAGGCGACGGTGAACACCCCAACCGACCACATCAGAAACCGCTTGCGACCGAAGCGCTCAGAAAAGTAGTTACTCGCCGGCAGGAACACCGCGTTGGCGACGAGGTACACGGTGAGCACCCACTCGGCTTCTTCCGTGGTGGACGCTGTGCTGCCGGCGATGTACGGCACGGCCACGCTGGCGATGCTAGTGTCCATCACTTCCATGAACGTGGCGATCATGACCGCGACCGCGATGAGCCAGGGGCTGTGCTTGGGCGTCCACCTGCTTTTGCCGCCGGGCATCTAGGCACACTCCAGACGGCATGCGTAGGTGAGAGAAGCGCACATCACTTGATCCACACCTTCGGCACGACGGACATGCCGGGCGCGAGGCGATCCATGCCGGGCTGGTTCTTGTCGAAGCGGATGCGCACGGCCAGCCGCTGCACGACTTTCACGTAGTTGCCCGTGGCATTCTCAGGCGGCAGCAGGCTATAGACGGCGCCACTGGCTCCAGGCAGCGCCTCGATATAACCGGTGAAGTCCATGGCCACAGCATCGACATGGAGGCTTACCGACTGTCCAGGATGCATGTGTTGGATTTGCGTTTCCTTGAAGTTTGCCGTGACCCAGATGTCGTTCGTCTGCGTAATCGCGAAAAGCTCCTGCCCAGGCGCAACTTGCGTCGCAACCTGCACCTGCTTGTCGCCAATGACGCCGTCCTCCGGTGCGAAGATGCGCGTGTATTCGAAATTGAGCTCCGCCCGATTGGCCTGTGCGAGCGCGCCCTGTGCGCTCGCGACGCGCACAGCCAGTTGCTCCTTCTGCATCTGCACCTGCCTGGGACGATCGAGCTCTGCCTGGCGCGCCTGTGCTTTCGTCTGCTCCAATTGCGCGGCGGCCTGCCTCACGTTCTTCTGTGCGGCGTCCGCCTGCTCGCGGCGAGACGCCACCACGGCTGCCTGAGCCCGCTGCTGCGTAGCGCGCTGGTCGTACTGCTCGCGTGAGACCTCTTCCTTTTCAACCAGCAAGCGATAGCGTTCTTCTTCGCGTGCGGCATTGCCCTCATTGGCTTCAGCCTCATGCACGTTGGCGAGCGCGGAACGGTACTGCTCTTCCTGAGCCAGTAGATTGGCTTCCGCGCGATCCACGTCGAGGTTGCGGCTGACGATCTGCGTCCTCTGGTTCGTGGCCGTGATGGGCACGTTTGGCGACTGCTCGCGCACACTGGCCTGGGCCTGCGCAAGCTGCGCTGCTGCCTGCTCCTTGGCCACCTGCATGTCGCGTGTATCCAACTGAACGAGGAGTTGTCCCTTCCTTACGTGGTACGTGTTCTCCACGTAGACGGCGGCCACGGTGCCGTTAATTCGGGCACTGATGGGATCCGTGTGGCCGTCGACGAAAGCGTCGTCGGTGTTCTCGTAGCTGGAAAGATAACGCCATAGAAGAACGCCGGCGATGATGAGCACAACCAGCCCAACTATGATCAGAATAGTGATGCCCGGGTGCTCACGGACCCACCCGCCGAGGCGCTGCTTGAGCGGTGGCTTCTGCTCCTCCTTCTCTTCGCCGTCTTTTTCCTTGGCCTTCTTGTCTTCTTTGCCGTCCTTCTTCTTTTCGTCCTTCTTGTCGCCTCCTTCCTTGTCCTTACCGTCCTCTTCGGAGCCTTCTTCGTCTTCGCCGCCTTCTTCGCCCTGCTGGTTTTGCTTCTGCTTCATCTCCTCCAGCTCCGCGCGCAAACGCGCCTGTCCGTCATAGAGCATGCGCAGGGCAAGATCCTGATGCGTCTTTGTGTCTTCGGGTGTGTAATCGGGCGGCGTGGGGTTCTCGGCCATCCTAGGCATCCTCAGGGTTGGCTCTTGAGCAGTTGCGGCAGCGACTGTTCCGCGGCGCCCATGGCGCGCGCGAGGGAAACTTTTGCCAGGTTGTACTCAAACAGCGCAGTGATCGCATCGTCATCGGCTTGCACGACCGCCTGCTCAGCCTGTACGACTTCGACCGTGTCAGCCACACCGACGGTGAAGCGGTCACGCGATTGGGTCAGGGTTTCGTGCGCAAGCTTCACGTTGGCCTGAGCGACTTCGACCTGATCGGCGGCTGAGCGCAGATCGATGAAGGCCTGGCGAACATCCTGCTCTACCTGCCGGTGGGTGTCGTCGAGCTCTGCCCTGCGGAGCTTGAGCGCGGCTTCAGCCTGCACCTCGTCTGCATGGATGCGGCCCTCATAGATAGGCACGGTGAGCGTTCCTGTCACGCCATACACGCTTACCGAGTGATTGCTTGGAGTCACGCCTGCAGCGCCGAAGTCCGCGTTGATGCCTAGGCTCGGCAGGCGTTCCGCGTGCGTGGCCTTCACCGTATCTTGAGCGGCTCGAACGGCTGCCGAGGCGGCGACCACATCCGGGCGCTGTGACCCGGCACGCTGCAACGCCGCTTCCGGTGTGAGATCGATGCCCGGCGCATAGGGATACACGTCTGTCGCGGTGAACATCTGATCCAGCGGCAGGCCGATGATTCGGGCCAGGCGAAGCTTCTGCGTTTCGCGATCAGCCTGGAGCGCGCGCAGGCGTTGTTGCTCGGTCCGCAACTGCACTTCAGCGCGGTTCGCGTCCACGCGATTCGCCAGACCGGCGTCGAACCGGTGCGCCGCCTGATCGTAGATAGCCTGCGAAGTCTTGACATCCCCGCTGGCCGCTTGCACGCGCGCTTCGGTCGCGGTGAGCTGGAGGTACGAGCCGCCTACCGCCAGCACGATGAGATCGCGAGCGTTGCGCGCCGCTGCGATGCTTGCCTTCACATTCTCGGTAGCGCCGCGCAGCGCGTTGATCCGTACGAAATCCAGGATGGATTGATTGAGGCGCACGCGGGCGTCGTAGAAGTTGAAGGTAGAACTGAGAGGAAACATCGGGCTGTTCACGCCCAGCGTGCGGATGTTGATCTTTTCGATGGTCTCGCTAACGCCGGCATCGATCTGCGGCAACAACTGACTACGCGCAGTCAATCGCTGACCTTCCGCCTGCTGCGCTACGGCGCTCTGGTTCAACGCTCCGAGGTTGGTACGCAGGCCCATATTGAGCGCCTGCGCGAGGGTGAGCGGAAGAACCAGGCCCGTGGCCTTGCCGGATCCGATGCTGCCCGCATAGGGACCCTGCACCATCAGGGTCCTATCCGTCACGATGACGGAGTTGCTCTCGCCCGGGATCGGCTGCGTCTGGATCACGACCGGTTGCACGTCCGCGTTTCCACGGCCGGATAGCGGAATCGGAGTGACCGGTGTGGCGGTAGTATTTTCAGGGCGCGAGGCCTGCGGCGTTTGGGCTCGCAAGGCAGGCATGCCCACACCGGTCAGGAGCACTGCGACCAGCCAGTGGCTGCGATGAAGCCGGCTTCTGTGAACAGTCGTTAACAAGATGGCTGCGGCACAGGTTTGAGCATGTTCCAGCAACAAAGACACTCCAGGAAGTCAGTGGCACCCGGGCTGCGCAGTTCGCGAACGCGGGTGCATCGACGGCAAAAGCGTGCAGGTTTTGCTGTACCAACCTTCGATGTGCAACAGGGCTGCTTCGTTGCGACTTGTCTTGCGAGGTGCTCCATGCGATCAAAGCCGCGAGTGGATATGCTGGGCTTGTGGTGGCGCTTACTTCGACATCCCGCTCACCGGCGCTGCCGATCGATGCGCTGTTGCCGGAGATTCTTCGCTCCTTGGGCGAGCAGCCGAATCTGGTAGTGGAAGCCGCTCCGGGCGCCGGCAAAACAACGCGTGTGCCGCCAGCATTGCTGGGCTTTGTCGCTGGAGAGATCCTGGTCCTGGAGCCACGCCGCCTCGCGGCTCGCCTTGCCGCCCGCCGGGTGGCCTGGGAGCTGGGCGAGAGTGTGGGCGAGACGGTGGGCTACCAGGTCCGTTTCGAGGAGGTAGCTGGACCCAGGACTCGCCTGCGCTTCGTGACCGAAGGTATTCTCACGCGCCGGCTCCTGTCTGACCCGGAGCTCAAAGGTGTCGGCGCTGTGGTGCTGGACGAGTTCCATGAGCGGCATCTGGAGTCGGACATTGCTCTGGCGCTTCTGCGGCGGCTGCAGCGGAGCCGGCTGCTGGCGCACGCGCCGGCTCTGAGCCTCATCGTGATGTCGGCTACGCTCGACACGGCACCTGTAGCCGGCTTTCTCGGCGGCGGGGAGGCTTGTCCCGTACTGCGCTCCGAGGGCCGTGTGTTTCCGGTTTCCATTCAGCATCTGCCGTACTCGCCCGAGCCGCTGGAGCGGCAGGTGCGCGTGGCCGTCGAGATGCTGGTCCGCGAAGGCGAGACTGGACATGTGCTGGTGTTTCTACCGGGACTGGTCGAGATCCGGCGTGCGATGCGTGAGTGCGAAGCTGTAGCGCGTGCGTCCCCTCTGCTGATGCTGCCGCTGCATGGCGACCTTTCGCCCGAAGAGCAGGACCGCGCTGTCGCTCCCGGCAAGGATCAAAAGCTGATCTTCGCGACGAACGTGGCGGAAAGCTCGGTGACGGTGGACGGGGTTTCGGCGGTCATCGATAGCGGTCTGGCTCGGGTGGCGAGCACCTCACCATGGACGGGGTTAGCGACGCTGCAGGTGGCGCGGGTCAGCCGGGCTTCGGCGCGGCAGCGGGCCGGCCGGGCGGGGCGCACAGGACCGGGGCGCGTGTTGCGGCTGTATCCGGAGGAGGACTTCCTGCGCCGGCCGGAGCACGACCTGCCGGAGATCGTGCGCAGCGATCTGGCGCAGCTATGCCTGTCACTACAAGCGGTGGGTATCGCGCGTGCAGGTGATGTGGAGTGGCTGGACGAGCCGCCCGAGCCGGCCGTGCAGGCGGCGGCGGCGCTACTGGAAAGGCTTGGGGTGAGGACGGCGCCGCAAGCGAGAGAGCTGGCTCGGTATCCGCTGCCACCGCGGCTGGCGCGGATGCTGCAGGAAGCGCGGGCGCGCGGCGCGTGTGAGCAGGGCTGCGTGGCCGCGGCGCTGCTGGGAGCTGGTGTGCGATGCGAGAGGACGGACCTGCTCGCGGCCATGGACCTGCCGCTCGACGGCACGGCACAGCAGCAGCTGAGGCAGCTTCGGCGGCTGGTGAGAGCGGACAGCAATCGGGTAGGCAAGGCGGAGGATGAGGCTCTGCTGATGGCGGTGCTGACAGGCTTCCCGGACCGCGTAGCGCGCGCACGTAAGGGCAAGCAGGTGCAGCTCTGCTCGGGTGTAACGGTAGAGCTGATCGGCGAGATGCCTTCGTACGAGTTCATGGTGGTGCTGGACGCGGAGGACCGCAGCGACAAGCCGATGCCGCTGGTGCGCATGACAGCGCGGGTCGAGCCTGAGTGGCTGTTGGATATGTTTCCGGAGCGCGTGAGAGAGGAGACGACGCTGGAGTGGAACCGCGTGGGCGAGCGCGTGGAAGCGGTGAGCGTGCTCAAGTATGACGAGCTGGTGATCGAAGAGTCGCGCAACACGCGGCCTGAGCCTGTTGCGGCTGCGGCGCTGCTGGCGGAGAAGGCGCTCGAGGTTGGGATGCAGCGGTTCGTGGATGCGGAGGCGTTAGCGAGTCTGCTGGAGCGCGTGCGATTCGCGCGGCTGCCTTTGCCAGATGCCGAGGGAACGCTGCGCGCGATGTGCGTTGGACTGTATAGCTTCGCGGAGCTGCGGTCTGCGGCGGCAGACTTTCTTTCTCTGCTGGAGCAGGGGGTGGATGGCCGGCGGCTGCGGGAGCTCGCTCCTCCTACCCTGCGGCTGCCGAGCGGGCGGGTGACCAAGGTGCACTACGAGGAGGGGAAGGCGCCGTGGGTGGCTTCGCGGCTGCAGGACTTCTTCGGGATGCGGGAGACTCCTCGGGTAGGGCCTGAGAAGACTCCCGTGGTGGTGCAGCTGCTGGCGCCGAACCACCGGCCGGTGCAGACTACGGATGATCTGGCGGGGTTCTGGGAGCGGCTGTATCCGCAGGTGCGGAGGGAGCTGATGCGGCGGTATCCACGGCACCAGTGGCCGGAGAAGCCGTAGGGCTACCCTCCCGTGCTTTCTTGCGCAAAGTCTTGCGTTCGCTTGGCCTATAGGTGGGCTTACTGCGGATCTGTTGAGGTACCGAAAGAGGCCCTCTTCCGAGGGCCTCCTTTGTCAAGTAGAGCTGGTTCCATGTTCGGCTTGGGTGGTGCTTCGAGCGAACTACGGAGATCCTTCGCTTTGCTCAGGATAACGCCATTCGTGGGGAGAGCTGGAACGCCGATTAGATGTCGAGGTTCTTGACGTCCAGGGCGTTCTCTTCGATGAACTTGCGGCGGGCTTCTACGTCTTCGCCCATGAGGGTGGTGAAGATTTCTTCAGTGGCGGCGATGTCTTCGAGCTTGACCTGGAGGAGCGTGCGGCGAGCCGGGTCCATGGTGGTTTCCCAGAGTTGCGGGGCGGTCATTTCGCCGAGACCCTTGTAGCGCTGGACCTGGTCCTCCTTGCGGCCCTGCTCGATGACGTACTCGAAGACTTCGCGCGGGGTCTTCTTTTCCGCGGGGTCCTGAGCGGCCTTGCCGGCGCGCTTTGTGCCCTTGACCTCGTCCTTGGTGCCGGGAGCGGCCGCGATGGTGTCGTTGACGCCTTCTTCCTGCTCGACTTCATCGGCTTCATCAAGGTCGGCCTGGCTAGGCGTAGCCTCGGCGGCACCGGCTGCGGGCTTGGCGTTCTTTGCCTCTGAACTCGCGTAGTCGATGAGGAAGGGGCCAGTAAGCTTGTCGCCCATGATGCCCTGCTGATGGAGGAGCTGGCGCGATTCCGGAGAGTTGGCGAGGGTCCAGTCGATATGGCGCACCGCGCCCTGGGCGGCGGTGTAGTTGACGGAGTACATGCTGTGCTCTTCATCGCGCTCGACGTCGGAGATGGCCTTGAACTGCCCGGCCTTCTCCAGCTCCTTCAAGCGGGCGCGCATCTGCTTGAGCTTGTCGGCGGACTCGAAATCGGCGCGCCGGGCGGGCTCCTTGCCTTCGTTGGCGAAGATCTCCGCGAAGGCGCGCGTGACGTCGTCGTTGCGGAAGCGCTTGGCGACCTTGTCGAAGAAGCCGAGGTAGTCGGAGAGGTGCGACATGAACTTCGTCAGCTCCTTGCCGTCAAGGCGGGCGCCGGCATCGCCATGCGTGATGACCATGCCGTCAGAGGCGCGCTTCACCATGACCTGGACGTATTCGCGGTCGTCCTTGATGTACTGCTCGAACTTGCCCTTCTTGATGCGGTAAAGCGGCGGCTGGGCGATGAAGACGTTGCCACGCTTGATTAGGTCCTGCATGTGGCGGAAGAAGAAGGTGAGCAGGAGCGTGCGGATGTGCGAGCCGTCCACGTCGGCGTCGGTCATGATGACGATCTTGTGGTTACGGAGCTTGGCGATGTCGATGCCGCCGGCGGACTCACCCTCGACGAGGTAGAGCTCGCACATTTCCGGGCGGCGCTCGGAGCAGTCGGCGAGCTTGCCGGGAAGGCCGCCACCATCGAGTGCGCCTTTGCGGCGGGTGAGATCGCGGGCCTTGCGCGCGGCTTCGCGGGCGCGGGCGGCATCGATGGCCTTGTTGATGATCTTCTTGGCGACCTGGGGGTTCTGCTCAAGGAAGGCGCCAAGGCGCTCGTTCACGAAGGCCTGCACGGGGCCGGCGATATCGGAGTTGAGCTTGCCCTTGGTCTGGCCTTCGAACTGCGGCTGCGGGAGCTTGATGGAGACGACCGCAACCAGGCCTTCACGGACGTCGTCGCCGCTCAGGTTGTCTTTGACGTCCTTGAAGAGGCCGAGCTGCTGGCCGGCGACGTTGATGGTGCGGGTGAGCGCGGTGCGGAAGCCGGAGAGGTGGGTGCCGCCGTCGACGGTGTTGATGTTATTGGCGAAGCTGAAGACGGTTTCGGAGTAGCTGTCGTTGTACTGGAGCGAAATCTCCATGACGAGGAGACCGACTTCGGCTTCCATGTAGATCGGTTTTTCGTGCAGGACGGCCTTGCCCTTGTTGAGGTGCTTGATGAAGCCGGCGATGCCGTCGTTGTACTTGAAGCTCTGCGACCTGGCTTCGCCGGTCTTGGCCTCCGTGGTGCGCTCATCGGTGAGGTTAATCTCGATGCCCTTGTTGAGGAAGGCGAGCTGGCGTAGGCGACCGGCAAGGGTGTCGTAGTTGTACTCGTGGACGGTGAAGATGGACTTGTCGGGCAGGAAGTGGACCTTGGTGCCGCGGCGCTTGGAGGGGCCCATCTTGCGGAGCGGAGAGATGGGATCGCCCTTGGAGAAGTCCATCTCCCAGGCGTGGCCGTCGCGCCAGACTTCGACGTTGAACTCTTCCGAGAGTGCGTTGACGCAGCTAACGCCGACGCCGTGGAGACCGCCGGAAACCTTGTAGTTGGAAGCATCGAATTTGCCGCCGGCGTGGAGCACGGTGAGCACGACCTGGACGGCGGGGAGGACTTCGCCGTTGGGCATGGTCTTGTTGTCGACCGGGATGCCGCGGCCGTCGTCGACGACGGTGACCGAGTTGTCGACGTGGATGGTGACGTCGATGCGGGTGGCGTGGCCGGCGAGGGCCTCGAAGCGGCACTCTCGGCCGTGCCGGCCGGCGAG
>CAXSHQ010000120.1:0-1739 GCA_964236875.1 uncultured Acidobacteriaceae bacterium | reverse complement strand
GAAGCCGGCCATCGCCTCGTCGATCGAGTTGTCCATCACCTCGTAGACGAGGTGATGGAGACCCTGGTCGCCTGTGGAGCCGATGTACATGGCGGGGCGCAGGCGGACGGCGGCGAGACCTTCCAGGACCGTGATATTTTCCCCCGTGTAATCCCCGCCGGGTGTGGGGGGTACGGGAGCGTTCTGTTTGGGGTCGCCGATGGGTTGCGTTGCCAAGGATTCTCCAGGGGCGGCCGGAGAGTGAAGAGACGTTCAAAAGCCCAGATTTCGGGGAAAAAACGCAGGGAAACGGGCCGCCGAATAAGGTGTTTTCCCTACTGAATTTTAGCACGGGAAGGCGGTGGATCGCGGGGCTTCCGCGGGCGGCTTCGGCAGGCTCGCGAAGGGGCGTGGGCAGAGCCCACCCGTGACGAAAAACCATCACGGATGGGGCACCCGGAGAGTGTCTCGCTCCTCTATGGAGAGACGTTGGGCTACCAGACCCTGCAGGTGGGGGTGTGGACCATGGGCTGGTTCACCTTGCAGCTAAAGGCCTTTTGGAACTCGGGCATGTTGGAAACCACGCCATTGATGCGGGCGAAGCCGGGCGAGTGCGGGTTGGTCTTGGCGTTCACCCGGAGGTTTTCCGGGCGCTCGCTTTCACAGGCCCATTGCGCCATGCCGACGAAGAAGCGCTGGTCGGGGGTGAAGCCATCGACCGGCATCAGGCGCTCGTTCGCGGTCTGCTTCTGCCAGGCGATATAGGCAAGCAGCGTGCCGCCGATGTCGGCGACATCTTCGCCGGAGGTGAGCTTCGACTGGATATGGATGTCGTCCACGATGATGTAGCCGGCGTACTGGTCGCGGACGCAGTTGATGCGGTCTTCGAAACCCTTGGCGTCGGCGGGCGTCCACCAGTCGCGCAGATTGCCCTTGGAGTCGAACTGACGGCCTTCGTCGTCGAAGGCGTGGGTGAGCTCGTGGCCGATGGTGGCGCCGGTGTTGCCGTAGTTAGGCGCGTCGTCGAGCTTGGGGTCATACAGCGGCGCCTGGAGCACGCCGGCGGGAAAGTTGATGTCGTTCATCTGCGGGTTAAAGTAGGCGTTGACGGTGGGCGGGGTCATGCCCCACTCGTTCAGGTCAACGGGCTTGCCCAGCTTGTTCCACTCGCGCGCGTCTTCGAAGAGGCCGGCGCGGACGGTGTTGCCGAAGTAGTCGCCGCGCTTGATGTCGAGCGCGGTGTAGTCGCGCCAGGTGTCCGGGTAGCCGATCTTGTTGCGGATGGCGTGGAGCTTGCGGAGCGCTTCGGCCTTGGTAGGGGACGACATCCAGTCGAGGTGCTCGATCTCGCCCTGCATGGCGTCTTCAATCTGCTCGGTCATGGTGCGGGTCTTGCCCTTGGTTTCGGCCGAGAAGGTGCGGGCGACGAACTCCTGGCCGAGGGCTTCGCCGAGAGAGCGGTCGACCTGGCGGGTGCAGGTCTTCCAGCGCGGTGGCTGGGCCGCAACCCCGCGCAGCGTCTTCGAGTAGAAGTCGAAAAAGGCATTACGCCAAGGCGCGGAAAGCTGCGGCGCGGCGGACTGGAGCAGGTGCCAGCGGAGGTAGGTGCGAAGGTCGTCGACGGGCTCGGTGGTGAGCTCGGCCTGAAGAGCCTTGAAGAAGGCGGGCTGCGAGACATTCACCTTGGCGGTGTTGGGCGCGCCCTGGACGTCGAAGTACCTCTTCCAGTTGATAGCGGGAGCGAGGGCCTGGAGCTCGGC
>CAXSHQ010000119.1:10194-12179 GCA_964236875.1 uncultured Acidobacteriaceae bacterium | reverse complement strand
CTGTTTGTCGGCGCCTCTTGTGAGCGGCGCCTCGTGCATTGACAACGGCGCACTCCCTGCGGTTTTCGAGGATGCGAGTTGCGGAAACTTTCTTCGCCGTCTCTAGGGTTGGGCCCTCCAGAGCTACTCCGCAGTGATCCTCACGTAGGCGCCCTCGGGCAGCGTGCGGCCTCCCAGCAGGCGCACCACGCCGTCACGCACCATCCCGCGAATCGGCTCGCGGTCTTCTGCAGTGAGCGCGGGCGGTTGCCTTGCGTGCGCGGCCGGGGATGCCGTTGCGCTCGGATGTGGCGTTGCCCGCCGCTCAGCTGGGCTCACGGCGTCCTTGCTGTGCCGCCCCATTCCACGGTCCATCGCCTCGTTGGCCAGCCGGTCCGCCACCTTGTTTTTGTGGCGGAGGGCGTGCGTGATCTCGAAGGCGTCGAGCTCACGGGCATGCCGCCGGGCCTCCTCCCACATGGGTTTCAGGTCCGGCGAGGCGACCTTGTACTGGCCCTTCATCTGCTTGACCATTAACAGCGAGTCGGAGGTCACGCGCAGGCGGCGGTAGCCGTGCTCCGCCGTCCACCGCAGGACGCCCAGCAGCCCTGCGTACTCGGCCACATTGTTTGTCCGCACGCCCAGGAATTCGGAAAGCTCCGCCAGCGTGGTTCCCTGGTCATCCACCAGCACGGCCCCGTAGCCCGCAGGACCGGGGTTGCCGCGTGCGCCGCCGTCGCAGTGGGCGTTTACCCAGGTATCGGGGGTGTTGCGGGTCGCGGGGACGGGGGGTTGCGAAGGCTCAGGGAACAACGACGGCATGCAGCTAGGGTACAAGCCGAGTCTGTGGGCAGAGTCACTCCTGCGACTTTGGTTTGACCTTCATTGCCTTTGCTGCTTCCTGGATGGCCTCGACATCTGCCAGATCCCGGAGGCGGCCAACTGCCAGCTTATTTGCAATCAAATCCTCGACGGACAGAATGTGGCAGAAATGCTTTCGCCGCCCTCATCCGGCTTGACTTCATACGTCACACGCTTCTGCCGGGCGGAATCGAATGCAATCGCCTCGATCTCCTGAAGCACATCGATACGGTACGGAGAAACTCCAAATTGATAAACGGTGTGGTCGCGGAAGTCTGCGGAAGTCATTCCCGCAAGCGGTGCACCGAACTGCGCCAGCGCACGGTACACACGTTCCGTGTTTTCCTCATCCGTTCGAATAAACACGTCGAGGTCCTTCGTAGCACGCGGCTCCGAATGCACGCTCACGGCATGACCGCCGACTACAAGGTACTTAACAGCGTGGTCGTTTAAGCTCGACAACAGGTCGACGTGCTCTTTCAACATTGAAGTCGAAACCCTTCATGGCATAGCCCGACCGGGTGAGTTGTGCGACCGCGAGCAAACGTTCCGCCACACTCACGCTCTGCCAATACCGATAGTTCTCCGCGTCCTGTTCCTTCACGTCCGTGACGCGTTTGAATACGGATTTATCCATGCCCGGCATACTTATATTCTACTGCGGGTGATCCGCTAACCGGCGGAAATCTCACGACAGGGCGCCCGGCTGCAGCACTTCCGCCGCGGTATTCGGCTTCTTGCGGAAGGCGTGCAGCGTCTTGCCGCTGTCATCCACCAGTCGATGAATGATGCCGTCCGGGGTGAACTCCATATCGGAGAAGCCGAGCGCAAGGTTGCCGAACGGGCCGCGTTTGGAAGGGTCGGTAGTCCAGTGGTCGATCTCTGCGCCGCCGCCCCCGGAGATCACGAAGCTGGTGGGGTGTCCGGCGAACTCCAGGTGCTGCAGGTCGTGGTCATGACCGGTCAGGAAGAAGTCCACCTTGGCGTCTCGGATCCACTGCCCCCAGTGTTCCAGCAGCAGCTTGTTGTCCTTATGCACTCCATTGTTGAAGAGCGGGTGGTGCGCCGTGACCGCCAGGTAGGGCACCGTGCGCGGCTTCTGCAGCTCGGTGTGAAACCACTGGTCCTGCTCTTCCATGTGCTTC
>CAXSHQ010000119.1:9386-10184 GCA_964236875.1 uncultured Acidobacteriaceae bacterium | reverse complement strand
CACGGACCATGGAAACGGGTCGCTCTTGGTGCCGGGCAGGTTGGAATCCAGGCAGATGAACTTGATCACCGGATTTTTGCTGGGGAAGTTGAACGTGTACCACTTCGCCGGCATCGTCCAGCGCGTCTTTACCTGCTGCGGGTAAGCCAGTTGCAGCTCTGCCTTGTTTTCCACCCGGAACTCGTAGTCGTGGTTGCCGAGCACGGCATAGCAGGGCCCGGGGAAGTGCGACGTGGGGTACATCTGCTCGAAGCCGGACTGCCAGCGCTCGCACTTCACCCCGCCGACCATGTTGCCGTACCAGTTGTCCCCGAGCAGAAACATGGCTTCCGGGTGGATGTTGCGCCGATCCACCCAGCCCTTCATCCCATTGGCGACCTGCTCCTGCTGCCCCTTCTGCTTGTCCGAGCCCCAGTCGCCGATCATGAACATGTGCACGTTGGCCGGATCGGGCGGCGGCGCCTGTCCCGGTGGAGTAGCCGGTGGGGTAGCCGGCGCTTGCGCCCCGGCCAGCAGGCTGGCACCGGTCCCCATCACTCCCAGGGCGGAAAAGGCGACGGTCTGGCGAAGAAAGTCGCGGCGGCTCAGAGTATCGGCAGTAGTGCGTGTAGGGGCGTTGCGGGAATCGGGCTGGTCGGGCATCGAACTCCTGTAAGCGGTCCCATGCGGCATCTCGCGAGGGGAAACCAGCGTACCTGCTGCCTGAGATGGTAGCCCGAAACCGGGTCGTTGTCGCGCCTGGATCGGAGCATCTCGCGCGCTGGCTCGTCGCATCTTCGGCTGCTCACCAAACCAGCC
>CAXSHQ010000119.1:0-9376 GCA_964236875.1 uncultured Acidobacteriaceae bacterium | reverse complement strand
GTCTATCGGGATGTAAGCAGAACCTGACTCCGGAGTCAGCCCCAGCATGAATGCAGTGAACGCGGCCGTCTTATCTGGCGACACAGCTCGCCGTCGTCCCAGTCCCTTTGCGCTTGGCATGCAAGAAACAGCCCTGCGCGCGAGCACGGGTGTCGCTCCAACTCCCCGCGGCGTAGAATCAGGCGCAGCCATGGGGAGAGCGGCCACCCAATCCAGCGGACGCGCCAAGCTGACCGCCGAGCAGATCGAGCTTCGCCAGCAGCAGCGCGCGGAAGACGACGAGCTGATCCGCGCCGCGCAAAAAGGCGACCGTTCGGCCTTCGATTCCCTGGTCCGCCGCTACGACCGCAGCGTTCTGCGCCTGGCGCTGCACATGCTGGGCAACGAAGAAGACGCACAGGACGTGCACCAGGACGCCTTCATCAAGGCATACCGGCACCTGTCGAACTTCCGCTTCGAGTGCTCGTTCTACACCTGGCTCTACCGCATCGTGACGAACCTGTGCCTGGACCAGCTTCGCCGCCGCAAAAGCCGCAAGGAAGACCCGTCCGTGGTGACCGACTCTTCCGGCGAAGAGATGGACCTGATGGCGAACGTGACCGATGATCGCGCCATGGCGAACCCCGGCCGCGAGCTGGACCGCAAGACGATGAACGTGGCCATTCAGAGCGCGCTCAACGACCTGACCCCTCGCGAGCGCACCGTTTTTGAATTGAAGCACTACCAGGGCCTGAAGCTGCGCACCATCGGCGAGATGCTCTCCACCACGGAAGAAACCGCGAAGAATACGCTCTTCCGCGCCACCAGAAAGCTGCGCGGCGCCCTGGCGGAGGTTCGCTAGGGAGCAGGGGCACAACCGTACGGCAGGAGTTCACCCCTGCGACAACAAACGATCGACCGGGACCCGGGCTTTCAGCCCGGAGGCAACACAGCAGCACAACGATGAGCGGGCTTTCGACCATTGCTCACAGAGAAAGTAAGCAATACCCCTTTTTGAGGCTAGTACTGGAGTACGCATATGAACTGTGAAGTCGCACAGCAACAACTCGTTCTCGTGCAATACGGAGAGCTTTCGGATGAGTTGCAGTTTGCGCTGGAGCGCCACCTGGACGGCTGCGAAAACTGCCGTCGCGAGTGGAACGCCATGCTGCTGCTGCTGGACGAGCTCGCCCTCGACCCCGTCGCGGAACCCTCTCCCAACCTGCTGACTGCCGCCCGCGTGCGCCTGGACGAGGCGCTGGACGCCCTGCCGCCGCGCTCGCTCAGCCAACGCTTTGCCGCCAATGCTTTCCGCTGGTTCAGCTTCGTGCAGAGCGCGCCCGCATTGGCCACCCTGCTGCTGGGTGCCGGCTTCCTGGGCGGCCACTATCTGGGGCTCTACCAGGCGGCATCGCGCGCCAACAAGGTTCCCCCTTCGGTGGTGATGCAGAACACCGCGCAAAGCTCGATCGCCAGCGTTTCTGGCATCGTGCAAACCCCCAACTCGCAGCTGGTGCAGGTGAATTACACACGGTTCGTCCCGGAAACCATGCAAGGCTCGCTCGATGATCCGGAAATCCGCGGACTTCTCCTTCTGGGCACCAAGCTGGCGACCACCAATGACGTCCATGCCGAAGCCGTGGCTCTGATCGCCGGCGAGTGCCGCGCCGGGCATGCCTGCGATGGCGACGGCATCGGGCAGGACGCCCAGCAGGGTATCCGTGGCCAGTTGATGGTGAACCTGCGCTATGACCGCAGTCCCGCCGTGCGTCTCAAGGCGCTCGGTGGCCTGCAGCCCTATGTGGCTTCCGATCAGTATGTTCGGGACGCCGTGCTCGAGGCGCTGGTGCACGACAGCAGCCCGAGCGTGCGGGAGCAGGCCGTCGCCATGTTGACGCCGGTGGGTGCGGACTCCAGCGTGCGCCAGGTGTTGCGCACCGTCAGCACACAGGATGCCAATCCGGCCATCCGCAATGCTTCCTTCCAGGTGCTGCAAAACGCAGCGGACATTCAGTAGGGGCGAGCGATGAGAATCATGGAACCCCGCTCAAAGTTCGTCTACGGCAAGGCCGCCGCTGCTTGCGCAGCCGTTCTGCTGCTTTCTACAGGGGCAGCCGTGTGTTCTTCCGCGGCGTCTTCGGCCGGCGGCGGGCGCGGAAACCCGACCCGCGAGCACACGCCTGGATACCTCGGCGCCGAGTTCCACGACCTGAGTGACGGCTCGGGACCGGGCAAGCACTTCGTCAAAACGCACGGTGTCGAGATCGTGCTGGTGGACCACGACGGCCCCGCCGGTAAGGCCGGCCTTCGTCCCCGCGACATCCTCACGCAGTTCAATGGGCACATGATCCAGGGCACGGAGGCGCTGAGGCGCATGCTCCGCGAAGCCGGCGCCGGGGTTCAGGTAGCGCTGCAGGTGATGCGCGACGGTCATCTGCTGGAGCTGACCGCCAAGCTCGTGGATCGCAAGGAGCTGGAGCAAAGCGCGTGGCAGGACCACGCCGTCGTGCCCTTTACCCCCACCCACCCTCCACAAAACGCGGTGGTCGACAGCTACGATACTCCGGCGGGCTCCCGGGAACCCGCTACCGTGTCTTCCGTTCCGCCAGACACGGCTGTGCACTCGCCGGGCTACATCAGCAGCCTGCTTCATGGCCCCTACACGGGCCTGACCGTGGATGCCATGGAGCCGCAACTGGCCAGCTTTTTCGGCGCGCCGACGGGTCTTGGGCTGCTTGTGCGCAGTGTTGCGCCCAACAGCCCGGCGTACGTAGCCGGACTTAAAGCCGGCGACGTGGTCGTCCGTGCCGACACCATCGGCATGCGCTCCCCCTCGGACCTTTCCACACGCATTCACGCGACGAAGGGCCGGCCCATCGCTCTCGAAATCCTGCGCGACAAGCGTCCTCAGACACTCACGCTACAGCTCGACCTGAAACACCACTCCATGCTGCAGTGGCCCCGGCTGTTCTAGTTGGCTGCCAGTGCCGGGTTCGCCGGAGTTGGCGCAATATAGATCGGCGTGGGCTCGCCTGGTCTGCGGAACTGGTCGATGCTGTGCAGGATCGAAGCGACCAGACTCCCGGACAGCCCCACGGCGGCCATGACGGCGCACCCCAAGCCAGCCCCCGCAAATCCGCAGGCAATGCTTCCCCCTACCAGGACTGCACTGCCGATCACCACGATCACGAAGGCGTTGCGTAGGCGCTGCGTTCGGAAGCTGATGGTCTGCACCATGCTGCGTTCATACACGACCGGCCTGTGGTGAGGTCCATGGCAGGAGATGCTGCGGTCATCCAGGCTTTGGAGCTTGCAGTCATACGCGCCCCCGTAGTTCTTGTTCGTTGTGACGAGCAGGTTGACGCCCGGCCTGAGGCTGGCAGCGCTGGGCCACACCGATACGCTGCCCGGAACAGCGGCAGGTGCGGGGCCTCCGTTTGCTGAGGATTGAGCCCGCAGAAAAGGGGAAGAGCCAAGCGCAAGGAGAAACACCACAAGCGCGGCGGAACGAGAAAGTTTCTGGTGACAGATGGGCATGAGAGAAGACTCCGAAGAAGCGATACCGAAAAGCTAGCGGAGCCACTGCACGTCCTGGGGGCGTCGTAGGACAGAATCGTAACTGTACAGGCGGAGGCGTCAGGGTTGCTGGTAGACCTGTCGCCCGGCAACCGGCAGCGCATGGCCGATGAGCGCACCCAGGCCTCCAAAGAGCAGCGCAAAGATGGCCTGCGCCCCATCGGCGCGTGAGGCCTGGTTGATGGAGCCGACGCCCACACCGACACCAACGCCGACGCCCGCGCCAACCAGGGTGGAGATCTCGCGCCCAGCCACGCGGACGTTGCGGATTTCCCGGCGCGGGATGCGGTACTGCTGCCTGGCATGAAGAATGCCGCCCACAAAGCCGTTCGCGGCGCGGTGCTCCATGCAGGAGATCTCGTACCCTGTGACCTTGTCGATGTCGCAACGAATGGGGTCTCCGGCCGCCTGAACACGCACTTCCGGGCGTTGGTAGTACGACTGCCGGATGAGCTCCGCCCACTGCTTGTCCGCGTGAATCTGGGCCTGGGTTTGGGCCTGCGTCTGGGCTTGTGCTTGGATTTGGTTGGCCGCGGGCTGCGGTGCATTGGGCAGCGGTGTGGAGTCGCGGCGTTCCACCGGTGCGGGTGTCCCGCTTTCAGTGGGAGCCTGAGAGTGCGCGCACAGGTGGAGCGTGGGGACAGCCATCAGGAGCAGTAGGGCGGAAGACTTCGTGAGGCGGCACCCTGTGCTCCAGCTGAGCACAGAAGCCACGATATGCAAGAAGCACGGGCAGCACATGGAGGGCTGTGGCAGTTCATGGAGTGTACGGCTTCGGAGCACGGTACCTGTTTCGAACTCCTCTACGGGCGGCGAAGATAGCCGTAGCGGTGCAAAGGAACGCGCACGGACATGCCCGGATATGCCGGCGGGCCGAAGCCCTGCGCCTGCGCCGAACATGGCGCCCAAAGCTCCGGCCTTGCCGCCGTTCTTCGCGAAGATCAGACCGCCCACCACGCCGCCGATGCCCGCACCGATCAGCATGCGCTTGCCCTCGCCGCAGCCTCCGTCGGAGTTGCCGGCCTTATCGCGTTCCACCGAGTACACCTGCGCCGCGGGGAAGATGAGGCGGTCACCCACGCCGGACCACGCCTCCGCGTTGCAGGCGAGGGCAGTGTTGTCGATCCATGCCAGCGTGCAGTGTGTGGGGTTGCTGGCAAAGCGCACCCGTACGGTGAGCGGCTCGCCGGGGCGCAACGAAGCGGCTTTGAGCCACCCTTTGGGCATCGTGATGGGCGCAGCCGCTGACGGAGCTTGCGCACTGGCGAAACGGGCGATCGAGACAAGAAGAAGAAGGAGCCTAAAACGGACGCGAGCCTTGTCCATGCGCAGACCTCGGCGGCAGAGGCCGCTGCGATCAACCTATGGAGTGCAGATGACTCGTATCCCCAAGGGGAGGACAGTTTCGCGAGTGTACTGACTGGCCCAGCTACTTCACATTCGCTACAGGCTTGCCTTCCTGCACGTAGTTCTTGTTCCAGGACGGGATCTCGACAACGTAGGTCCCGGGTTTTTCGATCACGGCCTGGCAGCCGAGGCGCGAGTTCAACTGCAGACCGGGCGAGAGCTCCATGCGGTCGAGCTCCTTTTCTTCCGTCTCCGAGATGCCCTTCGCGCCCTCGAGCACATGGATGTGACATGTCGTGCAGGCACAGACGCCGCCGCAGGCATGGTCGAGAAAGATGTGATAATTCTCGGCTACATCCAGAAAGCTCATCGGCTCGCCGTGCCCATCGTAGGGCAGCGATCCAAAGGGGAACTCGACAGTTTTGTTCTCCGGTCGGAAGGTCACGCGCACCATGTTCGCGGCGGGCGGCTGGGAAAGGTCGACTTCGGGAGGTGGCTCGGCGGCGGCTTGTGACATGTCTCTCAATTCTAGCGATACTTGCATTAATCCTTGGTCGACTTTCCCGGCGTGTCCGGGTCAGCTTCCGCCTGCTCGATGGCATTCTCCGGCTCAGGCTCCCGCGGCAGGGTGGACTCGATCTGCGCCGGCGCGAACGGATGCGGCGCGCTCGGCCCTTCTCCGAGGCCCTCGCTCGCGGCCTGCATGGTCTTGCCGCCCAGAGCGCCGGTTACCGCGGAGTCCATCATCAGCTCCGCCATGCGCCTCGTCTTCTTGTCCAGGTGCTCGATGGCCTGGCGAATCACCTTGTAGTCGCCACCTTCGATGGAAGCCTTGACCTCCAGCGCCGCTGCCTCGATCTCCTCATGCTCGATGGAGGAAAGCTGCTGCCACGCCGCGGTTTTCCTGCCCTTCTCGACCGCGTCGTAGATGGTCTGCGCCTCGTTTTTGGCTTCAATCACCTGCCGCTCGGTCAGGTCGGCTTCCGCGTAATCGAAGCTGTCCAGGATCATCGACTCTACCTGCTCGTCAGTAAGGCCGTAGGTGGGCTTCACTTCCACCTGAGCCTCCTGCCCGCTGCGCTGCTCGCGTGCGCTCACATGCAGGATGCCGTTGGCGTCGATGAGGAACCTGACCTCGATGCGCGGCAGACCGGCCACCATCGGCGGAATGCCTTTGAGGTCGAAGCGCGCCAGCGAGCGGCAGTCTTTCGCCAGCTCGCGCTCGCCCTGCAACACGTGGATCGCCACGTTCGTCTGGCCGTCCACCCCTGTGGTAAAATGCTCGGTTGCGCTGGCTGGGATGGTGGAGTTTCGCTGGATAATTTTCGCCACCACGCCGCCCAGCGCTTCGATCCCCAACGACAGCGGCGTCACGTCCAGCAGCAGCAGGTCGTCGGTCGCTGCCGAAGCCTCGCCGGAAAGAATTTGGGCCTGCACCGCGGCACCCAGCGCCACCACCTCGTCCGGGTTCAACTCGGTGTGCAGCTTCTTGCCGCGTGCGTCGAGATCGAACAGCTTCGTCACCAGCGAGCGCACCGAGGGGATGCGCGTGGAGCCGCCGACCATCACCACTTCGTCGATCCCTTCGGGTGCGAGCTGCGCGTCTTTGAGCGCCTGCCGCACCGGCCCGGCTGTCCGCTCGATCACGCCCGCAATCAATCCCTCGAACTGCTCGCGTGTGATCTCGCGCAGATACTGTTTGCCGCCGACCTCCAGCTGCAGGCGCGCACTGTCCTCGGAAGACAATGCGATCTTCGCTTCGATCACCGCCTTGCGCAGCGCCTGGATCACCTCCGGCTGCCCGCTCACGTCGAAACCAAGATCGCCGCGGATGTCATCCACGGCCACGGTCAGCAGCAGGTTGTCGATGTCGTCGCCACCGAGGTGCGTGTCGCCACCCGTGGCGATCACCTCGAAGATCCCCTCGTGCAGCTTCAGGATGGAGATGTCGAAGGTGCCGCCGCCGAAGTCGTACACCGCGATGACGCCGTCTTTCTGCTTGTCCAACCCGTAGGCTAGAGCCGCCGCTGTCGGCTCGTTCACCAGCCGCAGGACATCCAGCCCGGCGATGCGTCCGGCATCGCGCGTGGCCTGCCGTTGCGCATCGTTGAAGTAAGCCGGAACGGTGATCACCGCCTTCGTTACCGGCGCGCCGAAGAAGCGTTCGGCGTTCTTCTTCAGTTGCAGCAGCACATAGGCGGAGATCTCGGGAGGCGTCAGCGTCAGGCCGCCTACGTTCAGCTTGAGCACCTCGCCGGCCTGCAAACCTTCGGCAAGCCGAAAGGGAAACAGCTTCAGCTCCGGCTCCACGTCGGCGAGGTCGCGGCCCATCAGCCGCTTGGCGGAGTACACCGCATTGCCCGGCGCGCTCAGGAGCACATTGCGCGCGGCGTTGCCGACGGCGATGCCTTCCGCCGTGTCCTGATCGAACGCGACCACGCTGGGCACGATCGGCGAGCCATCCTCGCCGGGGATCACCGCTGGCGTGTCGCCCTGCATGTACGCGACTAGCGAATTGGTGGTGCCCAGATCGATCCCGACCACACGCAAAGGGGCGTTGCCGGAAGGTGTGATGTCAATAAGATTTCCCATGAGAACGGTGCGCCGGACACACAGGCGCGAAGAGTCTATTGTCGCACTCCGGTCCGAGGAGGCGCCGCCTGGTCATGCGGGGCATCCGACTCACCCGGGCATCCGGATTACCCGCGCATACAGCGAGGCTTGAGGCGAATTCTCTCGTGGTGGGAGCGATGGTGTTCAACTTGCTTTAGAGTAGGGCGAACGCGAAACGGCTGCAAAGTCTTCCTCCACTTCGCAAGCCGCGCTGCCGCAGGTGACGCTTATGTCCGGTTCCACCCTCATTGCCAGCTTCCGCTACCGGGATGCCAACGCCGCCATCGACTGGCTCTGCAATACGCTTGGCTTCAGCAAACACGCGGTTTACCACGGGTCGGAGGGCACGGTGGACCATGCCGAGCTCACGCTTGGGCACGGCATGATCATGCTGGGCTCAGCGTCCAACGCCAGCCCCTACCCGCAGCACATGGCCCACCCCGACGAGATCGGCGGCAGGGTGACATCGGTCGCGTATGTCATGGTGCCCGACTGCAACCCGGTCTATGCCCGCGTGGGGGAAAGCGGCGCGGAGATCATCCAGGAACTGCGCACCATGGACTATGGCGGGCAGGCGTTCACGGTGCGCGACCCGGAAGGCTACGTGTGGTCTGTGGGCGAGTATGACCCCTGGTCGGCGCTCCCCGCGGCCACCACGGAAACGGCATGAGCATTCCCTACCGCGACGTTCTCGGCGAACGCGACCCGCAGCAGGTGATGGCGGAAACACCGACGCGCCTGGCTGCCTACTTCGACGCGCTCACGCCGGCGCAGGCGGAGACTTCGTCCGCGCCCGGCAAGTGGAACCCGCGCGAGCTCATGTGCCACCTTGCCGATTGCGAGATTGCCTGGGCATGGCGGCTGCGCTATGCCTATGAGCGGGACAACGCGATCATGCAGCCGTTCGATCAGGATCCCTGGGCGCGCATGTACGCGCACTACACGCTGGCTCAGGCGCGTGCGACATTTAGCGCCCTGCGCGCCTGGAACGTCGCCTTCGTCGGGGGTCTAACGGAAGCGGATAAGCAGAAGGCCATTGCGCATCCGGAGCATGGACAGCTCACGCTGTGGACGCTGGTAGAGATCATCGGCGGGCACGACCTGCACCATCTTGGAAGACTGCCACGGTAAAGACCGCAGCTACTCACTCGCGGCCATGCTCCTGCTGCTTGGTAAGCGTGGCTTCGAAGGCTTTCTCGTGGGCGGCAACGGCGGCTTTGTAGCCCTCCGGATCGAGCCAGACAGTGGGGCCTTCTTTGGGCATGCGCGCGAGCTTGGCATCCATGCCGAAGTAGGCGCCGTGTGCGCCGAGAAAGATGTCGCAATGAAGCGCGTGCAGCGTCGCGTAGGTGTGCCGGAGGTCATCGGCGATGCCAGGGTAGGCGCCCCTGGCGTGCGGGTCGCCCATCAGGCGGTAGGACGGCAGCGGATCAAAGCCTCCCACGATGACGACATCCCGCAACTGACCTGCAGGCTCTCCCGGTACGTGCACGCGCAGCGTCCAGGTGGTGCAGCCACGCGTGTGCCCCGCCGTCTTGTGCGCCGTCAGCACGACGCCTCCATGCTTTGGATCGCCCAGCGCAACGGTATCGCCGTCGTGGAGCACGCGGTCTACGCGCGCGGGCGGAAGCTGCGGCTTGGGCCCGAATGCAAAGTCGCTCACGCCTCCGCTGCGCACCACATCGTCATCACCGGCCATGACCATGTCGCGCGCGCTGGTTTCGCGAAGGATTTCGGCCGCGCCTCCCATGTGGTCCGCGTGGGCCTGGCCGTCGAGCAGGATCTTCGTGTCCTTCCAACGGAAGCCGAGCTGCTCTATGCTTTGGCGGATCTGCGGGGGCGAAGACGTGTAGTTGGCGTT
>CAXSHQ010000118.1:0-12185 GCA_964236875.1 uncultured Acidobacteriaceae bacterium | reverse complement strand
AAGCTACAGCGGGCTGGTCTACAAGGCCAACTGGTGGACCCAGGGCAACCGGCCGGACATCACCAGCGGCCCGGTCGGCTCCGGCCAGCCATGGACGTTCGTTTCCGGCTGCGGCGATCCGGTTCCCACTCCTACGCCTACTCCTACACCTACACCTACACCTACACCTACACCTACACCTACACCTACCCCCACGCCAACGCCGACCCCAACGCCCACACCGACCCCGACGCCTTCCACGAGCGCCTCGACCGGCACGCTGAACTTCCACCTGCTGCTCGGCGTGGGCAAGGCCGAAGATAGCCTCACGCTCGACAAGGGCAACTACGACGACCTGATCGAGTCCAACATGATCGCCGGCGTCCTGTACGGTCACCTCATCCAGCAGAGCGTGCCCGGCATGCAGTTCCAGAAGGACTACTTGTACGGCTCCATCTTCGGCCAGCTTTTGCAGGAGAACATCGAGACCGAGCTCTACCAGAGCTCCTCTTCGCTGCTCGATCCCTCCAGGGACCAGCAGGCGGTCATGGGCGTCGGCCAGGGCGGTCCTTACCAGATCAACAACTACGCTGCGGATATGAACCCGGGCAGCCCAGGTTACGCGCTCATCGACTACGTAGCCCTGCAGCAGAACATCGGGTACACCTTCGCCACCGCTGGAGCGCAGGTCACCAAAGCCACACCGGCTTCGTTCAACGATAAGTACTTCGGGCCGGTGCTCACGGCATACTTCCATTTCAACGACTTCAAGGCCCTCTCCGGCATCGGCGCGGGCGGTTGGACGCCCCCCTGGCAGCCAGCCTACGGCAACGCGCTCGTCAACTTCAAAACGCTGCCCAACAACTTCCTCGATGTCATCTTGAACGTGGCCTACAACGCCGGTTATTACAACGACCTGTTCAACAGCTACAGCAGACTGGGCGCCAATGCCACAGGCGCGACGGTCACGTCTGTCAACAGCTACAGCAGCGTCTGGGGCACTTCGGACACCTACAAGCAGTACCCCTACCAGGTCCGCTACTACCTCGACCAGCTCTACGACAATCCCATCCCCACCACCGGCCCCACGGTCACCACCACGCCCGCCAACCACGTCCCCGCAACCATGGCGCAGTGGCAAACCGTCTTCACCAGCGTCTTCTCCATGCTGTCCTACAAAGACTCCTCCGGGAAGCTGGTGACGATCTCCACGGCAGCCGCGCAGACCGCCTTCACCTCGGCCCTGAACAGCGCCGGCCTTGCCTCAACCACCACCCTTGACCTCAGCACGGCCGCCGACCGAGCCAAAATCTTCACCGTCCTCGAGCAATCCATCACCAACCTGGAAACAAGCCTCGGCATCCAGTTCAGCGCCACCAGCACCAGCTAAGCCCTCCCTGGGGCTTAGCTGTGGCTTGGGCGAACTGTGGCTAAGGATTGCGAAGCGCACACGCTTCCCTGCTCCGCTCCGCCGGCGGAGACCCGTGGGTTAGCGCTGCTGCGTGCTAGCCAGCGACGCTGTTTACAGACAGGAATTCAGCGACATGATCCAAAGCCTGCTTTGCTTCCGGAATGGGCATCGAAGGCCAGACGTGCAGCATGTCCGGAAAGGTCCTGACTTGAATCGGCAGATTGTTGCTCATCCCGATAGACTGCAGTTGTAGAGAGTCGGAGTGAAGCAGATCGTGTGTGCCGGTGAGAACGAGTGTTGGAGGCATGCGGTCAAAGGTTCCAAACAGCGGGCTTACGCTTGGATGTTTTGGTGGAAGCTGTCCCGCATACCACTTGCCTTCCTCGATGAGTGCCTGCGGAGCAAGCATGGGATCAGCCTTATCAAGCGCCACCTGTAGTGGACTGGAACACGTCACATCCAGCCATGGCGAGAGCAGTACGATCGCCTTTGGCAAAGGTGTGCCGGATTCCCGAAGGCTCTGAAATAGCGCAACCGCCAACCCTCCGCCGGCGCTATCTCCTGCCAGGGTGATCCCTCCGGGAGCACGTTCCAGCAAATCCTTATAGCTAGCCACTACGAAGGGCAGGATCTGCTCCACTGTGCTTTCCGGCGCTAGAGGGAACAGCGGGACGGTGATGGTCAGATCGCTCCGATCCAACATCTTGCCAAGCAGGTTCCACTGCATGCTCATCATCTCGTACACATAGGCGCCCCCGTGGAGATACAGGATGTCGTTGTCTCCTTTGCCGGCATTGCGGCGGAGAGTGAAAACGCGGCGTCCAGCTTGCGAAGTCTCCTCGATCCTGTAGCGGCGATACATGGAACGTGGTGGGGCGGCGTCCTTTGGTCTCCCTTTGAGCACCTTCTCCCGGAGCCCCTGCGTGTTGGAGAACATCTTCTTCAACCGGAACAGACGAAGACCCCATTCAATCAATCTGGATCGCAAGCTTGCTCTGGGCATCGAAGATTCTCCTGCTTGCACAGATGCAGTCCTGTGTGAAGCCGATGCGCCGCTCACGGCAAACCGGGGTTGCGTGGACACAGCGCTCTCGTGACGCGAGCAGTAGAGCAACGTTGAAAGACCGTTTGGCCGGAAGAACTTATCGCTGACCCCTATCGCGTCGTCGATGCAGGCGTACACAATATTCTCCGCGCGGGATTGCCCATGCGCTGTCGATTCCGAGAGCCGAATCGGCTCTGCATGCACCGTAGAGCCGCTTCCGTTGATTGGCTTCGAAGCATGCACCGCCGCAATACAGGCTTGCTCCAACGCAAGGAAGGTGTACTTTTGGGACGTAGCAGCTCTTCAGATGTACACAACCACTGAGCAAAAGTAGAGGTTAGGCGATGAGCACCATCGACTTAAACGACGTACGCACTTTTGTAACCATTGCTCGAGAGGGCACATTGACAGCGGCTGCAACGACTCTGCGGCAGCCCACCTCTACGGTGAGCCGGTCGCTGACTCGCCTCGAAAAAGTGTTGGGTCTTTCGCTGATGCAACGCAGCCCGCGTGGTTTGGTTTTGACCGATCAGGGCAAAGAGTACCTGGAGACCTGCCGTCGATCTTTGCGCCTGCTCCAGGAAGGGAGCGATCTCCTCGAGACGCGTCGCAAGCAACCATGCGGCACGATCAAAGTGGCCTGTCCCGTAACGATGGCCCGCGAGCTCATCGCACCAACCTTAGGCGACTTCTTCGGACGGTACCCAGAGTTGCGGGTGGAGATCGAACCTTATGCCAGCGGGTGGGACGAGGAACCGCGAGAAGATGTGGACATCTTCTTCAAGCTGCGAGCTCCCAAGGATTCTGCGCGCAGTTGCAGGCGCTATCCAGGGACTGCGAGGGGGCTGTTTGCAAGCACGCAGTATCTAAAGTCGCATGCTGCTCCGGATACGCCTGATGAGTTGCCGTCGCATACCTGCATCGGTTCAGGATTATGGAACCTGACCTTTGGCGACAAAACCGTTACGCCCGCAGTAGTGTTCCGAGCGATAACAAGCGATCCAGGGACTCACCTGCGGCTGGCGGTGACCGGCGTTGGCATCTCCATTTTGCCGCTCTGGATGGCTTACGCCGAGGACGTTCGCCACGATCTTGTCCCGATCCTGCCGTCGTGGATCCCTGAACCCATCACGTTGTGCGCTTTGTTCTCCGGGTCGGCCCGGCTCAACCCCAAGGTGCAGGTCTTCCTGGATTTCCTTGGGGAACACATAGGAACGGATCGAGACCCGCGCCCCCACCCGCAGCGGTCACATGGGTTTTTTACGCCTCTGAATCTTGGTCCAACCTCTGGTCCCTGAGGGCAGGCTTGTCGCAGACGCAATACAACTTTGCCCCAGTGTGGGTAGTACGCGCGCTCCGAAGAGCCTACCTTGCAATCAGTAAAGCAGGGGTGCGATGTGGTCGGGACAGGCAGGGGTGTCCGGGGCCTTGTAACACCGCCTTCGCACTCGCCTGTGCAGCTGTCTGTCTGGCCGCAATACCAGCAGTGGCACTTACGCAGAACGATCGCACCTCTGCCGGTTCAACGGCATGGAAGATTCGGTCTTTCCCATCGAAGACAACTTCCTGGTTGGCGTTCGAGGCAGAAACAAAGACTTCCTGGCAAAAGCGAATGCGGGCCACATGGGCAATCCCGGTGGTGAAGATCTTGTCTACGAGTGGCTCGACAAGATGATCGCCGCCAAGCCCTGAATCGCGCACCTGCTGATGCGAGTAGCTGCGGAAACGCAACACCGGTTTGCGTGCACGAGCGCATCGGCAAAGGTCGAATCTCCATCGTTTGTCTATGCCGCCGGTCAGTGCCAGCGAGGAGAAATACATGCGAGACGGAAGGATCGTTGTAGTCACAGGAGCGGGCGGAGGTATCGGGAGTAAGATCGTCGACCGTTTCCTCGCGAATGGCGACGATGTAATCGGCCTCGACAGGTCCAAGCCCGCTCTTGAAGAACTTGCTTCGCGTAGGAAAGGGCAAGCGGGATTGACGACTTTCCATGCCGATATTACCTCCGCCAGCGAAGTAGCTGACTTCGCCAGGCACATGCAAGAAGCCAAGGGCCGTGTCGATGTGCTGGTGAATTGCGCAGGCTTCTACCCTGTGGTTCCGTTAGAACAAATGACCCTGGCGCAGTGGCAGGAGGTCATCGATATCAATCTGACAGGCACCTTCCAGATGGTGCACAGCCTGCTTCCGTTGATGAAGGGCAGTGGCTGGGGCAGGATCGTGAACATCAGTTCCGCCTCTGTCTTCGAAGGCGTTGTAGGGCAGTCGCACTATGTGGCGGCCAAGGCAGGCTTGGTTGGATTTACCCGTTCGATCGCCATGGAAGTCGGCCAATACGGCATCACCGTCAACCTGGTTGCCCCCGGGCTGACCTTGACCGAGCCCGTTCTGAAAACGATGCCGGAGAAGCTCGTGAAAGCGCAGAGCCAACTCCGAGCCATCAAGCGCGACGAGCAACCGCAGGACCTTGCTGGCCCTGTGTTTCTGTTGTCTTCTCCCGATGCCGACTTCATCTCCGGCCAACTGCTCGTCGTCGATGGCGGGAAGATCAAGCACTGACACGTTCAACAAAAGGTAGGCAAGGGCCATGACGCTTGCAGCTCTTCTTCCAGGCCCGAACACCAGGCTCAACCCCAACGCCCCAAGTCAACTTCAACCCAGGAGCTAAACATGTTTGGAAAGACAACTCCCAACTTCGAAATGCGTGGACAGTTCACCGCGGAGAACTCCGCGCTCGTGCTGGTGGACTACCAGGTAGGAACGATGCAGCTGATCCGCTCTTCCAGCTCCGACGTTTCGCTTCGCAACGCAGTGATGCTGGCAACCGCGGCGACAACCATGGGAATACCCATCGTTATGACATCGAGCCAGGAAGATCACATCCAGGGCCCGATCGCGCCAGCCCTGCAAAAAGCCGCTCCCGATGCCTACAAGAACCGCGTCAAGCGCGTCGGCATCGTCAACGCGTGGGCTGACCCAAACTTCAGCGGAGCTGTTGAAGCGACCGGGCGCAAGAACCTCATCATGGGCGGCGTGACGACCGACATCTGCCTCGTCTTTCCCAGCATCAGCGCTGTTCAACTGGGCTTCAGCGTGCAGGCAATCGTGGACGCGTCGGGTTCCTCATGGGCCGTGCAGGAGGAAATCACTCGCCAGCGTATGCAGCAGGCCGGCGTGGTGCTGACCACGACCAACACCGCCATCGCCGAGCTTGTGCAGGACTGGGCTTCGCCCGCAGGCATGGTGCTCATCAAGCTGCTCGTTGGCTCCGCGCCGATGATGCAGCCCGCAAGCTAAGGGGCCGCACATGACCGAGACGAACAAGCCGGCGATTCCGGCGTTCCGAAGCGAAATTGCGACAGTAAATGGCACCCGCCTGCACTACTGGATTGGTGGGAACCCGCAGGGGAAGCCGGTGCTGCTATGGCACGGCTTCCTGGGCACTGCGTACAGCTGGTACAAGGTGATTCCCCTGCTTGCGGATGCTGGCTACTCTGTCCTTGTGCCCGATATGCGCGGTTACGGCGACTCGGACAAGCCTGCAGGAAACGACGGCTATGACGCTCGAGCACTGGCTGAAGAGTTCCGTGCTCTCGTCAAGCAGATCGAGTTCGGCAACGGACAAAAGCTGCTTCTGGTCGGTCATGACATGGGTGCATTACCGGCTCTGCTGTGGGCCGGCGATCATCCCGACGAACTTGCCGGGCTGGTGTACATGGAAGTGCCCACCATGCTCGAGGAGTTCCTGACTAAAGTCATCATCTACACGCGGGAAGCGATGGCGAAAGGATCCATGTGGTGGTGGATTCTGCCGCTTGCGCCAGGCGTACCGGAACGCCTGATCGTCGGGCACGAACGTGCGTTCCTGACCTGGTTCTACGAAGGTGCGACGGCCGATCCTGCGTCCATCACCGAAGCTTCCATTCAGGAGACGCTCCGCACATTCGCCGGTACGGAAGGTGTGCTCGGCTCCTTCGGCATCTACCGTGCTGCCTTCACCACCATCGATCAAACGACCCCGCTCAAGAAGAACAAGGTCAGGACACCGGTTCTCGCTGTCGGAGGCGAAAAGGCTCTCGGCGCCAAAGTCGCACAGATGGTCGAGTCAGTCGCTAAGGACGTGACCGGCAAGACGATCTCTGACTGCGGGCACTTCATCCCGGAGGAGCAGCCTGCAGAGTTCATGCGGCTCTTCCAGGACTTTTCCAAGAAGGTCGCCTGATGGCGAACCTTACCCGGCGCTCGGCAATCGCACTGGCGGCATTCGCCAGCGCAGTCTTCCCTTTCCCCACTTTGCGGGCACTCGCGTCTCCGGAGAGCCCATCCCTTCCACCAGATGTCCCCACGCCAACCAGGAGCAAAGCAATGTTCGAGACCACGCCGCAGTACCCACCCCTTCCACCCGACGACCTGCAGCGCAGCCTCACCATTGCGCAGCCCAACACGGATCAGACCTTGCCGCACATCGGTCTGGTCGGCGACACCTACACCATCACCGTCTCTGGTGCCGAAACCAACGGCCGCTTCTGCGTCATCGACATGCACATCCCGCCAGGCGGCGGCCCCGCGCCGCACCGCCACGACTTCGAAGAAACATTCATCCTGCTCGAAGGCGAAATGGAGGCGACCTTTCGCGGCAAAAAGTCTCTAGTGCGTGCCGGGGAGACGGTCAACATCCCCGCAAACGCGCCGCACCAGTTCCACAACTCCTCGTCCAAGCCGGTTCGTCTGCTGTGCATCTGTTCGCCCGCTGGACAGGAGAACTTCTTTAAAGAGGTAGGCGTGCCCGTCGCCACCCGAACAACACCGCCGCCGAAGCTCGACAAGGATCAGCAGCAGGAGTTCATGGAAAAGGCCAAGGCGCTCGCTCCCAAGTACCACACGGAGCTGCTCAAAGAAGCCTGACCCGATGACCGGCCACCGGCGATGCTACTGCCGGTGGTCACCATTTGCAGCACTACTTCACGGGTCACCCTCAAGCTCACGTTCGATTCCACATCGGCAACTCTATAGATCTTAGACGCCGGCATCGGAAGCCCACGAGCTGGCGGCTTGAGCTGCGAAGTCCGCGTAGCTCCGCGGCGCATGCCCGAGAAGCGCAGTCATTTCCTCCACTTCGGTTTCGGTGGAATCGAAGCCTCGATCGAAATAGCCCTGAAACATCATGCGAAGGTCGTGGGCAGTCCAGCCGAGAGCCTTTGATCTCATTTGGGCTTCCCACAGATCGAAGTCATGACCTGTGTACCTCACATCTTTGCCCAAGATTTCGCTCCACAGTTGTGCATTCCCGGGGCCGCTGAACAAGCCAGGTCAGACGAGATCGTAAGTCTTCCCACCATGCCCTTCTTCGGTCAGCGTAATGGCAGCGACTTCAGCAATGTCGCGAACGTCGACGGCAGAGATGCCGGCATTGCCGATCCCAGTTCCGCGGACATGGCGCTGGCGCATTACTAGCTCGCTTCGATTCACTCGATGTGCTTGAGCATTGGAAGGAATGGCTCCTGAGGTAGGACTCGAACCTACAACCCTTCGGTTAACAGCCGGATTTCACGAGTCGCACAGGCTCGCACCGAGCGGATTATCTGTTGCAAACAAAGGGTTTGAGAGAGCGACGTCTGCATACGGTCGCACGCAACCGCATGATTTTTCTTCTCGAACAGCCACCAAAACAGCCACCACAATGCGCTATGCTTCTCGAAGCAGGACGGTTGAAGGCTATGGCGAAAACAGTGAAAGGCGTGTACGAACACCCTCCCGGCAGCAAGATATGGTGGATCAACTATTACGTGTCTGGCAAACGTAGACGCGAAAAGGTCGGCCGGAAGTCTGACGCCATCGCTCTTTATCAAACGCGCAAAACTGACGCCCTGCGGGGGCTAAAGCTTCCCGAAACTGTGAAGCGACGCAGAATTCTTTTTGAGGAAATCGCGGGTGACGCGCTCGCGTATAGCAGAGAGCATAAAGCGTCGTATCCCGGCGACAAATCCACGGTAGCAAAGCTCCTTCCCACCTTCGGGAAGGTTGCGGTTGAGGACATTACTCCACAGACAATCAAGGCTTATTTGGACACAAGGGATGATCTGACGAAGACGACAATCAACCGCTACAGGGGAACTTTGTCGATGATCTTCCAAGAAGCTATTCGCAACGACAAGGCGAAGTCTAACCCTGCTCGATTGGTTCGCCTCCATAGAGAGAACAACGCGCGGGTTCGTTTCATCACGTACACGGAAGAGAATTTGATTCGTTCGGTCATACGCGAGCGTTGCCCTGGCCACGAAGCGGAGATGGTTCTCGCGCTGGAAACGGGAATGCGGCGAGGTGAGCAATACTCCCTCGAATGGGGTCGCGTGGACATCGAACGCAGGCAGATACTTCTGCTCAAGACTAAGAATGGCAGCGCGCGCGTGGTGATCCTAACTGAGGCAGCAACCGAAGCTCTTCGCTCCATGCAGAGGCTTGGGAAAGGCTCATCAGTATGTGTGACCCGATATGGAGAACCGATGGTCTCCCCTCGTGCTTGGTTCGAATTAGTGATGAACGATGCGGTCAGGCAGAATCCTGCACTACAGGATGTCACTTGGCACATCTTCAGGCACACCTACATCTCACGGCTGGTCATGGCCGGGGTCGATTTGAAGACTGTTCAGGAACTAGCTGGCCATAAGGACATAAAGATGACGATGAGATACGCGCATCTTGCACCTGCACACAAACTCGCCGCAGTTGACCGGTTAGCCACATACCGAGCCGAACAGGAGCTGAAAAGCGCGGCATGACGGTGACGGCGAACACAGGCGGACTTCCACCGTGTGAAGGTGCCCATCCAAACGCAAGTTATAGACGGCAAAAGCAGTTATGAACCGGCACAACCGGCTAAACCGGCCTAATCGGCGGTATTTGCCACAAAAATGCCACAAAGCCATCACACTGAAAGTGGGCATTGGGTTGGTTCGCGGGGAGCCAACCCACCCGGCCGAGGTAACCCGACAAGCCAACGAAGTCTTTACCCGCATCACCCCGCAGTCGATATATCGAGCCTCACCTCGCCTTCTACCTCCACCTGCAGCGTTCTACGGAGGCGAGATGACGGAACGGCAGATCCTTCCTGCCAAGCCAGTCCCTCGCAATCCGGGACTATAATCCACCCCGTAGGAAAACCGAATGCCTTCGCTTGATTGAACCGCACGGAAAGATTGGAGCTCATCAAATGCGCAGAAGGACCCGCTATCGCTTCTTCCTCCTCACCTGCTTGGCTGTCTTCTCGCTCAGCGCAAGTGCGCAGGAAGTTGTTCATGCCCTGACCGGAACTGTGGTCTCCATTGATTCGAAGGCCAAAACCATTCTCGTCAAGCCGGACGATGGAACGGAGGGGCTCTTCAAGCTCCCGACCAAGCAGGACGGCTCTCTGGATTTCGACAAGAACGTCAGAGCTGGCACTACACCTGCCGCTGCCTTTACAAAGACCAACACACAGGTCTTGATCTACTACATCGGATACAACACGGAGCGTACTGTTGTTGCGGTACAGGACCTTGGCTCTGCCCGTCTGGTCAAAGTGGTTGGTCCCGTTATTAGTTTTAACAAGCACCAGCATCTTCTGACAGTGAAGAACGCTTCCGGAGCGGAGGTGTCCTTCCAGGTAGACGATAAGACGGTCGCTGAAACCCCGGGCGGAGTTACGGAGATGGGCAAGTTTGACCCCCATAAAGGCGACCGGCTTCGCGTTGTGGCACTTTCTTCATCTGGAGCTGCGAAGGCACTCTTCATTCGCGTGCAGTAGCCTCGAAGGTGCCCCGGAGGTTGAGGTAATGGGCCACACCTCACGCCCTAATGTTTCGTAATCGCGTCTCGGAATTACGACCGCCTTGCCTTGTCCGCCGTTCCCTTGCACGATCACCGAGTCCGGAGACGCATTTAGCCCAATGCTCTACAGATTGTTCCAGTTCGTACTTATTGCCTTCGGTGTCTTTTTGAGCGTTGCCCTTGTGGTGCCCTCCTGGTCGTTCTCTCTGACTTCGACGCAAGCGATCGGCCTTGGGGGCGTCCGGATCGCTCTCATTCCATTTATCGCTGTCTGCTTCACTCTGGCAGTATGGGTGGGATGGCAAGCCGGCAAACAGCACCATCGATAAGACCTCTATTCCTTGAGGCGCCTTCATCGCTCAGCCCAACGATGCTACGGCGCAATCCTGGAACCCCGCGACGATGTGCTTCAAGTGAGATCTCCGGTTGCATCGACAGCCCTGATAGTTGAGAGCAGCTACACAAATGACCAACTCCGCGCGACAGACGCCGGCGCTTGGTGTTCAGAGGTGTATGGAAGAATCCGCAGCGGTGCGTCGGGCAAGAATTACTCTAGCCACACTAGTCACCACGAGCGAGCATACCGGCTCTTCCCAGTACAGTGCCGTTTCGGATGTGTACGAAGGCTGCGGTGTCCTGCAGATGATGGGAATCCGCAATATCTGCTTCGACGTGACGTACACGCTCATGATCTCTGAACGAACATCTTCAGCCACGCTCAGCAACGTCCGAACTGGCAAAGTCCTCACACTGCAGAGCAGCAACGGCCGTCCGCTTCCGCAGGGTGTCTATTCGCTGGCTGCGTTGCCTTACTGCCGTCTGCTGCATTTTGGCGGATGCTGGGACACACACATCGCGCCGGTCGAGATTGCGGCCGTTCTATGAGCTCTCGGTCGAGTAGATAGAACGCACTTCCAGTCTGCGCGCCGTGATCGTGGCTCCAGCGGTGGCAATCAATAGAGGCACCATGAGCGAATCGGCCTTGCGCGTCAACTCCAGCAGAAACACGGCTGACGAAAGTGGTCCCAGCGTAGCCGCTGCCAGGAATCCGGCGGAGCCGATCAGCGCATAACTCGAAACCGTGTTGCTGGCGCCGAGATGGTTCCACACGCGGCCCATTCCATCTCCAAGGAGCGCCCAGCGTCATCGTTGGCGTGAACAGACCTCCTGGGGTTCCGGAGCGCAGGCAAAGCACGGCGGCAAGCGGTCGAAGCACGATCAGCCAGCAGAGCAAGCCACCGCCGATCTGATCGAAGAAGGTCAGCTGCACGATGTTCTTGCCGTTGCCGAGAATCTGCGGAAACTTCGTCGCCGCCAAGCCCAATACAGCTAGCACCAGTACCGGGTATCCAGCGACCTGCCAGCCCTGCGGTTTGCGTACTCTGGCCCAGGCGACGGCGCGTACATAGCCCACCGAGACCAATCCCATCATCGGCCCAATCACCACGGACCAGACGACGAGTGAGGCCGAAACCTCCAATAGAGGAAAGCTATAGGCCGGCACGTTGGGAAGCAGAAGCCAAGACACCACAATGCCTGTGAACGACGCGACGAAGGCGGGGAGCACGGCGGAAAGGCTAAGCGAGCCCATCAGGACTTCGGCCGCGAACAACGCCCCGCCCAGCGGAACGTTGTAGGCTGCGGCCATCCCCGCTCCAGCCCCACACGCAACCAGGAGTTTCCGCTGCGCAGGCGTGGCGTAACACCAGTCGGAGAGCTTGTTGGCCACCACAGCTCCCGTGTCTTTCAGGGCTCCTTCGCGGCCGAGGGAAACGCCCATGCCGACGGTGATGATCGAGAGGAGAGATTTGATGAGGGTGGGCGCGGTCGGCACCTGACCTGACTTGCGCCAGATCGCCTCGGACAGGCTACCGCCGGACTGAATCCCGAAGCGCTTCGTGCCGTAGAGCACACTCGAGGCGAAGACGCCCGCGAAGACGAGG
>CAXSHQ010000117.1:5009-12219 GCA_964236875.1 uncultured Acidobacteriaceae bacterium | reverse complement strand
CGTCCGAGTTCATGTAGCTCTGTGGGCCGGGCTTGATGAGGATGGCGTCGTCGGCGCGAAGCTGGAAGCTGCCCATGGCGTCGCTGTTCTGGGGGTTGTTGTAGCCGGCGCGGCGCAGGGAGTTGGCGATGGTGGCGGCGGAGAGCTGCTGGCCGGGGCGGACTTCCTGCGGGGCGGCGTAGATCTGTGTGATGGACGCGAAGAGGGGCCCCTGGGCGAGGCGGTCGTCGACCACCTGCTGGAAGTGCTGGTAGTAGAAGTAGAAGACGATGGCGCCGATGAGGCCGACGCCGATGCCGAGCATCAGGACCGCGCGGACGAAGCGAAAGAGAAGCGAGTGGCGGCTGGCGCCGACTTTTACCTTCATGCGTTGACCATTGTCTCGCGCTGCGCCTGCGTTTTGGAGGCTGCAATGATGGCGCGAACATGCTCGGTGACGCCGGTGAGGGGGAGGTCGGTGGTGGTGTTGGCGAGGCGGTCGACGAGTTCTACTTTGCCTTCAGCGAGCTTCTTGCCGATGTTGATGCGGTAAGGGACGCCGATGAGCTCGGCGTCTTTGAACTTGACGCCCGCGCGCTCGTCGCGGTCGTCGAGCAGGATGTCAATGCCAGCGGTGGAGAGCTCTTCGGCGAGATTTTCGCCGGCGGCGGCGAGGTCGGCTTCGCGAACGTTGGTGACGGTGACGACGACTTCGAAGGGAGCGATGGAGGCGGGCAGCGCGTACTGCTCGCCTGTGGGAGCGTTGGCCTTGGGTTCGGGGCCGTCCTGACGGGCGAAGCGGGCCGCAGAGGACTCGATAGCGGCGGTGAGGATGCGCTCGATGCCGATGCCGTAGCAGCCCATGATGGGCATGCGCTCCTTGCCGTTGGGATCGAGGACGCTGGCTCCCATGGACTCGGAGTACTTGTAGCCGAGCTTGAAGATGTGGCCGATTTCGACAGCTTTGCCGAGGCGCAGGGGCTCGCCGCCGAGGGGGTCGGGCTCGCCTTCGTTGATGTTGCGGATGTCGGCGATGACGGTGGGGGTGAAGTCGCGGCCGGGGGTGACGTTGCGGAAGTGGAAGTCGAGCTGGTTGGCTCCGGCGACGAGGTTACGGCGGCCTTCGAGGCCGGGGTCCATGACGACGATGGTGCGAAGGCCTTCGGACGCCTCGTCGCGGAGGACGCCTTTGAGCTTGTTGAGGGCTTTGCCGGACTTAAGGCCGTTGAGCGAGCCGCCGGTCATGACCTGCGCGATGCCGACCGGGCCAAGGTAGCCGGCGGGGCCGCCGATAAAGAGCGCGAGCTCGTCGGGCACCATGGGGCGCAGGTCGGCGGTGCCGGCGATGGCGTTCAGCTTGGTTTCGTTGACCTGGTGATCGCCGCGGAGGAAGGCGACGACGGGGCGGAGGGGCTGGTCGGGCTTGTGAGCGATGAGTGAGCCCATGAAGGCGACGCACTTGATGTCCTGCGAAGGCTGGATGGAGAGGAACTCGCAGATGTCGGCGATGGCACCCTTGCCGGCAGTGGAGATGAGCTCGGCGAGGCCGTTGCCGGTGGGCTCGAGGTCCTGCACGGGCGCGAGCTTCGAGGTGGCCTTTTCGAGGTTGGCGGCGTAGCCGGAAGCGGAGCTGGCGATGAGGTCTTCGCCGGCTTCGGTGTAGACCATGAACTCCTGCGACTGGGAGCCGCCCATGGCGCCGGAGTCGGCATCGACGACGAGGAACTCGAGGCCGCAGCGGGTGAAGATGTTGCGGTACGCCTGGTCGTGCTTGCGGTAGCTCGAGTCGAGGCCGGCTTCGTCGAGGTCGAAGGAGTAGCTGTCCTTCATGAGGAACTGGCGGACGCGGAGGAGGCCGGCCTTGGGGCGGGGCTCGTCGCGGAACTTGGTCTGGATCTGGTACCAGATTTGCGGGAGCTGCTTGTAGGAGCGGAGCTCATTGCGGGCGATGGAGGTCATGACCTCTTCGTGGGTCATGGCGAGGCAGAGCTCGGCGCCCTTGCGGTCCTTGAGGCGGAACATGTTCTCGCCCATGCCGGACCAGCGACCGGACTCTTCCCAGAGCTCGCGCGGGTTGAGGGTGGGCAGGAGGAACTCCTGGCCGATACGGTTCATCTCTTCGCGGACGATGGCGACGATCTTGTTGATGGACCGCTGGCCGAGCGGCAGGTAGCTGTAAATGCCGGCGCTGAGCTGGCGGACGTAGCCGGCGCGGAGGAGGAGCTTGTGGCTGGCGACTTCGGCGTCGGCGGGGGCCTCGCGGAGCGTGGGGATGAAGAGTTGGGACCAACGGTGCATGCTTCTGGGATTGTACTAAGCGTTGGCGGCGGCGCCGGCGGAAAGCCTTGACGCCAAGTAGCGCCAAGGTACGCAGTGGATGTGGTGCCTGCACATGCACGTGTGGGGTGGTTGGCAGGGGATGGAGCCAAGCCCGAATGCCTGTGGGGCTACACGTGCGCTACTTGTTGGTGGGGGCGAACTCCCACAGGTCGTGCAGGTGGAGGACGCCGAGCAGGGGGGAGGCTTGCGTGCCGTCTTCGGTGACAGGGAGGGCGGTGATCTTGTGGCGCTCCATTAGAGCGAGGGCGTCGGCGGCGAAGATTTCCGGGGCGACGGTGCGGGGGTGCGGGTTCATCACATCGGCGGCGGACTTGTGGAAGCTGTGCGGGCCGTTGCGCTCGAGGAGGCGGCGGAGGTCGCCGTCGGAGAGGACGCCGAGCAGGCGGGCGCCGGTGGCGACGACGGTGAGGCCGAGGCGCTTGGCGCTCATCTCGTGGATGATCTGCGGCATGGTGGCCGTGGGCGAGACCTGCGGGAGCTCGGCACCGGTGTGCATGAGCTGGCGGACGGTGGCGAGGCGGCGGCCGAGCTGGCCGCCGGGGTGGAGCTCGGCAAAGTCGCGCGGGCGGAAGCCGAGGCGTCGGCTGACGGCGATGGCGAGAGCGTCGCCGAGCGCCAGCATGGCCGTCGTGGAGCTTGTGGGGGCGAGCTGGTGAGTGCAGGCTTCGCGGTCGACGCTGACGTCGAGGTTGAGAGCGCAGGCGGAAGCGAGGGTGGAGCCGGGACAGCCGCAAAAGGCGGCAAGGGTGACGCCGAGGCGCTGGAGCGCGGGCAGGATGCGGAGGACTTCTTCGGTTTCGCCGGAGTAGGAGAGGGCGATGACGAGGTCGCCGCGGGTGAGCAGGCCGAGGTCGCCGTGCATGGCGTCAGCGGCGTGGAGGAAAACGGCAGGTGTTCCTGTGGAGACGAAGGTGGCGGCGATCTTGCGGGCGATGAGGCCGCTTTTGCCGACGCCGGTGAGGATAGTGCGGCGGTTGCTCGCGGTGGCTTCGGCGATGAGGTGCACGAGGCGGTCGAAGGGGGCGCGGAGGGGGCCATCGAGACGGTCGGCGAGCTGATGGAGGGCCGCGGCTTCAATGCGTACGAGGTCGCCGGGGGAGGTTTCGGGATCGGGAGCGGGGCTGGTGTCCGGCTTGGGCGAGAGGTCTTCCGGCGGCTGGGCTTGGTCCATCATGCGAGCGTCTCGACTGGATGGATGCTAGCAGGGTGCTTTGTGCATGAGCGGTGGACTTGCTCGTGCCTTCGGCACTCGCCGGCGAAATACAGGGGTCTCTCCGCTCCGCGCTGCGCGCTCCGGTCGAGATGACAATGTAAAGCGGTGCTCCGGTCGAGATGACAGGTTCGTGTTTGTTTGCAGGCATCGTGCCGAGGCCGGCGGACTACGGAGATCCTTCGCTTTGCTCAGGATGACGCCACTGAAGAACACGGGTATGGCTCAAGAACAGCGGTGTGTGGCCGGCTGGTTCTGTAAGCAAACAGCGGCAGTTGTAGTCTAAGGAGTGTGCGGGCGCGTGCGTTCCGCTGGAGGGTGCTCTTGGCGCGTCGGGCGAGTGTTCTGGTGTTTGTGGTGGCGGTGCTGGGGCTGTTTGTCTGGGCAGGCGTGCATAATATGCGGGCGCGCCGGGCGGCGGTGCATGATGCACACATCACGATTACCAAGGACGAGGGCAGCATGCCGCTGGACGACTCGGGGGCTCCGGCCTCGCAAGGACGGGCGCTGAAGGGCAAGGCCGCGCCGGGGTTCAAGCTGGTCGATACGGCGGGCAAGAGGGTGTCGCTGGAGGAGTACAAGGGGCACGCGGTGGTGGTGAACTTCTGGGCGGTGTACTGCGGGCCGTGCAAGCAGGAGATGCCGTGGCTGCAGGAGCTTGCGAACAAGTACTCGGACAAGGGGCTGGTCATCCTGGGAATCGACTCGGATGAAGACAAGTCCGCGCCGGAAGTGGCGACAAGTGCGACGCACCTGGGGGTGAAGTACCCGATCCTGATGGGCGACTCGGCGGTGGACAAGGCGTATGGCGGGATCGACTTCCTGCCGCAGACGTTCTATGTGGACAAGGCCGGCAAGGTGGTGGAGACGACCGCGGGTGGGCGGCCGAAGGACGAGATCGAGGCGGACATTCAGAAGGCGCTCGCCGCAGGTGGCCTGTGAAGAGGCTTGTGTTTGCCGGCTGGATGATGTCGATGGCTGCCCTGAGCGTTGCCGCGGTTCGACACGGAACACAGCAGATCGAGTTTGGTGAGCAGGCGGCGCAGGCCAAGAGGGGCCATGTGATGTCGCTGACCGATGGCGTACAGGTGACGGCCGGCAAGGCAGAGGATGTGGAGCTGCGGTTTCGAGTGGACGAGGGGTTCCATATCAACTCGCACGCGCCGAAGGATGAGTTGCTGCTCCCGACCGGGTTGAAGCTGGAGCCGGTAGGCACCGTGAAGGTGTTAGGTGAGGAGTACCCGAAGGGGACAGCGTTCCGGCTGCCCAGTGTGGGCGAGACGCTGGATGTGTATCAGGGAGAGTTTCGGGTGCGGGTGCGGCTCCTGGCCGAGCGCGGAAGCAGCACGTTGGCGGGGGTGCTGCGGTATCAGGCTTGCGACAACGCGGCTTGCTTTCCCCCGCGGAGCTTGCCGGTGCGGGTTCTGGTTACGGCGAAGTAGGCTGTTCTCTTTTAACATCTATAGGTCGCGCCTTCAGCGCTCGGCATCCGCCTGCGCCCTGTACCTTGGGCTTCGCCCAAGGCTGGTATAGAGCGCGCTTTCAGCGCTTGGGATTTCGGCACGGTGGGACGAGGGGCGTTGCCCCTCGCTGGCATAGGGCGCGCCTTTGGCGCTTCCGGAATTGGCGCTTCCGGAATTGGCGCTTCTGCACTTGGCGCTTCTGGATTTGGCGCTTCTGGACTTGGCGCTTCCGGATTCGGCGCTTCCGGATTAGCTGTGCTTCGAGAGCGACAGGATGTTGCCGTCGGGGTCTTTGAACCAGGCGACCTTTGTGCCGTCGGGAGCGGTCCAGATGCCGTGTTGGTCCTGCTCGAAGAAGCCGAAGCGGAGGAACTCGACGCCTTTGGCGGTGAGCTCGGCGATGGTGGTCTCGATGTCGGGAGCTTCCCAGCCGAAGATGGTGAAGGGGAGCGGCTCGAACTTGGGGGAGCGGCCTACGCGGAGCATGATGCCGTCGGCTGGGCCGATGCGGAAGACCATGGCGAACTGGTCGTCGCTGATGAAGCGGAGGCTGAGGGTTTCTTCGTAGAATTTGCGGGCGGCTTCGGCGTTGTTGGTGGGGATGAAGGCGACGGGGGCGTGCTGGGCTAGAGACATGCGGGCCACGATAGCACGTTGGGTTGTGTCGTACGGAAAGTCGCGTTGAGGTGCGAGTTTGTGCTCGGGCTCGTCGCTTCGCGACTTGCTGCGGCAAATACGTGCATCCTTCGCTTCGCTCAGGATGACACCCTCATGTGGGCCCCGGATTGTCTGCGTTTCAGCGGCGCTGGGTGGCTAGCTTCTTCTGGGTTTCGAGGAAGCGGCGCATGCGGTCCAGGGTGCGGGCTTTGCCGAAGACGATGAGAGATTCCAGGAGCGGCGGGGACTGCGTGCTGCCGGTGAGGACGGCGCGAAGGAGCATGAAGTTTTCTTTCACGCTCCATTGCTTCGCTTCGCCTAGCTGCTTCATCGCCGCTTCGAGCGCGGCGGGCTCCCATGGGGCGGCTTCGAGGGTCGCGAGAAGTTCGGCGGCGAAGGCTAGCGTGTCCTCGGGCGTGCGCTTTTTGGGGAGCCAGACGGACTCGGGGGGAAGGACGTTGTCCGAGAAGAAAAAGCCGGCCATATCGCCGAAGCCGCCCAGGGTGTCGATGCGGTTTTGCACGAGTGGAGCGATGGCGCGTAGATATGTATCGGAAAAGACGGTCTCGCGCATGGAGGCGAAGAAGGCGTCGGGCGAAAGCTTGCGGAGGCATTCACCATTCATCCAGCGGAGCTTGATGAGGTCGAAGACGGGGCCGCCGAGGGAGATACGCGCGAAGTCGTACTTTCCGAGCATGTCTTCGAGCGAGAAGATGTCGGACTCCTTGGTGCTGATGCCGGAGGAGACGATTTCGGCCTCGGTGGGCTGGGCCATGCCGCCGCCGAGCAAGCCGAGAAAGTTGAGCATGGCCTGCGGAAGGAAGCCGGAGTCCCGGTAGAAGTTGAGGGAAACGGGGTTCTTGCGCTTGGAGATTTTGGACTTGTCGGCATTGCGCAGGAGCGGCATGTGCCAGAACTTCGGCAGCTCCCAGCCAAAGGCCTGGTAGAGCAGCACGTGCTTGGGGGTGGAGCTGATCCACTCCTCGGCGCGGATGACGTCGGTGATCTGCATGAGGTGGTCATCGACGACGTTGGCGAGGTGGTAGGTGGGGAAGCCGTCGGACTTGAGCAGGACCTGGTCGTCGACGTTGAAATGGTCGAAGGTGATGTCGCCGCGGAGCTCGTCGCGAAAGGTAGTTGCGCCTTCGGTGGGGACCTTGAGGCGGATGGTGAAGGCTTCGCCGGCATCGACGCGGGCCTGCGACTGTTCGGGCGTGAGGTGGCGCGAGGGGCCGTTGTACTTGGGCGGCTGCTTGGCGGCGAGCTGGGCCTTGCGCTCGGCTTCGAGTTCCTCAGCGGTTTCGAAAGCGCGGTAAGCATGGCCGCTACCGAGGAGTTGGTCGCAGTACTCGCGGTAGATTTCGGTGCGCTCAGACTGGCGGTAAGGGCCGAAGGGGCCGCCGACGTCGGGGCCCTCATGCCAGTCGAGGCCCAGCCAGCGGAGCGAGTCGAAGATCATCTGCTCGCTGGTCGGAACGAAGCGGGTGCGGTCGGTGTCCTCGATGCGCAGGACGAACTTGCCGCCCCGCTGGGCGGCGAAGAGATAGTTCAGCAGGCCGAT
>CAXSHQ010000117.1:3321-4999 GCA_964236875.1 uncultured Acidobacteriaceae bacterium | reverse complement strand
CGACGTGGGGGTCGCCGGTGGGGGAGGGGGCGATGCGGACGCGGGTGGGGCGGGCGGAGGCTTCTGCGCTGGTGTGATTCAACATTGGGGTCAACACCCGATGTTAACAGAGCGAAGCCTCCGGCCTGCTACGCGGTGGGGCCCTGGGGTGGGTAGCCGGACGGCGGATAGCTGGGCGGGCCGGCAGGCGGGTAGCCGGGCGGCGGGTACGGTGTCATGCCGGTGTACTGGTTTACCGGGACGACCTTCCACTCCGAAAAGGCAAGGATGCAAAGGACGATGATAGGACCGAACGGGACGAGCACCAGCAGTGAGAGCGGACCGGAAAGGCCGGCCTTGGTGAAGACGCGCCAGAACAGGTAGATGAAGAAAGCGAGAATGGCGAAAGCGATGAGGATGATGAAGAGGAAGACACCAGCGCCCATGCCGGCCATCCAATTGGCTGCCTGCTGCGATTGAGGATCCATATAGCCTCCAGAGGTTTAGGAGAACTGTACGCGATGCGGCGAGGATGTCACTAGAAAATCTTATCCACCGATGCGGGCGGTCCTGGGCTCCGTGCCAGATCTCCTGGATGAAGACGGCGTCGCCGAGGACCTCGTAGGTGAGGATGTAGCCACCGCTTTCAAAACCAGGTCACGAGTGCCAAGTACCGTACCGAGGCGTCCTCTGTGGGGAAACGTACTCAGCGTCTCCGCCGCGTCGACGATCTCCGCAGCCACGCGTTGCGCAGCAATGGGACTGCTCTCCTGAATGTGGTGAGCGATCTCTTCAGATCCGAGAGGGCGCCCTCTGTCCAACGGACGTGCATCACCAGTCCATTTGCTGCTTAAGGCAGACGAAGACTTCCTCGTGCGGGATAGTTTCGCCGCGTGCGATCTGCTCGCGGGCTCGCGCAATCTTTGCGCGATGGGCTTCCTGGTCGGCGAGGAGACATGCCACAGCTTCCTGAGCTACGTCATCGCGAGTGCGATCGCTCGCGCGGGCAAGCTCCTCCAGCTCGAGTTCCTGGTCGACGGTCAATTGAATGCCCATGTCGCCAGCGTCAGTACAGGAGTAGGAGTCCTCAAGATCGTCTAGTCCTGTGCCAACCCGAAGAATCTCAGGTGGCACAGGCGAATGCGGGGATCCTTCGCTTCGCTCAGGATGACACTATTGTTTCTTCTTAGGAGAACTTTTGACTCACCACACTAGCACTCGATGATGTTGAGGGCGAGGCCGGCGAGGGAAGTTTCCTTGTAGCGGGATTGCATGTCCATGCCGGTGCGGTACATGGTGTCGATGACCTGGTCGAGAGAGACTTTGTGGGCGCCGGGGTCGGCGAGGGCCAGACGGGCGGCGTTGACGGCTTTGACCGCGCCCATGCCGTTGCGCTCGATGCAGGGAATCTGGACAAGGCCGCCGATGGGGTCGCAGGTCATGCCGAGGTTGTGCTCCATCGCGATCTCGGCGGCGTGCTCGACGGCGGCGTTGGAGGCCGCGTTGGCCTCTGCGCGTTCTTTGTCGGAGTGGAGCGCGTCGGGCGGCGGGGTGAGCGCGGCGACGAGGCCGCCCGCGGCCATGGAACAAGCTACGCCGACTTCTCCCTGGCAGCCGACTTCCGCGCCGGAGATGCTGGCGTTCTCCTTGTAGAGGATGCCGATGGCAGCGGCGGTGAGGAAGTAACGGAGCAGTCCGG
>CAXSHQ010000117.1:0-3311 GCA_964236875.1 uncultured Acidobacteriaceae bacterium | reverse complement strand
TTCTTGCGCCCGTTCCAGTCCTGCGTGGTGTGGGGGAGGAAGTAGAAGGCGAGCGCCGGGACGACACCGGCCGCGCCGTTGGTGGGAGCGGTCACCACGCGGCCTCCGGCGGCATTTTCTTCGTTGACGGCCATGGCGACCAGGGTGACGGAGTCGAGTGGGGCGAGAGGGTCGCGCGCTTTGCCGTCTCCCTCGAGGCGCTGGAGACGGGCGGCGAGGCCGGGAGCGCGGCGGCGGACGTTGAGGCCGCCGGGAAGGGTGCCCTCCGTGGCGATGCCGCGGTCTATGGACGAGGACATGGCCTGCCAGAGGGTGAGGATGGCTTGCCGGATGGCTGCGGACTCGGGGGTTCGCTTGGGTTCTGTGGGTGCGTCGGCGTCCTCGAAACCCACGCGTGACGATGAGGCCGTCACGAGTGGGTCGCCCGGGTCTTTGGACAGGGCGAGGATGCGGTCGATGCGGTAGCGGATGTCGGGGTCGGCGTAGAGGGCTGTCTCGTTGGCGAAGACCAGGTCGGCGATGGTGAGGCGGGCTTCGGCGGCCATCTGCAGGAGTTCGGCGGCGCTCGAAAAGGGATAGGGGACTGCGCGCTTGCGGGCGGCGCCGGCGTTGGCGTACTCGTCGGCGGAGAGGATGAAGCCGCCGCCGACGGAGTAGTAAACATCGGAGGCGAGCACCTCGCCGCCTTCGTTGAAAGCGGTGCAGCGCATGCCATTGGGGTGGGTCGGGTGGCCGGGGTCGGGGTACATCTGGTCGCGGTGGAAGAGGAGGTCGGCCGTCGCGTTAAAGGGGATGGTTTGGCGGCCGTCGAGGCTGAGAGCGCCGGTGGAGCGAATCTGTTCGAGCTTGGTTTCGACGGAAGCAATGTCGACGGTATCGGGGGCTTCGCCCATGAGGCCGAGGAGAACGGCGCGGTCGGTGGCATGGCCTGCGCCGGTGAGGGCGAGCGAGCCGTATAGGTCGACGACGACGCGGAAAATGGCGCTGGCGGGGGGCTGCGCGAGGAGGTCCTTGACGAAGCGGCGGGCCGCGCGCATGGGGCCGACGGTGTGCGAAGAAGAGGGGCCGATGCCGATCTTGAAGAGCTCAAAGAGACTGGTGTTCATAGGTATATGCGCCGGGCGGGTTGGCTCCGGGCACTGCGGTTGATTGTATGTCGCGGGGCGTACTGTGGGCTTTCGGTCAGGCGGGCTGAAGCGACTCTCCAACAGGCTGTCGGAGCGCTGCGAACGGAATGCGGGGATTCTTCGCTGCGCTCGGAATGACACCTGCGGCAGTGATGGAGAGTGTGCCACGAGGCGTTCTAGTTCGGAGAGGGAGGCTCGATGTGGTCGACGACGATGACCGGGACGGGGCCGCGGGCGGGCTCGAGCTTGAGGCCTAGCTGCTCCTGGATGGCTATGAACAGGGAGGGAGCGGAGGAGTCGGTGGGGGTGGCGTCTTCAGGCGACCATGTGAGGGTGAGGTCGTAGATACCAGTGAGGCCGGTGCGGTCGAAGACGACGCGGCCGGTTTGCCGGGCCAGCATTTCGGCGAAAACAGCGATTGTTATGCCGTTGGCGGAGTATCGGCTGCGGCTCTCGTTGATGAGGTGATCGCCTTTGCCGGGCTGGAGCTTGGGGCCGGTCTTGACTGCGGTAAGGAGGTAGATGGGCTGGTCGCGGGTTTCGGGGTGGAACTTGAGGGCGAAGCGATCGGCGAAGAGCGCCTGGAGCATGGCCTGCTTGCGCGCGTTGCGTTGATCCGAGGTGAGGAGGTGGGTGGCGGTGTCGAGCGTGGGATCGACTTTGGCTTCGATGTCGAAATGCTTAGCGCCGAGGGCTGGGGGAACATTGAGGATCTGAGTATCGGGGAGGCCGAAGGTGTAGTGCAGCAGCATGAGCAGCGGCACGTTGACGGCTCGGAAGGTGAGGCTGTCCGGCGAGCCGTAGATGTGCGAGCGCCCGTGCTCGTCGGAGGCGTTTTCGCGGATGACAGCGATGTCGTAGGCGAGCGGGGCTTGCCGTGGGGAGGGAGCGGTGTTCTGCTGGCCAGCGGCGGGGCGGGGAATGATGCAGAGGAGTGGAAGCGAGAGTGCTAGCCAGCGGCGATGATTTCTGCGCGTTCCGTCCAGCTTGGGCGTGGTGAACATGGTGGTGTTTATAGGACGCAGACGGTGGGCTGACGGCTTGCGCGGAGGGTAGGTTGTGTTCGGGACTCGGGCTCGTCGCTGCGCGCCTCGCATCGGCGAAATACAGGGGTCTCTCCGCTTCGCGCTCCGGTCGAGATGACGTGGTGTGGAGAAACGGTGGGAGCGGTAAGGAAGGCAACGGCAACAGCAAATCCCCTTCGGGGATGACAACAAGAAAAACAACAGCAAAGGCAACGACAACTCAACCTCAACGGCAAAGGCAGCAGCAACAGCGGTCCCCTTCGGGACGGCAACGAGAAAAGCAACGGCAACGGCACCTGCCACAGCAGCGGTCCCGTGAGGTTTTGAGGTGACGGTGCTAGACTAGGCGGACTTTCAGGGCTTCGGCGGTAGGTGGGATGCTTTTCAAGGCGAAGAGTGCGGCGGTGTATGGGATCGACGCGCACATCATCGATGTGGAAGTGGACTTCTCCGGGATCAAGCTGGACAAGGAGATGTTCTCCACGGTGGGCTTGCCGGATGCGGCGGTACGGGAGAGCCGGGACCGGGTGAAGTCGGCGATCAAGAACTCCGGGTTCGAGATCCCGCCGACACACATCACGATCAACCTTGCGCCGGCGGACCTGAAGAAGGAAGGCTCGGGCTTCGATCTGCCATTGCGATCGGCATTCTGGGTGCGTATGGCGGGCTTGCCATCAAGGATGTGAGCGACTTTGTGCTGGTGGGTGAGCTGGGGCTGGATGGAACGCTGCGTGCGGTGCAAGGCATGCTGCCGATTGCCATTGCAGCGCGCGCGGCGGGCATACGCAATCTGGTGATTCCGGCGGCGAACGCGCGCGAGGCGGCGGTGGTGCAGGGCGTAAATGTGTTCCCGGTGGCGAGCTTGTTAGAGGTTCGCGAACTGCTGAATGGGGCTGGGCTGGGGGAGACTCCAACGCCAGCGCTGAAGGTGGATACGGCGGCGCTGCTGGGCGAGCAGCTGGAGTATGCGGCGGACTTTCGCGATGTGCGCGGGCAGACCGTAGCCAAGCGCGCGCTGGAGGTGGCGGCGGCGGGTGGGCACAACATCCTGATGATCGGGCCGCCGGGGTCGGGCAAGACGATGCTGGCGAAGCGGTTGCCGTCGATCCTGGCCCCACTGCGCTTTGAAGAGGCGCTGGAGACGACGAAGATCCATTCG
>CAXSHQ010000116.1:3048-12285 GCA_964236875.1 uncultured Acidobacteriaceae bacterium | reverse complement strand
GGACACGGCCAACAACATGAACTTCCTGGTGATGGGGCCGTGGTTTCACTCGCAGATCAACCGGCAAGGGCGCGGGCTGGGGCCGTTCGAGTGGGCGACGGATACCGCGAACGAATGGCGGCGCGATGTGCTGCTGCCGTTCTTCAACCAGTATCTGAAGGACGGTGCGAAGGCGGCGAATACGCCGCCGGTGTTCATCTATGACTCGGGACGCGACCACTGGGACCGCATGCAGGCCTGGCCGGCGAGCTGCGAGCAGGGATGTGGTGTACCGGCGAAGCCGCTGTACCTGACGGCGGGTGGTGGGCTTTCGTTCCAGGCTCCGACGCGCGAGAGCAAGGGCGAGAAGTGGGATGAGTATGTGTCCGATCCGATGAAGCCGGTGCCGTACCGGCCGCGGCCGGTGGACCCGGCGGACGGCACCGGCTGGCGCACGTGGCTGGTGAACGATCAGCGCTTTGTGGACGGGCGGCCCGATGTGTTGACGTATGTGAGCGAGCCGCTGAAGGAGCCGATCAAGCTGGCCGGCGAGCCGACCGTACATCTCATGGCTTCGACGTCCGGCACGGACTCGGACTGGGTGGTGAAGCTGATCGATGTGTACCCGGATGGGGAAGCGCCTTCGGGTGACGCGGGAGGCGTGTATCAGGGCGTTCTAGGCAGCTCGGTGAATATGAATGGCGATGAGTTGCCGATCGCGACGGACATCTTCCGTGGGCGCTACCGGACCAGTTTCGAGCATCCGGCGGCGCTGAAGGCGAACGAGCCGCTGGAGTACACGTTCGGGCTGCCGCAGGTGGACCGCACGTTTAATGCGGGACACCGGATCATGGTGCAGGTGCAGTCGACGCTGTTCCCGCTGTATGACCGCAATCCGCAGAAGTTTGTGGCGAACATCTTCGAGGCGCAGCCGGGCGACTACCAGAAGGCTACGCAGCGGGTTTGGCATACGGCGGGCGAGGCGAGCTTTATCAGCTTGCCGGTGGTGCCGGTGGAGAAGCCGTGAGCCTTTCCACCGCGACGACTGGAGTCTTTCTCCTGAAGGTGTAGTTCTGCTCCGGGCGACTACAGAGATCCTTCGCTGCGCTCAGGATGACGCCCGTCAGCAGCTAGAACTACAGCCAAGAGAAGAACAGGTATAAGCGGAATGTGAGGGAGAGGCCGGGCACATGCCCAGCCTTTGCCTTTCGCGTGGACGCGGCCGATCGTTCTTCTATGCTCAGTACAATCAAAGTATGGGGAACGAAGCTGTTGCTGTGAATGCCGGGGAGCGCGAGACGCGTTACAACCCGGCGGAGATTGAACCGAAGTGGCAGGCGCGGTGGGACGCGGATCCGTCGCTGTATGCCGCGGAAGGCCACGAGACCGGCAAGCCGAAGTTTTACTGTCTGGAGATGTTGCCGTATCCCAGCGGGCAACTGCACATGGGGCATGTGCGGAACTACTCCATTGGCGATGCGCTGGCGCGGTACATGCGCATGCGCGGCTATAACGTGCTCCACCCGATGGGCTGGGATGCGTTCGGGCTGCCAGCGGAGAATGCGGCGCTCAAAAACAGCACGCCGCCGCGCGAATGGACACTGGCGAATATCGCGGCGATGAAGAAGCAGATGAGCCGTATCGGGTTCAGCTATGACTGGGCTGGGACCGAGCTTGCGAGCTGCCTGCCGGAGTACTACCGCTGGAACCAGTGGTTCTTTCTGCGCATGCTGGAGCAGGGGCTGGCGTACCGGAAGTCGAGCAGGGTGAACTGGTGCCCGCAGTGTGCGACCGTGCTGGCCAATGAGCAGGTGGTGGGCGGGTGCTGCTGGCGGCATGAAGACACGCTCGTGGAGCAGCGCGAGTTGGTGCAGTGGTTTCTGCGGATTACGAAATATGCGGATGAACTGCTGAACGAGCTGGAGAGCATGCCCGGCTGGCCCGAGAAGGTGCGCACGATGCAGCGCAACTGGATCGGGAAGAGCGAGGGCGCAGAGATCACGTTCGCGGTCAGCGAGCCAGCGGGTCAGCAAGTCGGCGAGTCAGCCAGGATCGCCGTGTTCACGACGCGGGTGGATACGATCTTTGGAGCTACTTCGCTGCAGTTGGCGCCGGAACACCCGCTGGTGAAGCAGTGGGCAGAGAGCGACGCTCCGTTGGCCCAGGCCGTCGAGACGATGGTCGCCGAGCAGAAGGCCGCGAAGGAAGCCGGCGATATTGGCAACATCGAAAAGCATGGCGTGAGCACGAGGCGGAGCGCAATCAACCCGTTCACGGGCGAGCTGCTGCCGGTCTGGGTGGCGAACTACATCCTGGCCGACTACGGCACCGGCGCCATCATGAGCGTGCCTGGGCATGATGAGCGCGACTTCGAGTTTGCGCAGAAGTATGGGCTGCCGATCAAGCGGGTGGTGGCTCCGGCGACTTCGGGCGGCAGCGGCGATGATTCGGGTGATCTTGCCCTGCCGTACACAGGCGAGGACGATGCGGTGCTGGTGGACTCCGGCGAGTGGACGGGCGAGGCGTGCCTGGAAGCGCAGGAGAAGATGGGGCGCTTTGCGGAGCAGAACGGCTTTGGCAAGCGAACGACGACGTTTCGGCTGAAGGATTGGGGGGTAAGCCGGCAGCGCTACTGGGGCACGCCGATCCCGGTTGTGTATTGTGCTGATGGTCATCAGGGGGTGGAAGCGGGCGGTATGGTGCCGGTGCCCGATGCGCAACTGGCGGTGCTGCTGCCGGAGGCTGTGGAGATCACGCAGGAGGGCGGGTCACCGCTGGGTAAGGTGGCGGAGTTCGTGAATGCCACGTGCCCGGTGTGCGGCGGGCCGGCACGGCGCGAGACCGACACGATGGACACCTTCGTGGACTCGAGCTGGTACTTCTACCGCTACACGGACGCGAAGAACGACCGGATGCCGTTTGACTCGGCCAAGGTGAACTACTGGTTTCCGATTGACCAGTACATCGGCGGGGTGGAGCACGCGATCCTGCACCTGATCTATTCGCGCTTCTGGACGAAGGTGATGCGGGATATCCAGATCGACGGGAAGCCGTTGATTGCGAACTCGGAGCCGGTGACGCGGCTGTTCACGCAAGGCATGGTGATCAAAGACGGCGCGAAGATGTCGAAATCAAAGGGCAACGTGGTGTCGCCCGACGAGATGATCGCGCGCTATGGAGCGGACGCGACGCGCATGTACGCGCTGTTTGCCGCACCGCCGGACCGCGACCTGGATTGGCAAGAGGAGGGAGTCGCGGGAGTATCGCGGTTTCTTGCGCGGGTTTGGGTGCTGCTTTCGAGACACGAGGGGGCCATCGGCAAAGAGTATCCGGGGTCGGAGCCCGACCCCGCGGCGGCGCAGGCGTCCGCCGGCCTGCTGCGCCTGTTGCATCAGACGATCGCGAAGATCACGAACGAGATGGATGGCCGGTGGCACTTCAACACCTGCATAGCCGCGCTGATGAAGCTTGTGAACGAGTGCTACCTGGTGGAGGCCGAGCTTGCCCAGCGAGAAGGCGGCGACCTGAAGGCGTGGCGAAGCGTGCTGGGAACGCTGCCGTTGCTGCTGGTTCCGTTTGCGCCTTTCCTTGCGGCGGAGCTGTGGCGCATGTTGGAGGGCGAAGGGGATGTGTTCCGCCAACCGTGGCCCGCGGCTGATGCGGATCTGGCTCGCGAGGACGAAGTCGAAGTGCCAGTGCAGGCCAATGGCAAGTTGGTCGTCGTGGTGAAAGTCGCAACGGGCGCGGATGAAGAAGCGCTGAAGAGCGCGGCGTTGGCCGATGAGAAGGTGCAGGCGCGGCTTCAGGGTAAAGCCCTTGTGAAGACGATTGTGGTCAAGGGCAAGCTGGTGAATCTGGTCGTCAAGTAGGAACAGGGATCAGGGATCAGGGATCAGGGTGTGACGTCAGTGGACCTCCGGTGCGGGGGACGCAGTCGTTTGTACATGTGATGGCAGAGGTGTTTCGGCGGCCATCGCTTACCGGGCTGGAAGTGCTTTGGCGATGGGTGTTCTGGGTGACGGTGCTGGCGTGGCCGTTCGCGCGGACGTACCGAAGTGCTGTAGCATTCGCTTCCAGCGTGCAAGCGGGTGGGATTGGTGGGTGGTTGGGGTGGTTTATGGACCCGTTCTCCTGGCAGATCGGTAATGTGCCCGGGGCTATCGCTTCGTTTTGTGCGCTCCTGCTGCTGTGGGTTGCGGTATCGGCATTTGGCCGGAAGCTATTGCTGCGGCGAGTGAGTTCGCAGCTTCGGCCAGGATTTCTCTCTCTGTTTGCTGTGGGAGTGCTGCGGTGGGCCTGGTGGGCTGGCGCCCTGGGGCTATGGTTCGCCGCGCTGCGGCTGGCGTTGCGCGGCCTGGTTTCAGGACCGCTTGCACGCGGTGGCGAGCCGCAGTGGGTGCCGTTCTGCGGATTGGAAATCTTCGGTACGCTGGGGCTGTTCGTGGCGTGGCTGGCAACCAGTTGGGTGTTCGGGCTAGCGCTTGTGTATGCGGCGCGTGGCGAGAGCGCGATGGCGAGCTTGCGGGCGGCGTGGCGAAGCGGACCGCTGCGGGGCAAAGTGGCGGAGATCAACCTGGTGGTGGGGATCGTGAAGATCGCGCTGATCGTGCTGCTGCTGGTGTTTTCGGCGTCTCCGCTGCCGTTTCAAAGTGTGGAAACGCAGGGTTTCCTGGTGACCTGGACCGCCGGAGTCGTCGTGCTGTACTTCCTAGCGTCGGATTACTTTCACGTGGTGCGGCTGGTGGCGTTCGTAAGGATGACCGAAGTGTTCGATCCGTTACCAATGGAAGCGGCAGCGCCGGGGAGCGAGACGGCATCGTAAGTAGCAGGCCCCAAGAAACGACGAATGGAGAACGACTATGTCCTTTGGACTTTATCTGCTTGGAACGATTGTGCTGATCATCGGTGTTTTGTATGTGTGCCACCTGGCGCACATCTCGCAAAGGTGGGAGATTGGGATCGGTATCGTGCTGCTGGGCGCGGGCATTATGGCCGCGGTAGGGAACACGCGCAGCAAGGACCCGAACTAGCGGGTTGTACGTTGTACGTTCGACGTTGTACGTGAGCGCGCGGCTGGTGTTCGTTGTCGTGCCCGAGCGGCGAGGTCGTTCGGCTGGCGCGAGCGGGCGCAGTTAGACTATGTGGGTGAATACCGCTGACCCGCATGGCTCTTCGACCATCGTCATCCTGGATTTCGGGTCCCAATATACGCAGCTGATTGCGCGGCGCATCCGCGAGTTCAACGTGTTCTCCGTGGTGCTGCCGTGTACGACGCCGCTCCCGGAGGTGCTGGCGCTGAAGCCCTCCGGGATTGTGCTTTCGGGTGGGCCTTCGAGCGTGTACGACGCAAGCGCGCCGAAGACCGATCCGGCGGTGCTGGAAACCGGGCTGCCGCTGCTAGGGATCTGTTACGGGCTGCAGTTCATGACGCATCACCTGGGCGGGCGTGTGGTGCCGGCGGCGGCGCGGGAGTACGGGCATGCGCAGGTCACCGTGCTCGAAGAAACGCCGCTGCTGCGTGGGCTGCCGGCGACGTTGGATGTGTGGATGTCGCATGGCGACCATGCAGAAGTGCTGGCTCCGGGGTTCGAGGTGGTGGCGCGCACGAGCAACGCGGTGGCTGCAATCGCGAACGAAGAGCGACGGATGTGGGCAGTGCAGTTCCACCCCGAGGTCGCACACACGCGGCAGGGTACTGAGCTGCTGAAGAACTTCGTCGTGGACATCTGCGGAGCGAAGCAGGATTGGACGCCGGAGCACTTCATCGCAACCACGGTCGAGAAGATCCAGCAGCAGGTCGGGCCGACCGGGCACGCGATCTGCGGGCTTTCGGGTGGGGTGGATTCGAGCGTGGCGGCGGTGCTGGTGGCGCGAGCGATAGGCGACCGGCTGACGTGCATTTTTGTGAACAACGGCGTGCTGCGCAAGGGCGAGTTCGCGCAGGTGCAGCGGACGATGCGCGAAGAACTCGGGCTGAACGTGGTGGCAGTGGACGCGGGCGAGCGGTTCCTGGGCAAGCTGGCTGGGGTAACCGACCCGGAGCGCAAGCGGAAGATCATCGGCGGTGAGTTCATTGCGGTGTTCGACGACGAAGCGAAAAAGATTTTCGAGGCGGAGAAGTCGGCGGGCGAAGAGGTTGCGTGGCTGGTGCAGGGCACGCTGTACCCGGATGTGATCGAGTCGGCGAGTGTGCATGGGCCGAGCCACGTGATCAAGAGCCACCACAATGTGGGCGGGCTGCCGGCGGACATGAAGCTGAAGCTGATCGAGCCGCTGCGCGACCTGTTCAAGGACGAGGTGCGGCGGATCGGGCGGGACCTCCTTATGCCGGCGGAGATCCTGGAGCGGCAGCCGTTCCCGGGGCCGGGGCTGGCGGTGCGCATCCTGGGCGAGGTGACGCCGGAGCGCGTGGCGATCCTGCAGGAGGCTGACGCGATCTGTGCGGAGGAGATTCATCGTGCAGGCCTGACGACCAAGCTTTGGCAGAGCTTTGCGGTGCTGCTGCCCGTGAAGACCGTCGGCGTGATGGGTGACCAGCGGACGTATGCCTACACGTGCGCGATCCGCGCGGTGGAAAGCGAGGACGGTATGACGGCGGATTGGGCGGCGCTGCCGACCGAGGTACTGCGGGCGATCTCGGGCAGGATCGTGAGCGAGGTGCGGGGGATCAACCGGGTGGTGTATGACATCACGTCCAAGCCACCGGGAACGATTGAGTGGGAGTAGGACGGGTTCTCGGCCGAGTGGAATGAAAGCTTTGACGCCAAGGGCGCTATGTTGCGCCAAGTTGCGCCAAGGATTAAGCGGAACGCAGATTGCGCGGATTCCACCGCAGATTGCGCGGAGAAGACGACGTGAGGCGGTTTGGCGCGTCCAATCTGTGGCCCCCGCCGAAGAGTGCGCGCTTTGCGGTGTTCTAATGATTAGGTGCGGCTCTTTGGGGTTCAGCTGAGGCCGTTTTTGCGCGATGAGTGCGCTCGAGGAGTCTGGTTCGGGATGGGTGAGGTACGGAAGTCGGTTGCCCGCTGGGTGGCCCTGGGGATGAGCGCGGGCCTGCTGGCCGGCGCGATGGCAACAACGGCAGGGGCGCAGAGCCGTCCTCCACAACGGCGGGCACGGCGCGAAAGCAATGCCAGCCGGCAGGCGCGTATCGCGCGCACCATCGAGCAGACGTATGCGCACCACTGGGAAGGGATGGGGGGCGGCGGCTATCTGCGATGGAGCAGCGGGCAGTTCACCAAGCGCAACAACGAAGTGAGCTGGGCGGCCCAGACGGACTATTTCCTGAATCCGCGGCTGGCGATCGTGGGCGCGGCACAGGGTTCCTTCGGGACTGCGAAGCCGCTGCAGGGCGCGGGCACGAATAACTTCACGATCCAGTCACCGCACCCGCAGATCAACGAATACTTCTTTACGGGTGGGGTGAACTATCGCTTCCTGCGCAGGGAGAAGCTCGCCCTGAGTGCCCAGGGGACAGGCGGGGTGGCGTGGGGCATCTTCTCGGGTGCTGCCAAGGGGCTTTCCGGGACGAACCTGGGGCTGTGGAACGATGGCTTCCGCCCGGCGTTCACCGCGGCGCTGAATGTCGACTACAACGTGTTTCCGAACCTGGCGCTGCGGTTTGCGCCGACGTATGTGGGAACGACGTTCAGCAGCCCCTCTGGAGGGTCGTTGCAGAACAACCTGGGGATGAATGCGGGAGTGGTGTACCGGTTCGGGCATTAGTCTGTGCTATGCGCGTCGGGGTATTGGTTTCCTTCCGGGTTCGAGCGCTGAGTTCCCTTTGTAAGTGAGGGTGGGAACGAGCTTAGAGCTTTGAGCGGTTCAGCTTAGAGCTCCAAGGCGGGACTGCGCGACACGGGGAGTTACTCTATGGTCCCCAGCGGGTTGGTGTGTGCAATGCGGTTGCAATGAGCGCGGCGTAGCATAGAGCCATGTCAAAGGGTTGGGAGTCGAAGAACGTGGAAGAGCAGCAGGCGGTGGCCGCTTCTTCCAAGGCTTTACCTCTGGAAGACGATGCGCCGGCGCGGGCTGCGACTGCAGAACAGAAGCGGCGGGTGCAGGCACTCGAGCTGCAGCGGGAACGCGTGTTGTCGGAGCGGACGTCGAGCCCGCACCGGCGGAGCGCGCTGGAGGCGGCGCTGGCGACCATTGAACTGGAGCTGGAAAAGCTGGGCGAGCAAATCAGATTGTAAGGGCGTTGGTAGGCGAAACGGCAGTTGCGGGGATTGTGCTGGCGGCGGGCTTTTCCAGGCGGCTCGGACGACCGAAACAGCATGTGGTGCTGGCAGGCGAGACGCTGCTGGAGCGTGCGGCCCGGGTAGCGCGCGAGGCCGGGCTGCGGCCGGTTGTGGTGGTGGTGAACCGGGCGGTATATGAGGCGATGGCGCAGGGATGGGACTTGCCGGGCTGCATCGTGGTGGTGAATGAGGATGCCGCCGAGGGCATGGCTTCGTCGATTCGTTGCGGGCTTGCGGCGTTACCGCGGGAGGATGTCGCCGGCGCGGTGGTGATGACATGCGATCAGGTCGCGGTGACACCGGAGCACCTGCGGGCGCTATGCGCTGAGCCGGACGAAACGGCAGGATCCGGATATGCAGGCAGGGTAGGCGTGCCGGCGTACTTTCCTGCGAACCGGTTTGAGGAGCTGCACGGACTTCAGGGCGACGAGGGCGCTCGCAGACTGCTGCGCGAGGCGCGGTGCGTGCCCACGGAGGCCTTGGCGCTGGATGTGGATACGGACGAGGATGTCAGACGGGCGGAGGAATGGCTGCGCCTTCACGGTGCGTCTTCGTAGCGAGTGCTGCATGGAAGTTTCGAGAAGTAGTCTCGATTGTATAGCCGTTCTTCTGAAGGTGCAGAGGTCGTCCGAACTGCAGATTCCTCCGCTTCGTTGCGGAATGACAACCAAGGAAAGTGATGCACTTTACATCGCGAGACACGCATCCAGATGCGAGCTTCGGTTCACGGACACACCGTATAGGACACACCTATAGAAGCGAGCGCAGGAACTCTTCGAGCAGGTTGGCGGCGACGGCAGTGCGGTAGCGGGCGGTGGAGCGGATGTCGTCGATGGGCCTGGCTTCGGCGGTGAGCGCGGCGCGCGCGGCGCGGATCGCGTTCTCGGTAACGGGCTTGCCGAGGAGCGCGGCCTGGGGCTTCAGGCGTGGGCGATCTTCCCTAACCACTACCATCTCGTCGCGCACGCGGCGCCGGATTTCGACCTCTCGGAGTTCTTCCGACGGTTGCACGGCCGCA
>CAXSHQ010000116.1:0-3038 GCA_964236875.1 uncultured Acidobacteriaceae bacterium | reverse complement strand
CGAGGCGGCACCGAGGCGGATGTCGACAATGATTGGACCGCTGGGCCCGTCTTCGACGCGAGCCACGGCGGCGAGTGCGGTCTTCGAAATGGCTTGCGCGTTGCGGGTGCCTACCTTGCGGATGTACTGGCGGTAGTCCGCGAAGGTGCGTGGGACGTGCACCGTGTGGAGGAGCTCGCCGGGATGCAGGGCGGTGCGCTTGTAGCCGAGGTGGAACTCCGTGTAGGGAAGGGTGCGCGTGCCCTCCGCGCTGACAAGCGTGACCGACGCGCCGTAGGCGAGCAGCGCGGGTGGCGTGTCGGCGGCGGGCGAGGCGTTGCAGAGATTGCCCCCGAGCGTGCCGCGGTTCTGGTTGGCGATGCTGCCGGTCCAGGAGGCGGCCTGCGCGAGCAGCGGGAGCTCGCGGGCGACCGTCGTGTTACGGCGGATGTCCGTGAAGGTGGTGGAGGCCCCGAGGTGGATCGTGTCGGTGTCTTCGTGGATGAAGCGGAGGTCGGAAAACTGGTGGAGCGAAAGGAGGGAGCGGGACTGGAGGCGGCCGGTGTTGAAGGCGACCATGAGCTCCGTGCCGCCGGCGATGGGCGTGTAACGGCTTGGCTCGGCGGCGAGGAGCGCGAGGGCTTCGCCGAGGGTGCGCGGGGCGACGAGTTCGAAGTGGGTGGGATCAGAGCGCATCGGCTGCGATAGGCATCCTGCAAAGGTTTTGGAACGAGCTTTGAGCCATGAGCTATCCAGCTTTGAGCGGGCCGGCGGCGTGGCTGGGCGCAGCGTAGGCGTTGGCGGCCTGCTCTACGGATTCGAAGATGCGCATGTAGCCGGTGCAGCGGCATAGATTACCGGCGAGGCCTTCCTGGATCTGCTCCAGGTTGGGTTGTGGGTGTTTGTCGAGCAGGTGGTGCGTGGCGAGGATCATGCCGGGCGTGCAGATGCCGCACTGCGCGCCGCCCCGCTCGAGGAAGCACTGCTGGATGGGGTGGAGGTGGCGTTCGGCACTAACGCCTTCAATCGTGCAAAGTGTTGCGCCCTGGGCTTGGAGAGCGGGGATGAGGCAGGAGTTGACGAGCTCGCCGTTCAGGAGCACGGCGCAGGCGCCGCACTCGCCTTCGCCGCAGCCTTCCTTGGTGCCGGTGAGTTGGAGGTCCTCGCGGAGGACGTCGAGCAGGCGCTTCATCGGTGGGACATCGACGGTTTGGTGCGAGCCGTTGATTTGGAGAGTGACGGAGGCCATTAGTGAAGGACCTCAGGGGCTAAAGCCCCGTCTTCTGACGGCACTTTACGGCACGGCTGAAGCCGTGCCCTTAACACAACCGGTTCTTCGCAGGTACGAAGCATCTGCGGCTTTCTCATGGTCAGGTCTGTCATACAAGCACCTCGGCTGAGAGAGGAACTTCGGTGCGGGTGTCGCGGTCGGTGGTGGGGTCTAGGTCTTCGGTGCCTCCGTGTGCGGACGTGGTGAAGGTGGTGAGGCGCTCGAAGATGTCTTCGGGCAGGAGCGGGATGGCGGTGAAGCTGACGCCGGTGGCGTTCTCGATGGCGTTGAGGATGGCCGGGGCGGGGCCATCCATGGGGAGCTCGCCGATGCCCTTGGCGCCGCCTGGGCCGTGGACGCAGGGGACTTCCTCGAAGTGGACGTGGATGGGCGGGAGATCGGCGCTGGTGGGCATGATGTAGTTGGTCATCTGGTTGTTCATCATGCGGCCGTCTGTGTAGACGCACTTCTCGTAGAGCGCGTAGCCGATGCCCTGGGCGACACCGCCTTCGATCTGGCCCTTGGCGAGGACCGGGTGCATGACCTTGCCGACTTCCTGGAGGGCGTCGAAGCGGGTGACGGTGGCAGTCCAGGTGTTGAGGTCGAAGGCGACTTCGGCCACATAGACAGCCCAGGCGTAGGCGGGATATGCGTCGCCGCGATACAGGTCGTCGTCCCAATGAATCGGGGTGACCGGCTCGTAGCGGACGGAGCTGCGCAGGGCGCCGTGCTCGGTGCTGTAACGCTGCGCGGCCTGCTTGAACTCTTCAGCGGAGTGTGGCTGCGGCAGGGCGGCGTGGTCGCGCAGCATGGTGAGGAGCTGGTGACCGGCGCGCTCGATGAGCTTGCCGACGATCATGGCGGTGCGGCTGGCGACGGTGGGGCCAGAGTTAGGAATGACCTGTGTGTCGGGCTGCGCTATCGAGATCTGCTCGTAGGGCAGTTGCAGAGCATCTGCGGCTGTCTGGCAAAGGATGGTGTTGGTGCCCTGACCGAACTCCGTGGAGGAGACGAGGATCTGCGGGCTGCCGTCGGGGAGGACGTCGATGTGGACGAGCGAGTTGAGGCGGCGCTCGCCGGAGCCGGTGAAGCCTGCGCCGTGCATGAAGGCAGCGAAGCCGACGCCGCGCTTCACGGAGGAGTGTTGGTTCTCCGTAGCGAAGCGGGCGAGCTTTTCGTGGTATCCGGCCTCCGAGAGCGCGCGGGTGAGGAGGTGCTGCATGTCAACGGGATCGGTGAGGAGCTGGCCGGTGGCTGTGCAGTCTCCTGTCGCGAGGAAGTTGCGGCGGCGCAGCTCTTCCGGGGTGAGACCGACTGTGCGAGCAATCTTGTCCATGTGGCGCTCCAGCGCGAAGAGGGACTGCGGTGCGCCGAAGCCGCGGAATGCGCCGTGCGGCGGGACGTTGGTGGCCATTGCCTTGGCTTGAACTCGCAGGTGAGGCCACTTGTACGGGCCGGGCGCGTGGATGGTGCCGCGGGAGAGAACGACGGGCGAGAGCGTGGCATAGGCGCCGCCATCGATGGCGAAGTCGACGGTGCCGCCGAGGAGCTTGCCCTCCTTGGTGACGGCGGTGCGGTGGCGGGTGCGTGAGGGGTGGCGCTTGGTGGTGGCAACCATGTCCTCGGCGCGGTCGTAGACGAGCTTGACGGGGTGACCGCATTTCATGGCGAGCAGCGCGGCGTGCGAGCCGATGACCGAGGGGAAGTCTTCCTTGCCGCCGAAGGCGCCGCCGATGTCCGTCTGAATGACGCGGCACTTGTCCTCGGGCAGGTTGAAGATGAGGGTGAG
>CAXSHQ010000115.1:8935-12364 GCA_964236875.1 uncultured Acidobacteriaceae bacterium | reverse complement strand
GACAAGCGCTATGCGGAAATGCGCAACGTGGAGAGACGACAGAGGAGATGGATGCGGTTTGCGTCCCTGTTCACTCCGGTAGTGGCATTGCAGAACATCTCCATGGGCGTCGCCGGAACTGACAACGCACACCAGTGGGACTTCGCGGATCAGGCGGAGGCCCACCGACGTCAGGTCGTACATCAGCTGAACAATGAGATGACGCTGCACGCCGGGGCACTCGACTTCAACTACAAAGCCGGTGCCGCGATGCTTCAGTCCGTGCCTGCTTTTATTTACAAGCCACCTCCATGGAAGGCGTTGGCAAGCTCGTGGCTGCCGGATGGAGCGGTTCTGTTGCTGTGGGTGTTGGTGGCTGGGGGCGCTGTTGCATGGAGCACCGCTTCGCTCCGTGGGGAGATCTCATGAGAACCTGGCCGTTGGTTTGGGCTGATGTGAAGCAGTTGACGCGTGATCGCATTGCGGCCTTCACTTTTGTTGCGACGTTGATCGCCTGCGGGCTCGCAGGTTGGACAGGTCATTCAAGGTTGAGCCATGCTCGGGCCGCGCAGATGCAGGTTCTTTCCGCTGCAGCGGCGGAGCAAACGGCGCAACGTCAACATATCCTCATGGCCGAACCCGCCGAGGCAAGCCTGCTGGGGAGTAGCGTGACGCAGACCAATGCGCTGCCCGTGCCTCGGTTGCTTGACTTCTCTATCGGCCGGTCAGCTATCGAGCCAGCGAGCTTCAGCATACGCATGCGGTCGCGGTCAGACACGGTGTTTCGCAATTATCAGAATGGCAACCCTGAACTGCTTGCCCACGGGCCTGTTGACCTGACGTTGGTCGTCGCGGTTCTTTGCCCCTTGTTGCTGATAGCGGTCGGCTACGGTGTCGTCAGCGGCGATCGCGAATCCGCCATCGCGTCGCTGATACTGGCGCAAAGCGGAAGCTATGGGACCGTTGTGATTGCTCGTTCGATCAGCCGTTTCCTGCTTATCCTTCTTCCGCCGCTGGGTACCGGGGTAGTACTCCTCGCCACATCGGAATGCTCAGCAGAACGGCTCGCCGCCGCGTTCTGGTGGATGACCGCGACTACGATTTCCGTTGCGTTCTGGTGGGCCCTCGTCCTGCTGACCAACTCGTTTTGCAAAACAAGCGAAACCGCACTGCTCACCCTGGGCGGACTCTATGTCTCCCTCACGTTCGTCCTGGTGGCGCTCTCTGTTCCGCTTTCGCAAATGGCGTTCACCCCCCAGTCGCGGCTGACGCAGATTGCCAAACAGAGACGGGCGCAGACAGAGATCACAGACAGCTTTGAGAACGACCACTCGAACCTCACGGCAGACACCGTCCAACAGAACCGGCTGACAATGCGCCACAACTATGAGCTTGCCGAGAGGCTCGAAGCCAAGATGGCGCCCATCGTTTCCGCTTCGGAGAACGCCCTTGAGCGGCAACAGCGGGTACAGGCGGCCGTAGGTCTGCTTTCTCCGGCGATGGCCACGGTAGATCTGCTGTCGAGACTGGCCGGAACCGATCAACAAACGTATGCGACGCTGCGGCGCGAGGCGCGCGAACAGACCCGGGATTTTCGGGCTTCGATAGCCCGCTCGGTGAAGGAAGAGCGGAACTATGCGCCTTCAGACTTCGATTCCGCCCCGGTGTTCCGTCCTGTCCTGCCACGACCGCACGTTGCGCTTCTTATGACTTGGCTATTTTCCATTGCGGCCCTTACGGCAGCTGTCGCCGTAGGTCGTCTGCGGACGCTGTCGATCTAACCATGTCCATGGCATCAGGTGGATGCACGTTTACTTACTGCTATCGCATTTTCTTTAGCTTTCAGAGCCCACAGCAGTCTTGGTGGGGGCACACGCGGAACGCCAGACAAATCGGAGTTCTACTCGGCCAGGAGGCCTTATGACTTACCCTCGATATCTTTTCGCCTGCGTACCGGCAATCGTTCTCTGCTTAGGTAGCTACGCCCTGGCTCAAACTTCAGAGCAAAACTCCGTAACGCTGTCTGGCACTGTACTCAACACAAAGCAACAGCCGGTAAAGCCGGCGACGCTGCAACTGCTCAGCGCCGGCAGCAGTGCGTTACTGGAGGCGGTCAGCGACGCGGCGGGTCGATTCACACTGAACGGAGCACCAGTGGGCGACGCGCATCTGAAAGTGCGGATCGATGGCAAGGTTGTTGTGGAGCGCGACATCGTCGTAGCGCGCGGCACGCGGTTGAGCATCACTGTCGACCCGGCGGCCGCGAGCGGTGAGATTTCCGTCGTGATCGCACCTGTGAACGAGAGGGTGACGGTTCAGGCGACGGCAGACCGTCTGCCCACGGACATAACGACTGCTCCCAATGGACTGCCAACTCTCTCCACGGTCGTAGCGCATGAAGACCTTGAGCGCACGACGGTGGCGCGGGACGTAAACGAGATCTTCAACCGTGTCCCCGGCGTCATTGACGGGACGCTGCAACAGGGGGATATCGGAAACGGAATCAAGGTGCGCGGCTTCTTCCGCTCGTCGCATGGCGCGGAGGTAGCCACCTACATCGATGGGACACCACAGAATCTGCCAGCCGCCACCATCGGGGTTGGGTTCAACGATATGAGTTGGCTATCTCCGCTTCTCATTGATCGCGCGGAGATCATCAAAGGGCCCAGCTCCGCGCTCTACGGGAACCAGAATCGAGCGGCCTCCATCGACATCACAACGCGGGACACTGCAGAAACGAGAGCGTCCGTCACTGCGGGAAGTTTCGGATTCGTCGATGCATCCATGATCTTCTCCCACAAGACCGGCCCCGTAAACACTCTCTTCTCCGCGCAATTGATGCGGATTGCGGGATATAGAAACAATTCCGACTTCATTCACGGCACCATCTTTGCAAAAGAGATCTTCCAGGCAAAGGGCGGTGTGTGGGGCTTCCGTGGATATCATCAGAGCTCAAACTGGGATGCTCCTGGCTTCCTGACGCTGAGCGCCCTTCGCGCTGGCACGGTCAAACCAACCGATGCAGATCCAACCTCACCGCCGATGTATGGCGATGCGGATCGTTCAAACTTTACGCTGACGCGTCGTCCTGCGGAGGGCGAGACCGGTACGGTCCTCTCGATGTATGCAGAGCGCTACAACCGTCGCCGCGCACTCTCGGCGAACGCCACAACGCTCAACGTCATCCGTGACAGCCGCTGGATATCCGGCGGGCGCGTCGTGCGCACGAACCAGTTCAAGGAACGTTTCGGTGTCCAATACGGTGGTGAGCTGCGCAGCGATTACGGCTCTGGTGAATCGCGTCAGTCTGTGAACAGCACTCCCACCTCAAACTACTTACAATCGCAGAACCTCAATCTTCTCCAATACGCCGGGTTCGTTCAGGGACAGGCGAAGCTGCTTCCCTCGCTGAAACTGACCGGTGGGCTGCGGGTGGATGCATTTCACTAC
>CAXSHQ010000115.1:913-8925 GCA_964236875.1 uncultured Acidobacteriaceae bacterium | reverse complement strand
CCTCTTCCGTGGTCTATGACAAACCCGTAGTAACTCCCAAAGCTGGCATCATCTGGTCGCCTCGTGTCAACTTCACAACCTTCTTCAACATGGCACAGGGATACCGCACTCCGGAGCAGACAGAAATCAGTCCGCCTGGAGCGACGGGACCGCTCGGAGCCGCGGGGGGCAATCCCATAGGAAAACTGGAACCCCCGAAGATGACCTCCTATGACTATGGCTTCAAGACGACGCTCGGCCGCTTCAGCGCCTCTGCCGACGGCTTCTATATCGTCAACCAGGGCGAACTGCTTCAAGTGAGCGCGTATGTCTTTTCCTCGGGCGGCGATGCGACACGGATTGGCTGGGAGGCGGAGGGCCGCTATCAATTCACTAACTCTGTCAGCGCTTATGTGAACCTGACCGACATCGTGAAAAGCCGACTCAACAACCCAGTCAATGGCATCAGCTTCCTGCTGAATGTTCCGCAGTATGTTCCCAAAGCCGGTGTCGCGTTCTCTCACGCCCTGCGACACGGATCAGTCGCGGCTAATGTCGACGGCTTCTACTACTCTGGATTTCCTTATTACGCTGGTACGCCACTCATTCTTAGCTACACAAAGCCGTATAGCCGATATGACTTCCGCGGCAGTTACTTTGTGGCACGAGTGGAGCTGACTGGATTCGCTCAGCTACAACCCTATAAGTTCAGCAGCGAAGCAATGTACTCTACTGCCGCTGGACTGTTCCTGGATCCCGCACCCAAGTGGAATGGCGGCGGTACGGCGCGCGTTCGGTTCTAACAGGAGTGGAAGCGCGCCGCTTCCACTCACTTTCCTTGCTTCAGGTTATTGCTCTGATGTTGAGGAGACCTCCGAATGCCCTTGCGGAGCACCCGCCAACGAGTTGCTGCCCTACTTGCTCACGATGATCACTAGGTCGGTGCTCCAATTCCCTTGAGAGAACGTTTATGAAATGTGCTGCTTACTTCCTGCTCTTCTGCCTTGGCCTCTGTGTTCGTTCGGCGCATGCAGATGCAGCTTCGAAAGAACGCAAGGTACGCGAGATGCTGGTAGCGCTCCGTCTCGAAGAAACAACGAATCGATTGGAACAAGCACAAGAGGAGCGTATCCGGGCGACGAGTGAACAGCAACTCGCCACCGCAAGCCCGGACCCGGATCAGAAAAAGCACTACGAGGAGTTTCGCAGCAGAGTGATTGATCTTCTGCGTCGGTCGGCCAGTTGGAAGGCACTTGAGCCGGACTTCGTCAGGCTGTACTCCGATGCATACAGCGAAGAAGAATTGAACGGCATCCTTGTCTTCTACCGTTCCCCCACGGGCCGAACAATGCTTGCCAGGAACCTAGAGCTCACCGACAAGTGCATCGCGATCTCGCAACGACGCATGGCGGAACTCGCCCCAAAGATTCAGGAACTGGTGGATCAGTTTGAGCGCGAATTGCATTGAGCCTGCGAAGCCCCGCGACATGTGTCAGACCTGAGAACCACACGAGTTGGCTGACTCGCTGTACGCAAGAAAGCGCGCCAGGAGCGCTGATGCAACTGCGGCTGTTGTCTCATCAGCGGTATACTAGGCATACCTGAACGGTCTGAGTGCGACATTTTGCGCGGAAACCGCAAGAGGGAGTCTTTCGCGGAAAGACATGGCTGGGCAGATCTTCACTGCGTTACACAGAAGGTCAGAAACATCGTTCACCCGCGTCCAGCCGCTCTCGGCGCACATCTCTAAAGGAATACCGTGAAACTTTTGCGCAATAGCCCGCCAGTCACACAGGTCGCGTCTCAGCGGCTCCGCGTGCGGGTCTGGCTCAGCGTATTCGTCATGCTCTTTGCTTTGGTGGGAGAAGCCTGGCACTCGCACGGGGGCTTTGAAAAATCCAATGGCGTAAAGAGAGCTGCTTCACTTTCGGCAGCGGCGACTACAGCGGACACTTGCCCGCTGTGTATCGCAATGCACTCGGCCCACCCTTCGTCGCGGGCCGACGTGAAAATCGTCGTCCTGCAAAATGCTCTGCTGGAAGTTCCACAACCTACACGAGCTGTTGAAACGTCGATCAGCTTCACCCACTTTAGTCGTCCCCCGCCGCGCTCCAAAGGATAAAAGCTTCATACAACTCGCCGCATTTGCGAGTTTCAGCGTGCCTGTTGCTCAGCAGCAAGCCGCATCCTTTCTCATCCACAGGAGTGTCTATGAACTTTTCGCAGAAAATGCGTCTCCTCGCTGCTTTGCTCGTTGTCGGGCTTATGGCAGCGTTTGCGGCCGGAGCCGCTTTCGGCCAGACAAATTCAGGTGTTGCAAACGGCGTTGTGACCGACGCCACAGGAGCGGTGGTGCCAGGCGCCACCGTGACGCTCATAAACTCAGTAAGCGGCCTTACCCGAACGGCGGTCAGCGACTTGTCCGGCAACTTCCACTTTTATAATCTGCCTTTCGATCCCTACCGCATGACTGCGAAGGCGAACGGCTTCAAGGCAAATTCGCAGACAGTCGACATCTCATCGACAGTCCCCTCCACGGTAAGCTTTCGCTTGGAAGTGTCGACGTCGACCACGGTGACTGTGGAAGCGGCTGAAATCCTGCCCGAGAACGATCCCAACTTTCATACCGACATTGACCGCACGACCATCGATACCATTCCGATCGAAAGTGTTTCGTCAGAGTTGAGCTCCATTGTGACGCTCCTGTCACCAGGCGTGGCCGCCGACTCGAACGGGCTGCTTCATGGGCTCGGGGATCACAATGAGGTCTCCTTTAGCGTCGATGGCCAGCCGATCACAGATCAGCAGAGCAAAGTTTTTTCGAATCAGTTGCCGGCTGCGGCGGTTCAGTCGATTGAAGTTCTCGATGGCGCTCCTTCTGCCGAGTTCGGGGATAAGACGAGCCTTATCGTCAGGGTGACTACCCGGTCCGGCTATGGTGTGAAGACTCCGCATGGAAGCATATCGGGCTCCTACGGCACGTTCGGCACGTCCAACGTGTCGGCGGATCTCGCCTATGGCGGCGACACCTGGGGCAATTTTGCGGCTATCGAGGGCATTAATAGCGATCGCTTTCTCGATGCGCCGGAATTCGCTGTGTTGCATGACAGGGGCAACGAGGAGAATGTCTTCGATCGTGTCGACTTCAACTTGTCCGACGTGAGCTCCATGCACATCAACACGCAATACACCCGGTCCTGGTTTCAGACACCGAACTCTTACGACACGTCGGCTGTCTTCGATCAAAACGGAAAGGCTCTGGGGGCCACAGACCAGCGCTCCAAGATCCAGACGATCAGCGTTCAACCGACGTACAACCGTGTCATCGGAAAGAAGGCCGACTTCAATTTCGGCCCATATGTGCGGTTCGACAGCTACCACTACTACCCGAGCAAGAACCCCTTTGCCGACTTCGGTCCTCTTCAACAGGAAAGCCTGGCGCAGCAGCGTTCCCTCACCAATCTGGGCGCTCACTCTGAACTGTCCTACCTTAAGGGCCGTCACAACGTGACGTTCGGGGGCATGTATGAGCAGACGTTCCTGCGAGAGAACCTGCAGTTCGGAATTGTTGATCCGGGCCTGAACGATCCTGCCGGAACTTTCAATCCGGTTCTTGCTCCATACGATCTGACCCGCGGTGGACGCAACTACAACTACCATGCCCAGACAGACGTGAAGCAGCTCGCGCTCTACGCAAAGGACCAGATCACCGCTGGAAACTTCGTCATCAATCTCGGCTTGCGTGGGGATTTCTACAATGGCCTGGCCATCCAGCGTGTAGCCGAGCCGCGCGTCGGTATCTCCTACAAAATCCCGTCAAGCGGCATGGTATTGCGTGTTTCTTACGCCAGGACGCAAGAGACTCCCTTCAACGAGAACCTCCTGTTGTCGAGCAATGGCTGCAAGAATGCGGTGGTGCAGGCGGTCTTCCTGACGCTCGGTCCGTGCGACCCTGCCCCGTTCAATCCCGGCTTCCGCAACGAGTTTCACGCTGGCCTGCAGCAGACGGTCGGCAGACACTTCGTTTTCAGCGGAGACTACATCACCAAGTACACGCACAACGCCTACGACTTCAGCATCTTCGGCGCCACGCCGGTGTTCTTCCCCATCGAATGGAAGAACTCGAAGATTCCTGGATTCGCGGCCACCGCGGAGTTGACACCGGTGCATGGGTTTACAGCATCGGTGAACCTGTCCAGCGTCGCGGCCCGCTCTTTCAATCCGCAGATCGGCGGGGTCGGGGCGACCGTTGCTCAAGGCGGAACCAACTATCCGTTCCGCATCGATCATGACCAACGGTTCAATCAGACAACGCGTTTCCAATACAACATGCCATTCCATAAGAGCCTCTATTACGCCCTGACATGGCGTCTGGATAGCGGCCTCGTTGCAGGCTCGACGCCCTGCTACAACGCCACAGATCCGAACAGCGCATGCGGAGACTTCTCCTTCGACGCGAACGGCAACCCGCTGGTAGCAGCGAATGGACGACCGCTCATCGACCTCAGCGGCTTCACGCCTGACGAGGAGTTCCAGGCAGGCCTGGTCTGCAACGGTGTGCACGCCACCCCAACGCAAGGGCTGATGTACAACGGACAAGCTGGCTGCCTCGCGTCACAGCTCACTTCGAACCTCGTCAGCATTCCAGCGCCTGGCTCCGAGGACGACGACAAGAACCCCCAACGCATCAAGCTGCGCAACCTGTTCGACATGGCGATCGGAGACGATCACATTTTCGGCACAGACAAGCGTGGATTTGGCGCACGGCTTACCATGATCAACGCGACGAACAAGTACGCGCTGTACAACTTCCTGTCCACGTTCTCAGGCACCCATTACGTGACCCCGCGTACACTCACCGGACAGATCGCCTATCACTTCTGATTGGCGTTCGGTTTGCTCGGAAGGCCCCCTCTCAGAGGGGGCCTTCCTTTTACCAGCCTGGGGTTTTGCGAGGCATTTACTGATAATGTATTCCTAATTGTTATGCCGACTCCCTTTCTGCTGGTTCCGGTGTGCGCCACCCTTCTCGGAGGGCTGCTGGCGGTACGCTTCCGGAAGTGGATTCACGTCCTGCTCGCGGTGGGTGCCGGTCTTCTCCTGGGCGCAGCGTTCCTCGATCTTCTGCCCGAAGCGATTCTCATCGGAAGCGCGTCCGGCGTACCGATCACCACCACACTGACCATAACGCTCCTGTCGTTCCTGGTCTTCTTTGTCATCGACAATGCCCTGGATAGCTTGTCCACCGGGGAGAACGCGCTCGTACCGCGCCATTCCCTAGGGCGCATTGCAGGTTCGATGCTCATCTTCCACAGCTTCAGGGACGGCATGGCGATCGGCGCGGCATTCAGCGCGTCGCACACTGCTGGCTATGCAGTAGCCGTCGGCATTGCAGCTCATGATCTCGGCGACGGCATGAACACCGTCCTGCTCACTACGGGGGGAGAAAAGCCGAAGCTGATCGACTACGCGTTTCTGCTGGGAGATGCCCTGGCGCCCTTCGCCGGGGGGATGGCGGCCATCTGGTGGTTCTCGAGTTCTGCCAGTTCCGTCGCGTTGCTTGCTATCGCCGCAGGTTTCTTCATTCAGATGGCCGCGAGTGATTTTCTGCCGGAGGTCCGCCGGTCCTCGGCACCGCGGAAGTATGTCGTGCCGTGCGTGCTGGGCGGAGTCGGCCTTATCTATGTAGCAAATCTGCTGCTGGGGAAACTGCGCTGAAGCCATGGAGCCCCGAATGAGGCCGACGGGAGAAAAACGCCGACGAAAGCAGCCCGATCTGCCGCGTGGTGTATCCCAGTTCCCGCTGCAGCACCGGTGCGGCGAGGTCGGACTTGCGGGCCTGGTCGTTGCCGCACTCCAGATCCGGCTTACGCCGCCATGCAGGCATTATTTCAGACCTCGGCGACTGCGCGTCAATGCGAATGGATTTGCTACATGATTAGCAATTCGCAAGAATAATGCACGGCTACCGCGCCTTTTAGGAACACGCGACTGCGCGTCACCGGCAAGCGGCGCATTGACCGGACAGGAAGAACTCATGGTCCGTCGCGCGAAACCCTCTGGGTAAGCGTGTCTTGACGTCGATGGCGCAGCCCTCGAGCTCGAAGACCTTACCGCAGTCGTTGCAATGAAAGTGGTGATGGTGAGCTTTTCCGGCAACTTCGTAGCGTGGCGGCATCCCTGGAAGCTCCACAGGCAGCAGCCATTTGTCTCGCACAAGGGCGGCCACGTTTCTATAGACCGTGGCGATGCTCACACTCTCGACGCGCTTCTGAGCCCCTTCCAGTATCTCTTCCGGAGACAGGGGACGATTGGCAGCGACGATCGCCTCGCGAATAGCCTCTTTCTGTTTCGTGTTTCTCGATAGCATCGTCGGTGTGGTCACGGCATTCATCTTACCCTCCAAGCACCGTCATTTGCGTTCAGTTCGTTCAGGGGCTGCCCTGCTCATTCTGTCCCGAAGGCGGCTATAGTACTGCTAGATGCGCGTGTGTGAGTCGCTGGCGTGCACTTCGACCCGGTAGCAGGAAGCGGACCACGTGATCCATTTGCCTTCGGGGACCAACACATGAAGATTTTTTGCGGTATGTCTCTTGCCCTCCTGACCCTTGCCTCAGGAGCTCAGACGCCTTCCCCCACATCCATCCCCTCGGCCACAAGCTACGATCCGCGCCTCACCTTTGCTCCGCTCACATTGGCTGAGCCGGTCAACAGCTATCGCGCCGGCAATGGCGCGCCGGGGCCTGCCTACTGGCAAAACACAGCCGACTACGTGATGCATGCGGGCATCGACACCACGGCCAAGGTGCTTACCAACGATGAGGTCATCACCTATACGAACAACTCGCCCGACACGCTCACCAGCCTTTGGATCCATCTGGAGCAGAACACGTATCGCAAGGATTCCCGCGCTCACAACCTGGGCAATCTCGGCGGACGCGGAGGTGGTCCGCCCTCCGGAGCGGCGGGTGGCCGTCCGGGTCGCAATGCCTCCGGCACCGCAGTGGGAGCCGATGCCGCAGGCACGGCGAACCTACCACGCCCCAGCCGGGGCTTCAATTTCACGGAAGGCATCGTTCTCGATGCGGTCACCGTAGCGCCCGGCGCCACCGGTCCCGCACCCACGGTCAAAGCCGACTATCTTGTCGACGACACGCGCCTGCAGATCCGTCTGGCCGCGCCGCTCCAGCCTCACGGCACGCTGCGCCTGCACATCAAGTATCACTACACGATTCCCGGCCCCTGGGGCGGCCGCACGTCCGTAGGCATGGCGGAACACGGCGAGATCTACGACATGGCCCAGTGGTACCCGCGCATGTGCGTCTACGACGACCTGCGCGGCTGGGACACCCTGCCGTACATCGGCAGTGAGTTCTACCTGGAGTACGGCCACTTCGACTACTTCGTTACCGTCCCGTCGAGCTTCATCGTCGCCGGCTCAGGCGAGTTGATGAACCCCGCCGAGGTTCTTACCCGGACGCAGATGACGCGGCTCGAGCAGGCGCGTCATTCCGATGCCACGGTTTACATACGCAAACCTGAAGAGACCACCGATCCGGCCAGCCGTCCCAGGCAGGACGGCACCCTGACCTGGCACTTCCACATGGACCACACGCGCGACGTGGTCTTTACCGCATCTCCCACCTTCGTTTGGGATGCCGCCCGCATCAACCTGCCTCCGCGAACAGGCCCCGGCGATAATCCGCCGAACGCGCTTCCCGCGGGACAGATTCCGCTCGCGATGTCGGTGTACCCCGTCGAAAGCGTCGGCAAGGACGCCTGGGACAAGTCCACCGAATACGTCAAGGATTCGGTGGAGGAGTTTTCGCGGCGCTGGTTCCCCTACCCTTACCCCGCGGCGGTCAGCGTCGCCGGCTTCTCCACCGGCATGGAATACCCGGGCGTGGTCTTCGATGGCATCCATGACAGCGGCCAGTTTCTTTTCTGGGTCACCGCGCACGAGATCGGGCACGACTGGTTCCCGATGATCGTCGGCTCCAACGAGCGCCGCTGGGCGTTCATGGATGAAGGCT
>CAXSHQ010000115.1:0-903 GCA_964236875.1 uncultured Acidobacteriaceae bacterium | reverse complement strand
TTCAACACGTTCATCGATATCTTCGAATCCGATGACTACAAGGGTGGCGTGTACGGCCCCAAGCGCGATAGCGAGTACTCCGCCGGCGGCGAGCCGCCCGAGATGATCCTCAAGGTGCTCGACAACCCGTCCGCGCCCAACATCCTGGCTCGCGCGGACAGCATGGGCGCGCTTGGCCATCCTGTCGAATACTTCAAAGGAGCCTACGGCAACGTCCTGCTGCGTGAGCAGATCCTCGGCCCCAAACGCTTCGACTGGGCCTTCCGCAAGTACATCCGTGACTGGGCGTACAAACATCCCAGCCCGTCGGATTTCTTTCGCAGCATGGAAAGCGAAGGCGCCGATGATCTCAGCTACTTCTGGCGCGGCTGGTACATGCACAACTGGACGCTGGACCTCGCCATCGATTCCGCCAGCTACACAGGCGGTGACCCGAAGACGGGCCTCACGGTGGTGGTCTCCAACCGGAGGCCGCTGGTTCTTCCCGCCGACCTAGAAGTGACCTACACGGACGGCAGCAAGGAACGCATCCGCATCCCGGCTGAAGCGTGGCTATCGAAGGGCACAGCAACCTTCCGCTTCACTGGAAACAAGCCGGCCGCGACGGTCTCCGTTGACCCAGACAAAAAACTGCCGGATGATGATCGCCGCAACAACAACATCAAGCTGCCATGACGAATTTTAGGGACCTCTGAACAAGTCTTCGCTTCGTCAGGGCGGGGCTTCAGCCCCGCCTCTATCGCGTAAACGCCGCAAAATCAACGCGGCTTTAGCCGCTGAGGGCTGCTTGGGGATTTGATCAAACCTTCCTGAGGGTCGGCTTAGAGCAGCTCTCCTCAGGTGTAGCCCTCTAGGCGGTATCCACATATAGTCTTTGCTGCGGCTGCTGATTTTGTTCGACTG
>CAXSHQ010000114.1:0-12390 GCA_964236875.1 uncultured Acidobacteriaceae bacterium | reverse complement strand
TCAGGTCAGGCGGCGTTTCGGTGCGGTTGGCCTTGTAGCCGCCGTACTCGATCGTCTCGAACTGCTGCGTCTTGATGTTGAACTTCTGCACGTCCTTGAGCTCTTTGGCGAGCTCGTTGCGGTGCACGGGCGCGCCAACGTCGTAGACAGCGGCGAGGTACTCGGGGTTGAAGTCCTCGCGCAGCTTGTTGAGCATGTTGACGAAGACATACGTCGCCGCGGTGGGTATGCCGGTGCGCGTGCTCATGGGCCGCGAGCGCTGCATCGCGTGGTAGGCGCGGAAGATGAACGCCATGGTATCGAGCAGGTAGACGGGCGGCTTTTTGGTTTCCTGATTCATCGGCGTGGTTCATTGTAGGATGCGGTGGCGCTCCCGCCGTGGACGCTCGCCACCCGGATGCCTTTTCGCGGTTCACACATCCAACAGGTATGCAGATTGGACTACGCACAAGCCTTGTCGCCCTTGCCTTGTTCACGGGACTTTCGACCAGCGGGGCCTATGGTCAGGCTGCCTCGCCGAGTTGTACGTTGAACAGAGGCACGTATACGTGTGATTGGCAGGCGTTCCGGGCGCGCTTCGCGGCGGTCCACACCGTGGCAGTAGCGTCGCAGCCGATGGAGCGCTCCACGGAGCGGCAGCTGCATGAGCTTGTGGCGGCGCTGGGCAAGAGCGCAGTCTCCCCCGAGCAGCCGGGCGATCTGATGTTTCGAATTGTCCCTGCGACGGACACCGGCGTGGTGCTCGGCCCCGCGGACCAACCTTTGGCGAGGCTGGAAGTGGTGGTACCAGGACCGAATGGTGGACGAGGGACACTGCTGTGGGTGGAGACGCTTGTGGGCCAAGCCGACCGGCCGTGGCCGGCCATCGTGGCTGCCCTCTTGAACCAGTTCGAAGCACGCTTCCGGCACGGCGGCAGGTGACGCCGACGGTTAGAGCAGCAACATGCAATCGCCATAGCTAAAGAAGCGGTAGCGTTCCGCGACGGCGTGTGCATACGCCGCCAGCGCGTGTTCGCGGCCCGCAAAGGCGGAGACCAGCATGAGCAGCGTGGACTGCGGCAGGTGGAAATTGGTAAGCAGGCCGCGAACCAGCTTGAACTCGGCATCGCCATCCGGGGCGGGCGAAAGGAATAGCGACGTGCTGCCGGAGTGCGGCTCCCGCGCGAGCGGTGCGGCAGCACGGAGCGGACCGTGCGCTGCTTCGAAACGGCGCGCGAGGTGCTCCAGCGTGCGGGTGGTTGTGGTGCCTACGGCGACGATGCGCCTGTTCGCCTGCCATGCTTGGTTGAGGGCAACGGCAGTGGCGGCGCTGAGCGTGTACGGCTCGGCGTGGAGGCGAATGTCGCGTGTATCTTCCACGCGCACGGGCTGGAACGTGCCAAGCCCCACATGCAAGGTGATGCGGGCGATCTCGACACCACGCGCCTCAAGGGCAGTGAGGATCTCCGGCGTGAAATGAAGGCCGGCGGTGGGCGCGGCAGCGGAACCGCGCGCGCCGGAGTAGACGGTCTGGTAGCGCTCGCGGTCTTCCGGCGTGTTGGGCTCGGCGCGGTCGCGATGGATGTAGGGCGGCAATGGCAGGTGGCCGATGCGCTCCAGCGCGCCGAAGAAGCCGGGCGTGGGCGCAAAACGGAGAGTGCGTTCCCCGAAGCAACCGGTGCTCAGCACCTGTGCTGTGAGGGCCGGCTCGCGCCTGTCCGCTTCGGGAAACAGGAGCGTCTCGCCAACTTGTATCTTCTTGGCGGGGCGCACGAGCGCGCGCCAATCGTTATGGCCTTCGAGGTGCGGCAGCGCTTCGGTCAGCAGCACCTCCACGTGGCCGCTGGGCGCCGGCGAGCCTGCCTGCGTGGTGAGCCCGGCGCGTGTGGCGAACAGGCGAGCGGGTAGCACGCGCGAATCGTTGAGCACCAGCAGGTCGCCCGGCTGGAGCAGCTGCGGAAGCTCACGGAAGAGATGGTCTTCGTATCTGCCGGTGGCGCGGTCCATGGTGAGCATGCGGCTGGAGCCGCGCTCCGCAGGCGGGCGCTGCGCGATCAGTTCTTCGGGAAGGTGGTAGTCGAAAGCGGAAACGAGCATGGCTAGCGAGTTGGTGAGTCAGCGTCAGATACCTTTGACATCTGCACCGCAGTATCGAGGGCTTGCTGTACCTGTGCAAGCTCCGGCGCTACATGCGGCGGCCAGGTGAAGGTGACGGTGCTGAACGGCTTGGGAATCTGAAAGCGGTCCCAGGAGTTCAGCTCCCAGGCGCGGTTCGGAAGCGCGTAGTAGGTGCCGATCCAGGTTGCCTCGACGAGCTGCGCGAGCTGGACAACGCCAGGCTTGGCGATCATGTTGGGCCCACGCGGACCGTCCGCCGTGATGGCGCAGCGGTGGCTCGCGTTGTAGGCATCGGCCATGCCGCGCAGCCCCAGCACACCGCCGCGGGAGGAAGAGCCGCGTACCGGCAGGAAGCCGAGGTGCTCCACCGTGCGGGCGATCAGCTCGCCATCGAAGCTGGGCGAAATGAGGATGGCGATCCCCTTGTTGCGAAAGCGGTAGGCACAGGTGAGCAGGCAGCGATGCCAGAACGCGAAGACCACCGGCCCGGGGATCGTGATACCCACAGGCACCCCAGGCGCGTTGATGTCTCGGTAGCGAAGCGTGCAGCCAAGGGCGCGGATGAAGAGCGCCGCGAGCGGCGGGACGGCCGCGAGAAGAACACGCTGCTTGCGGGTGAAAGCGGGCACTTAGCTAGGGTACAAGGTGGCTGTTCCGCAAAGCCGCTACAGAGCTTAGCTGTACTTCAACCAGCGCAGGATCTCCGGCAGGTTTGGTTTCTTGCCGTACATCAGGATGCCTACGCGGTAGATGCGGCTGGCGAACCAGATGACCACGACGATGGCGAGAACCATGCCGACCAGCGCGCCAAAGACCTCCAGCGGGTTCGGCTTGCCGACGATCAGACGGGTGTACATGATCAGCGGAGCGGTGAAGGGGAAGTAAGAAAAGCCCTTGGCCAGCGGGCTGTCGGGGTCCGTCATCACCTTCATGATCACGACGGAGCAGGCGATCAGCGGCAGCATCAGGAACATGTTCAGTTGCTGCAATTCCTGCTCGGAGTTGGTCATGGCGCCCAGCGCGGCCGCCACGCTGGAGTACAGCAGATACCCGAGCAGGAAGAAGACGACGAACATGGCAGCCTGCGCGGCTGAGGGAAGAAGGGTGACGTCCTCCCCGATGAGCTGATACTTGATGACCGCAACCGCAACCGCAATCCAGATGGCAACCTGCGTGAGGCCGACGGCGCCGACGCCGATCACCTTGCCGGCCAGCATCTCGCTTGGCTTGATGGTGGCCAGCAGCACTTCGAACACGCGCGAGGTCTTTTCCTCGATGATGGAGCGCGCGACGTTCATCCCGTAGAACAGGATGACGAAGTACATGATGAAGAACATGCCGTAGGCGCTGCCGAACGCGCCTTTGGAGTTGGTGGTCTTCAGGTCGATGGGCGCAAGCAGTGACGTCACGTCACCGGACACCATGCCGCTGTGCACCAGGCGCTCCCGGGTGAGCGCGCCGCGGATGGCATCCGAGATGCGGTCCTTGGTGACCACATCGGCGCGCGACCGGGGTACCCATTCATAGCGTCCGCGGCCGCTGTTGCCGGCTCCGGGCGTCGTAACGAGATAGCCATCGAGGCCGCTATGACGGTCCTTCAACTGCGCATTCAATGTGTCGCGAATGCCCGGCTCCGACGGAGAGTGAACGTCCACCTGCGGCTCCACATCGTGCCTGGTAAGCTCCGCGCGAAGGTCCGCTGCAAAGGCCGGGTTGTTCGTGACAACGGCCAAGTGCTGGGCAGAGCCGAGATCGTGGTTGATGTACGCCGCGCCGAAGATAAGGCCGCCCATCAGCACGGGGATGAGCACCGTCATGATGGCGAAGCTCTTGGCGCGCACACGCTCCAGGTACTCACGTCTGGCGATGAGCCAGATGTTCTTCACGGCACTATGCATGAACACGGCCTCCGGCTCCGGCGAAGTCGGGTGTGCCCTTCACCGTTTCGATAAAGATCTCTTCGAGCGTGGGCTCCATCACTTCAAAGCGGCTCACCTGCACACCACGTGCGAGCGCCTCCGTGAGCAGCGGCTGCGCGGCTTCAGGAGAGGTCAACGTGATCTCTGCGATGCCCGCGTAATCCTTGGCTTCGGCCACGCCTGCGCTTTGGAGGAAGCTGCTGTCGCCGGAGAAGACCATCTGCACGCGGTTGCGCGGGTAGCGCGACTTGACCTCGCGAATGGATCCGGAAAGCACCAGCTTGCCCTGGTAGATGATGGCGATGGCGTCGCAGAGCTTCTCCACCTGGTCCATGCGATGCGTGCTGAACAGGACGGCCTTGCCCTGCTTGCGCAGGTCCACGAGCGTGTCCATCAGCAGCGTGGCGTTCACCGGGTCCAGGCCGCTGAAGGGCTCGTCCATGATGACCAGGTCAGGCTCATGGAGCAGCGCGGCGATGAACTGGATCTTCTGCTGCATGCCCTTGGAGAGTTCTTCGGTCTTCTTCTCGATGGCCTCGGTGATCTCCATGCGCTCGCACCACACGAGCGAGCGCTTGCGGGCCGTCGCTTCGTCGAGACCGTGCAGCTGGCCGAGAAAGACGAGCTGATCGATGACTTTCATTTTCTTGTAGAGGCCGCGCTCTTCGGGCAGATAGCCGACGCGGTTGAGCGACTCGCGCGCGAACGGCTTACCGAACAGCCGCACCGCGCCGGAGTCCGGCACGGTCATGCCGATCATCATGCGGATGGTGCTGGTCTTGCCCGAGCCGTTGGGGCCCAGCAGGCCGAACATGGTGCCGGGCTCTATGTCGAGCGTCAGGCCCTCGACGGCAACTTTTTGGTCGTAAACCTTGCGAATGTTCTGGAGTTCGGCGATCGGCATTGCGGATTGTCTCTAGTCTAGCGCAGTGCGATATGCGAACATCTTGGACTCAGGAGAAAACATGCGTTCGCTTGCCGCGGGAGTGCTTCTGTTCGCGTACGCCGCCGGCGCCCAAGCCCAGGCGCCTGGGCGGTCGGTCCGGTTCGTGCAGATCACCGACGCACACATCTATGACGATGGCTGGAAGCTGCCCGTGGCGGATGCGATGCGCCAGGCTGCAGACGATCGCGACGCGCTGACGTGGGCCATCGGCGAGGTGGGCGCACAGGTCACACGCGGCGAGCGCGTCGACTTTGTCGTGTACTCGGGCGACCTGGGGCTGCAGAACGTGGACTTTGCCGGCAGCGGCTGCTCGACGCTGGAAACCACGTTGCAGCCGGGGCTGCCGCCGTTCGAGCTGCGCGGCGCGGTGGACGAGATGGCGCATGCGCTGGAACTGCTGCCCGTCGAGCAGGTGTATTTCACGCCCGGCAACAACGACCTGGCCGACGAGAAGGTGGAAGATACCGGACGCGTGGATTGCTTCGTGAGCGCGCTGCAGCAGCGGCTTACGGCAGATAACAGCAAGGTGCACGCCAGCGTGCTCGCGCCGGCGGCCGGCTTTGTGGCGGGCGGGGTGCGGTTCCTTGCGCTCGATACAGCGATGTTCAAGAATCATGCGAATTACGAAACGTTCTGCGCCGCGGACGAAGCGGCAAGGCAGCAGGGCTGTCCGCAGCAGCAGATGCGCGCTTTGGGTATCGCCCTGCATGGGTCGCCCGAGCCTGTCGCGCTCTTCGTGCATGTGCCGGACCTGAAGGACCCTTTCCGCAAGACGTCTTCGTGGGACATCAGCGATGCGATGCGCGCGCCGTGGGAGAAGGACGTGTGCTCGGCCAAGGTGATCGGCGTGTTCGCGGGACACTTCCACGATGCGAACCGTGGTTTCTATGGCGTGCCTTCGAAGGAGCTGGCGATGAGCGGCTGTGTGGGCGCAAAGACGTTTGTGACACCGCCGCTCGCCGCCAAGAACCAGGTGGGCAGAGCGGAGCAGGCGCGTGGGCTCATGACCGTCGAGATCACGGACGCCAGGACGGTGACGGCGGCGGTCACGTGGTACCCGGGCCGGCAGGCAGCGGCGCAATAAGAACCCCAGACGGGCCGCGATGTAGGATGGTGCGTCCTTCATCCCACCTGTTTTGGAGCGCTGAACCCGATGGCCTCTCCCCTGCTCGCTGCCAGACCAGCCAACCCCGGCCCGCTCGGCCTCGCGGGCTTCGGCCTGACCACCTGCGCCCTGTGCGCGATCAATGCGGGCCTGCTGCCGCGTGAAGCCGTCGCCGCTGTCGTTCCGCTGGCCTTTGCGTATGGCGGCGTGGCGCAGATCATTGCGGGCGTGCTGGAGTTCCGCAACGGCAACACCTTTGCCACAGTTGCGTTCACGTCCTACGGGTTGTTCTGGTGGTGGTTCGCGCTGCTGCAGTGGACGGTAGGAGCGGGGTGGCTGAAGGCACCGCCCGCCAGCGCGATCGCCACGATCCTGCTGCTCTGGGGCGTGTTCACACTGCTGCTGTGGATCGTCACATTCCGCAGCAACAAGGGCGTGTGGAGCATCTTTCTGCTGCTTTGGATCACGTTCTTCCTGCTGGCAGCAGGCGACTTCGGCTACGGCACCACAAAGCTGGGCGGCTATCTCGGCCTGCTTACGGGCGTGGATGCGCTGCTGGTTGCCTTCATCGAAGTGCTGAACGCGACCGCTGGCCGCGAGGTGGTCGGGCTGGGCACGCCCATCCTGCGTGATTAGCCTGTTGAAGCAAGAGAAAGGCGCGCCCATGGGCGCGCCTTTCGTTCTTAGCAGTCGATGAACTTACGGCTCGACCGAGGGGTCGGGTTGATCGCCGGGGCCGCGCTCTTCGAGCTGCTTCTGCAGCTCTTCGCGACGCTTCTGGCGAGCTTCCTCGCGCTTCTGTGCCTTTTCGTTCAGCTCGGCTTCGGCGCCCAGCAACTCAATGTAAGCCATCTCGCCGGAGTCGCCCTTGCGGGGACCGGTGCGCGTGATGCGTGAGTAGCCGCCGTTGCGGTCGGCGTAGCGCGGAGCTACGGTGGCGAAGAGGCGGTCGACCGAGTCGGGGGTCATGAGGTACGCCAGCGCCTGACGGCGGGCATGCACCGAACCGTTCTTGCCGAGCGTGATCATCTTCTCGACGATGGGGCGGGAGGCCTTCGCCTTGGTGATGGTGGTGTGGACACGGTCATTGATGATGATGGACGTGACAAGGTTGCGAAGCAGGGCGCGGCGATGGCTGGTGTTACGACCCAGCTTGAATCCGCCTTTACGGTGGCGCATTTCGAATCTCCTTCGGCTCAGCGCTGGCTGTCAGCCGGTGTGCATCGGTGTTGCGGGGTGAGGAGTGCGGATCCCACCCGTGACGAGGAAGCTGTCACGGGTGGGGCACCCGTATGAGTTGTTATCGAAGCGCTTAGAAGCTCTCGGTTTCGGTGTCGAGATCGAGGTCTTCGTCCTCGTCCTCTTCTTCGTCGTCGAAGCTGCCGTAGCTGGCAGCCAGCGTCGCCGCGGGAAGAACCGAGGTCGGTCCCGGGACCGGCTGGCCGGTTTCGTCGATACGCATGCCGAGCGACAGGCCCATCTGCGCGAGGATTTCCTTGATCTCGTTCAGGGACTTGCGGCCGAAATTCTTGGTCTTCAGCATCTCGGCTTCGGTCTTCTGGATGAGCTCGCCGATGGTCGCAATGTTGGCATTCTTCAGGCAGTTGTAGCTGCGCACGGAAAGCTCAAGCTCTTCTACCGAGCGGTTCAGGTTCTCATTGCGGATCGCCGGACCGTCGAGCCCGTCGTGGCCGCCCGCTTCCATCTCCTCTTCAAAGTTGATGAAGATGGTCATGTGGTCCTTAAGCAGCTTGGCCGAGAGGCCGAGCGCATCCGCTGGAAGCACAGTACCGTTTGTCCAGATCTCCATGGTGAGCTTGTCGTAGTCGGTGATCTGACCCAGACGCGCGGCCTCCACGAGGTAGTTGACCTTGCGCACGGGCGAGTGCACCGAATCGACCGGAATGAAGCCCAGGCCGAGGTCGGTATCGAAGTTCTTGTCAGCCGACACATAGCCACGGCCGCGCTTGAGGCGCATCTCCATGTCGATGCGGCCGCCCTCGGACACCGTGCAGATGTACACGTTCGGGTCGAGGATCTCGACATCGCTGTCAGCCTCGATCATCCCGGATGTCACCTGGCCGGCGGCATCGGCGCGGAGATACAGAGCCTTCGGCCCGTCGCCGTTGAGCTTGAACGGGATCTGCTTGAGGTTGAGGATGATGTCGGTCGCGTCTTCGACTACGCCCGAGATCGACTGGAACTCGTGCAGCACGCCCTCGATACGAACCGCGGTGACGGCCGCGCCTTCGATGGACGAAAGCAGCGTGCGGCGCAGCGCATTGCCGATCGTGGTGCCGAAGCCACGCTCAAACGGCTGCGCGGAAAACTTGCCGAAGTTCGGGGTAAGGGATTCGTTATCGACGGCGAGACGCTTGGGCTTCTGGAAACCTCTCCAAAGCATGAGTGTGTTCCTTTCTTCCTGCCTGCGCGAAGCACTCTGCGCGGGTCAGGGGTGGTGCGGGTGGGGCGAGGGTTCAGGGTGTAGGGTCCAGGGTTGAGAAGACAGCCTTCTACACCCTGGACCCTTACCCCTACAGCCTGCTTTTACTTGCTGTAAAGTTCGACGATCTGCTGCTCATTGACCGGCAGTTGGATGTCTTCGCGGCGCGGCAGCGAGATGATCTTGCCGCTCAGAAGATCGGGCTGCGCGCTGATCCAGCTCACGCGATTCATGCCGTTGGCGAAGTCCTTGGCCACTTCAAGCAGCACCATTTCCTTGGCGCCCTGGCGGATCGCAACCTCGTCGCCGACCTTGCACTGGAAGCTCGGGATGTTGACCTTGCGGCCGTTGACCTGCACATGACCGTGACGAACCACCTGCCGGGCCTGGCGGCGCGAAATCGCGAAACCGAGCCGGTAGCAGACGTTGTCCAGGCGCGTTTCAAGCTGCTGCAGCAGCAGGTCGCCGGTGACGCCGGTTTTGCTGGAGGCCTTCTCGTAGTAGGCGCGGAACTGGGTCTCGAGCGTGAAGTAGATGCGCTTGGCCTTCTGCTTCTCGCGCAACTGCAGGCCGTAGCCGATTAGCTTCTTGACCTTTTTGTTCTGGCCATGCTGTCCCGGGGGGAAATTACGCTTCTCAACCGGGCATTTGTCGGTAAAGCACTTGGGGCCTTTGAGGAAGAGCTTGACACCGTCGCGGCGGCACATGCGGCAGACGGGTCCTGTATAACGTGCCATTTTGTACTACTCCTTACGTTCAGGTGACGATTGGTTTACGAGCGGTATGCTCTTCATTCCCAATCCTGTTCGAATCTTTGCTAGCGGCCTATAAATGAAAGGGATCTTTAGAACTTCAAGAAAGACCACCACTAGTGCAACTAGTGCAAACGTTTGCCAAAAGCCGGAGTGTGTAAAAAAATCTGTGGCCCCGGCTAAAACAAGCGCAATCAGGCACGTCCGCACGACTGAGCCATAGAAGTATGTGGACTTCAGTCGCGCGGGTAGTGGCATGACTTACACCCTTCTACGCTTGGGCGGACGGCAGCCGTTGTGCGGCATCGGCGTCACGTCACGGATGCTGCGCACCTCGATGCCGGCGGCTGCAAGGGCGCGGATCGCGCTCTCACGACCGGAGCCGGGACCGGACACGCGCACATCCACCGAGCGCACGCCGTGGTCCTTGGCTGCGTTCGCGGCGTTGACGGCGGCCTGCTGCGCGGCAAACGGGGTTCCCTTGCGGGAGCCGCGGAAGCCGAGCGAACCCGAACTCTTCCAGCTGAGCGTGTTGCCCTGCTGGTCGGTGATGGTGACGATGGTGTTGTTGAACGACGCCTGGACGAACACCAGACCGAACGGAACGTTTTTCCGCTCGCGCCGCTTGAATTTCTTGCCCTTGCCAGCCTTGGAGTTGCCGGCAGACTTCTGCGCTGTCTTCGCCATGGCTTACTTGGTCACTTTCTTCTTGCCGGCAACGGTGCCCTTGCGGGGACCTTTACGGGTACGAGCGTTGGTGTGGGTGCGCTGGCCGCGGACGGGGAGCGAGCGGCGGTGGCGCAGGCCACGGTAGGACTGGATCTCAATCAGGCGCTTGATGTTGAGGCCGATCTCCTTGCGGAGGTCGCCTTCGATGCCGCCCTGCTGCTCGATGACGCTACGGATCTTGTTGAGCTGGTCCTCGTCGAGGGTGCCCATCTTGGCGAACGCATCCACGCCGGCCTTCTCAAGAATCTTGAGGGCGCGCGGGTTGCCGATGCCATAGATGTATGTGAGGGCGATACGAGCCTGCTTGTTTCCGGGCAGGTCGACGCCAGCGATACGGGCCATGGTGTGCCTTTCGGTTGGGGCTCGGCGATCTGGTCGCTCAAGCGGGGTGGTGGGTCATGCGGCTGACAGATACCAGCAAATCTGGGCTGCTGTCTCCTCCGGGTTCAACGCACGCCTTGACTTCGGCGAACTCGCCCGTGGGGCCACGTGGAAAGCGCTCGGGCGTTTAGCCCTGGCGCTGCTTGTGCTTGGCGCTGGCAGTGCAAATGACGCGCACAACACCCTTGCGGTGAATCACCTTGCACTTATCGCAAATCTTCTTTACGGACGCACGGACCTTCATTCAAAACTCCAGTTCTACGTTAGGCGTTGTACGTTGTACGTCACGCTCTCACGGAGAACGTACAACGTAGAACTTACAACTCGCTGCTACTTGTAGCGGTACACGATGCGCCCACGGCTCAGGTCATAGGGGCTCAGTTCGATGGCAACACGGTCACCGGGGAGGATACGGATGAAGTTCTTGCGCATACGGCCGGATACGTGGGCGAGCACCTGGTGCTTGCCGGTTTCCAGCTCTACCTTGAACAGCGCATTGGGCAGGGTCTCGACGACCGTGGCCATTACCTCAATTGCATCTTCCTTCGACAAACGCTCTCCTTGCGGGAAGAACGCTGGAGCGCCCTTCCCTTTCGACTACCCTCAACCTGTTTCGTGGCTTTCTTGCCTCCCGGAGCCCGCCAAGGGCACACGAGGGCGATGAAACAACACATGCACCGTCTTCCAGAGTACCCCAGATTGGAGATTTTGGGAAGGTGCGAGCAGGTGGCCGACGATGGCCCTCCTCTTCAGCCCAGGCGTACGATGGCAATATCATGACGACGCGCGTGTCCCCCGAAGGAGCAGTTATCCTTCCGGGGTCGGTGATCCACCATCTCGGTCTAGAAACCCGGCGATCCTCTCGATATCCGACTTGACGGTGGCCGCATTGTGCTAAGCCGAGCGGAGCCACACCCTTTTCCGAGGATCATCGACGACCCGGTGACGGGATTTCCAGTCCTCACACTTGGCCCGGGGGCGCCGGTGCTGACCAGTCGTGAAGTCGAAGAAATACTCGCCGATTTTCCATGATCTATCTCCTGGACGTGAATGCGCTGGTGGCTCTGGGACATCTTCAGCATCAGTTCCACGATCGAGTCACAGCGTGGATCCATGCAGAGGGTTACCCACCTATGCTCACCTGCTCCATTACGGAATTAGGGTTCGTTCGCGTTTTGGCGCAGACGACGAAGAAATACAGCGTTACAGACGCGCAGGAGTTCTTACTGCGCTTGCAGATCAAGACGGAACGCCGCTCGCTCTGCTTGGTGGCAGACTCCGATGACATCTCCCTACTTCCGGAATGAGTGAAAGCTCCCGGGCAAGTCACCGATGGCCACCTCGTCACCCTGGCCAAGCAGCACAATGCTCTTCTTGCCACCCTGGACGAAAAGATTCCAGGCGCTTACCTGATCCGCGACAGCAACTAACCTAACCATTCCTCTTGCTGCGCAGCAGAGGTCCTCCAGGAACTCTGCTAGGCTGACGGCCATGCAGAAAGCCAACACTGCCCTTCTCCTGCTGAGCCTCTGCGCCTCCTCCGCTCTCGCCGCGCCGCCCAAGGTCCACACGGTAGCACTCGGCCCGGTGCGCCGGGTGCCCTACACGCCGCCGGAGGCTACCGCCGCCAATAAGAGCGAGGAGGCCATAACCTTGAGGGTTCGCCCGCTCTTCGTCGACGAGAAGCAGAAGGAGTGGACCGTGGGCGAGATCCACGACGTAACCGACCGCTCATTCGTCGTTCGCCGCGCGCTTCACATCAATGACAGCCTGCCCAACGAGCCGGCGCGTTGGACTTGGCAGCCCGGCCCGTGGCTGCTGGTGGATCGTGTGACCGGCCACATCGGCGCGCTCCATCTGCCGAACTTCGATCCGGAGGTGAGCGAGGCCGTGTGGTTTCGCGATTATGCCGCCTATTGCGGCATCGCGACTACGGCCAAAGGCGGACTGGTAGCCGTTGTCGCGGAGTTGGGCGCGCGCCGGGCAGTGGTGCAGAAGGTGCTTGCACCGTGGCCGCA
>CAXSHQ010000113.1:2478-12447 GCA_964236875.1 uncultured Acidobacteriaceae bacterium | reverse complement strand
GGATCTTTTTGCCGCCCTTGCGGATGTCCATGAGGATGGGCGGGGCTTCGAGGTCGTAGTCCCACTCGTCGTGGTGAACCACCTGGAAGTACCAGAGCAGCTTGCCGGTGTTGGCGTCGGCGGCGACGAGAGACGTGCCGAAGAGGTTGTTGCCGGGGCGGTCACCGCCGAAGCGGTCGTAGGCGGCGGTGCCGAAGGGCATGTAGACGATGCCGCGCGCGGCATCCACGGTGAGGAAGCCCCAGACGTTGTTGCCGGTGCGCTTGACCCAGTCGTTTCCCTGCCATGTCTCGTGGCCGGTTTCGCCGGGACGGGGCGTGGAGTGGAACGTCCAGAGGAGCTTGCCGGTCAGGACGTCCCAGGCGCGCACATCGCCTGCGGGGCCTGTGGACGGCGACTCGGGGACGGCGGAACCGGTGATGACCAGATTCTTGTAGACGATAGGCGGGGAGGTCATGCCGATGCCGCGCGCGGCTCCGTTCATGACTTCGGGCGTGCGCATGTCGACGACACCGCTCTTGCCGAAGGTGTCGACCGGCTTGCCGGATTTGGCGTCGAGCGCGATGAGGAGACCGTCGCGGGTGCCGAAGAGGATCTCGGCGTCGTGCGTGCCGTCGCCGGGCCAGTACTCCACGCCGCGGAGTGAGGGCACGCCGGAGCCCGCGGGTGTGGTGTACGCCCATGCTTCCTTGCCGGTGGCGGGGTCGAGGGCGACGACACGCGAGTAGGGCGTGGAGATGTACATCAGGCCGCCGGCGACGATGGGTGTCACTTCCGAGGCGAGATAGCGGCTGGCACGGCGCGCGGGCCGCATGCCCTCGGCGGCTGCCTGGGCTGCGGCGTTGTCGGGCGGTGTGCTGGTCTGGGGCACGGTGGGCGGTGTGCTCTGGGCACCGTTGGGCGAGCTGCCCCCCTGCGCGTTGGGAGACGGAGCGAGCGCGCCGGGCCGGTTGGGCCGCGCGCCCCGTGCGCCGGGCGGTGGGCCGCCGGGGCCGCGATCATTGGGCATGAACTCGGGAGCGTTGGCCGGCTTCATGTGGTACACCCAGGCGACCTTGAGCCCGGGAGCATTGGCCGGGGTGATCTGCTTCAGGGGAGAGAAGCGGTCTCCGCCGGGGTCGTGGCCGAAGGTCGGCCAATCATTCTGAGCGAAGGCTTTCCCGAGTGGCGCCGCGGCGATCAACAGTGCAACGCATGCAGTTTTCTTCAACGAACTCTCCATGACGACCCGCTCCCCGCGTGAAGGAGAAGCGGACATTCCCAGGCGAGTTTCCTTATAGCGCAAAGGGAAAACGGTTGTATATTGCGGCGGGAGCATGAACGGTATCGCTACTGTTTCGAATGCGATTGGCGGAACGTGGCGGCCCGGAGCTACTACGCTGTAGCTGTTCCGTTTCGAGGTGTCCTGCTGATCGTGTGTCGCGCATTCAGCGCGTGAAGCCGTGAAACGTTGGAGTGACGATGAAGAGCGTTCTTCTGCTGCTGAGTGTGCTCTGCTTTGCGGAGCCAATCGCGTTGGCACAGGCTGCGGGTCAAGCCGCGACTCAGTCGCCGGTGCAGGGCTCGGCCGATCTGGGCATGCAGCAAGGCATCCGGCGCGGGCCCGGGTTGAACGCGGCGAGCGTGGGCGATTACAGCTACCACAACGGTGCGGCGCCGCACCGGAAGCGCGTGCTTGCCTGGGCCGATGTGCGCAATCGGTACCAGCACGATTCGGTGTCGCATGCGCTCGCTACGATCGAGCGGCTGGGGTATGAGACGGGCCTGTACGACACGGTCATCCGAACGGATTCGCAGCTGATCACGAAGGGAAAGATCCTGACCAAGGATGGGAGCCCTGCCCTGTATGCGAAGAACCTGGACGATTTCGACGCGATCTTCTTCATCGGCGTGCGAGAGATCGATCTGACCGCGGAGCAGAAGACCGACCTGCTTTCGTTTGTGCACGACGATGGGAAGGGCTTTGTTGCCGCGCATGCGGCGGCGACGACCTTCTTCTCGTGGCCGGAGTTCGGCACGATGCTGGGTGGGCGGTTCGACGAGCATCCATGGGGCATCGTTCAGGCGCCGGTGCTTGTGGAGGACCCAAAGTTTCCGGGGATGGCCTCCGTGCCGCTGAGCTTCCCGCACATTGATGAGTATTACCAGATCAAGGATTTCTCACGGAGCAACGCGCATGTGATCCTGCGGCTGGATGTGTCCCACCTGGACTTGACGGCTCCGCTCGTGCATCACCGCGACCAGGATTTTCCGCTTGCGTGGGCGAAGCCTTACGGCAAGGGACGGGTGTATTACAACGCGCTGGGGCATGATCCGAGCACGTGGGATGACCGCGTTGTCGAGCAGATGTACCTAGAGGCGCTGCGGTGGGCTTTGAAGCTGACGGATGCGGATATCGCGCCGCGGGCGTTTCCGGCGGGTGTGGTGACGCGATGAGTATTTAGCAGAGAGGCGTTGAAGCTGTTCTTCGAGGTGCGGTGCCGCTATGAACTACCGAGATCCTTCGCTGCGCTCAGGATGACGCCCTTCACGAAGGGACGACAGCCATAGGAGAACGGCTCTAAAGCCGTGCACTTAGCACAACCTTGCTACGGCAGTTGCAGTTTGCGGAAGAGGGATTTGTAGCGGGCGTCGTTACGGATGTTGTCGAAGCGTGGGTCGATGTGGATGGTAATGAGCTCGAAGCAGCGGTCTGCGAAGGCCTTGGTGAGCAACTCGAAACCTTCTTCCATCTTGCCCATGTTGAAGTTGATCAGTGCGGGTTCGAAGGGGGAGATGTAGCGGGTGGAGGAAAGCTCCTTGAGCTGGCGCAGGATCTTGGAAGCCTCTTCGCGCCTGCCTTCCTTGGCCAGGACGCCGCCGAGGGCGCCGAGGATACGAGGGCTGGGGGGAGACAGCTCGATGGCGCGCTTGAAAGCGGCGACGGCTTCATCCAGCTCTCGTCTTTGCTCCTGAATGAGGCCGAGCGTCCAGTAGGCGGCGGAGAAGTGTGGGTTCTGCTCGATGGTCTGATCGCTCTGGTCGAGGGCAAGATCGAAGTTGCGTTGGTAGTAGTGGATCAGCGCAATGTTGCGAGACACGATGGACGAAACGGGATCGAGCGCTTGTGCCCACTTCGTTTCCGCCAGGGCTTCATCGAGACGCCCCAACGAAGCCAGGCAGGAAACGCCGTACCAGAGATGGGCGACGGGGTTGTGCGGGTTGAGGCTGATGGCGCGAAGGAACTCACGCTCCGCGCCGACCCAGTCCCAGTCCTGCGTGGCTCGCAGATGGGCGAGCGAGGTGTGCGCTTCGCTGGAGTCGTCATCGGCGAGGATGGCCTGGGCGGCGTTGGCCGCGGCTTTCGTCCAGACTTCCGCCGGCGCGCTGACGCCGTAGTGGCCGAGCAGATTGTAGGCATCCGCCAGCCCGGCGTAGGCGGTGGCCATGCGGGGATCTTCCTCGGTGGCTCGATGGAAGAAGTCGAGGGCTTTCTGGAGGCCGGGCTCGGTGCGCTGCTCCAAGTGGTAGCGGCCCTGCAGATAGAGATTGTGCGCGGCCAGATTGCTGGTGCCGAGCGCTTTGCCGGTGCCGCCTGCGGAACGATCAATGATTTCCGCGCGGAGCACCTCAACGACATGGGCGGCTACTTCCTCCTGCAACGCGAAGTCGTCGCCGGTGGGACGGTCGAGCGACTCTGTCCAGACGTAGGAGCCGCGCAGGGTATCGGTGATGGTGATGGTGATCCGCAGCAGGTCGCGGTGCTTGCGGACGCTGCCTTCGACAACCATGGCCGCGGCCTGGCGGGCTTCCGCGGCGCCCATGGCACTCTTCACAAGAAGGCCGGGTATTTTCGTGAGCGCCTGGATGATCTCCTGCGCGATGCCCTGGCAGAAGTACCGCTGATCGTGAGTTGGCGAATCATCTTCGAAGGGAAAGACAGCGACCGAGTTGCGGCTTACGAGTGCGACCGGAACTGCTTTCTTGGGGGAGGAAGCTGCTTCTACTACGCGAAAGGTTGGCGTGTAGCCGCCTTTGGGCAGCTCGATGATAAGGGGGTCGGTCTGACCCTCTTCCGCGTAGTAGGTCACCAGGCGCATGCGCAGGCGGCGCGCCTGGACGCGAACGATGGGGTCCATGCGGGGGTCGAAGCTGGACTCCTTGCCGAAGACATCGACGCCGACCGGGTACTCCTTGAGGTGATCGCCGCGGCCGGCGAGCGTTTCTTCGACGATGTAGGTGAGGAAGCGCTGGAGGCGATCCACCTGGCGAAATGTTTTGCTTTGCACGATGCTGGCGAGGACGCGGCGTATGGCTGTATCGCGCTCTGCTTGCGGGCCGGAGGTGCGGAGCTTCAAAGGCACGGGGCCATGGTACAAGACAGCCGCCGGGTGTGCACCGGCGAGGCGCCGGGCCGAGGGCTATGCGGATTGCCGGCAGTAGGTTTCACGCGTGAGGCTCAGCAATACAGTGGAAACGAGAAGCCAGGCGATCATGAGCAGGAAGCCCTTGCGGTAGGCCTCGACGCCATAGACATGCACGCCGCGCGCTACCTGGCCGCTCCAGTTGTGGTCGAGCACCTTGCCGACGGCGGGCTGAAGCAGGGTGGGGCCGATCATGTTGCCGATGTTGATGGTGCCGGAGATGGTGCCCAGGAACTGCACGGGAACGGACTCCTTGCCGAAGGCAAAGCCGATCACGACGGCGCCACTGGCGATGCAGGTGAGCGCCGCGATGACGGTGAATGCGACCACAGGCAAGCTGCCGAGGAAGAAGAGCGACGTCCAGCCGAGCGCGGCGGCGAGAGTGCCGCCAACGTAGATGGGCTTGCGGCGGCCAATGCGATCCGACAGGGCTCCGCAGATGGGGCTCGATACGGCCCAGCAGGCAATCATGATGGAGCACACCAGCGCTGCCTGCGTGGGCTGCAGCCCGTAACGCGCGCGCAAGTAGGGCGTGCCCCACAGGCCGGTGAAGGTAAGGATCGATCCCACGATGCCGCCCTGCGCGAGAAAGATGAGCCAGGTGTTGCGGTAGCCGAAGATGTTCTTGAAGCCCGTGAGCAGCTTCCACACACCCATGTGGCCGAGCTGCACCCCCGCGGGAGCGTAGCTGTTGTGGCCTCGGTCGGAGGGGTCGTTCCTGACGAAGAGCAGCGCGAGAAGACCGGTGAGGAGGATGGCAGCGGCGGAGATCATCACCACCGAGCGCCAGCCGAAGTGCTGGATTGCGACCCGGAGTGGAACCTGCGCCGTGAGGGCTCCGAGGTTTCCGAACAGAAGGCCCAGGCCGGACAACGTAGCGAATTTGCGGGCGGGGAACCAATGCGTGGTGAGCTTGAGGAGCACGACCCAGCCCACTGCCGAGGACGCGCCTATGATCGCGCGTCCGACGCAAGCCAGAGCGAAGCTGTGCGTGGAGCCGAAGAGAAAAGCTCCGCCGGCCGCGACCAGGGAGCCCGCGATGAGCAGCTTGCGGGCTCCGAGCAGATCAATAAGGATGCCCGTGGGGATCTGCATGGCGACGTAGAAGTAGAAGTAGAACGCGGAGAGATTGCCGAGGCTGGCCGCGCCGATACCGAAGCCACGCATCAGCTCGTCCGTCATGACGGCTGGCGATACCCGCTGGTAAAAGCCCATGAGATAGAACAGTGCCGCGATGGCCCAGGTGAACCATGCAAGGGTGGCGGGCGCGTGTTCGGCCCTGCGCTCCAGGCTTGCGGAACCCGTGTGAGCGGAGGAATTCTGCGCGGAGAATTCGGGCGCGGTGGGCTCATCGGCGACCCTGCCTGGGGTGGGCTGGGCGACGACGGCGTGGGGTGAGTTTGGGATGTCTGGCATAAACCGCCCCCACACTACCACCCATAGAAACAGGCGGACAATCAGCGAACCGTATCGTCACGGTTAGGGCGGCAAATCGGCTCCCTTCCGGTGCTAGCCTTGTGGCGAATCATGCACCTGCGTCGGCTTGCTTCAAAGTGCGGAGGCGGGTGAAGTGCGATGGGTCACAACGTCGCGGGGTTCCAGAAAGGCGTTTAGGACCGAATGGCCAAGCCAATCACAGAAGAACAGAAGCAAGAGCTGCAGGAGATGCTCGGGCGGGCGCGCGTAGCGCTGGATGCGATTGCGGACTACGATCAGCAGCGCGTCGACCGGCTTTGCCAGGCCATCGGATGGGCGCTGGGGAATGAGAAGACGTTTACGCGGCTGGCCATGAAGAGCATCGAGGAGAGCGGCCTGGGCGACCCGGAGACGCGGCCAGGCAAGCGCCAGAAGATCAACGGCATTCTTCGCGATGTGCTTCGGGAAAAGAGCATGGGGATCATCGAAGAAGATCCGGAGAAGGGCCTGGTCAAGTATGCGAAGCCGGTCGGCGTGATTGCATCGCTTGTTCCGGTGACGAATGCCGCGCTGACGGAAGTGGGCGTGGGTATCTTTGCCGTGAAGGCGAAGAATGTGGTCATTTTCTCCCCGCATCCCGCGAGCAAGCAAACGACAATCGAGACGGTGAACATCATGCGCGAAGTGCTTCGCCGCGAAGGTGTGCCCGAAGATGTATTCCAGGTCGTGGAGCGGCCCAGCATTCCGGTTGCCCATGAGCTCATGGCCATCTGCGATGTAACCAACGCGACGGGCGGGCCGGCGATGGTGAAGGCTGCGTACAGCTCCGGCAGGCCGGCTTATGGTGTGGGCGCGGGCAATGCCACGATGGTGATCGACGAAACCGCCGACGTGGCCGACGCCGCGCGCAATACGCGCATCAGCAAGGTCTCGGACAACGGTTCGGGGTGCTCTTCGGATGGCAACCTGCTGGTGGAGGCCTCGATCTACGACGCGTTCCTGGGCAAGCTGCAGGAGGAAGGCGGATACCTGGTTTCACCGGAGGAGAAAGTGAAGCTGCAGGCCGTGATGTGGGATGCGGAACGGCATAGGACCAGCCCCACCATCGCCCGGCCCGCGGCAAAGATCGCGGAGCTTGCGGGGTTCTCCATCTCGGTCGGGAAGCGGTTCCTGATTGTGCCGGAAACCAGTATCGGCAAGGAGTATCCGTTCTCCAGCGAGAAGCTCTCGCCGGTGCTGGCGATCTTCCGGTACAGCGGATGGGAGAACGCTCTCAAGATGGTGACGGAGGTCTATAAGGTCGGCGGCCGCGGGCACTCGTGTGGCATCTATTCCTTCAACGACGAGCATATCGACCAGCTTGCGCGTCTCGCTCCCGTGAGCCGGATGATGGTGCGGCAGCCGCAATCGAAGGCGAATTCCGGCTCCTTTACGAACGGCATGCCGATGACCTCCAGCATGGGCTGCGGGATATGGGGGGGGAACATCACGAATGAGAACGTCTCGCTGAAGCACTACATGCAGACGACGTGGGTGAGCCGGCCTATCGCCGAGGACCGGCCTTCGGATGCGGAGATCTTCGGGGAGTTTTACAACACCCAGACGTACTAGTTTTCCTTCTGTAAGAAAGAATGCCCTGCGCGCATCATTGTGTGCAGGGCATTCGCTTGCGTGAAGCTGGTCTAGGAAGTAGTGCTCGTTCTCATGCCTTAAAACTTGGAGCAATGCGAAGAGCGGCGAGAAGCCGCGGCCCTTCGCCTGCCATGCGTTGCACTTAGTTATCCTCGCTAGGTTGTAGTCGCCCTCTGCTGATGCGTCCGTTCCGCTGCGGTCAGACTACTGAGATCCTTCGCTGCGCTCAGGATGACGCCTCTCTACACGAAAGGATTACTCCCGATGGAGAACTGCTTTAGAAGAGGTACTTGAGGGCGAACTGTATGATGCGGGGATCGCTGCCGGATGCGGTGGCCGTGACCAGCCCGAACGACGTGCTGTTCAAGGAGGATGTGGGGGTTGCGAAGACCGCTTCGTTCGGCACGTTGAAGACTTCCCAACGGAACTGCACCCGCTGCGCTTCATGGATGTGGAAGTCACGCAGCAGAGCCATGTCGAGTTGGTAGGAGCCCGGTCCGCGCAAGGTGAGCGGCGGCGCGGTGTTGTACGCGCCGGTATACGTGCTGTAGTTGCTGGCGAAGGACGTGTTGGTCAGATAGGAGTAGCCGCTGCTGGTGCGCACTCGCGCTCCATAGGGATTGCCCGTGGTTGTGGCGATCTGGCTGCCGACACCGGTCAGGGCGTTGTCAAAGCCTGTCGTGGCGGTGAAGTACCCTCCCGAACGCGCGGTGAAGATGGTCGAAACACCCCAGCCGCCAAGGAACAAATCTTCCAGGTGATTCTTGAGGCGCGGCAGGTTGTACACCAGCGAAAGGTTCGCAACGTGACGGCGGTCCGAATCGCAATTGGAGTAGCTGGCGTGGCGGTTGCCGGGGATCACGTAGGACGGTCCGGTGAGCTCGGTCGTTTCAGCCTCGCTGAGGCAGTGCTCGTAGGTGTAGTTGGCAATCAAACTGGTGCTGCGAGTCCGGCGCTGCACCGAGGTGAGCAGGCCGTTGTAGTTGGCGATGCCTCCGTCATCCAGCGTTCCGATGGTTGCGTAGTAAGCACCCTGTGCGGCGTTGATCTGGTTTAAGGTTCGGCGCGCCGTCGTGTTGGCGGTGCTGGAGCAGGCGACACCGGACTTCGGCAGATTGGCGCCTGCCAGGAAACCGCAGGAACCCGCTGCCCCTGTGGACGTACCCGGGACGAAGATGGCCGGATTGGCCTCATAGGCTGTGACCAGGTGAGTCGTCTTGTTGCCCAGGTAAGAGGTGGAGAACAGCCAATTGCCCGTCTGGTGCTGGAGGCTGAGGTTCCACTGCTGCAGGTACTGCGGCTTGTACTTGATGGGTGTGTTGACATACGTGCCGCCGGAGACGAACGGGGTGGTGGCGCTCACATGAGTCAAGGCCGGGAAGGGATCCTGTCCCTGCGCTGTTTGTGAGTCGCCAAGGTATGCAGACCACGGGTTGGTGAAGGACGTCGTGCCAAGGGATACGGTCTGACCCCATGGCGGCGCGTTCGAGTAGCGGGTATCGAAGAACATCTGCGGCGTGTCGTAGAAGAGGCCGTAGCCGGCGCGAACCGAGGTCTTTCCGCTGTCTCCCGGCGTCCAGATAACGCCGATGCGCGGCGCGAACTGATTCAGCTTGCCGGTGTTGTAGGAGCGTCCGGGATAGCCGCCGTCGCCGGGGAAGATGAGCCCCGCCGGCGCCTGTGTGTAGATCGCACTCTTGGTACCCGCGGTGAAGCGGCCCATGTCGAAGTTTTCCGCATGGCTGTTGCGGTTCCAGAACGGAATGTACGGCTCCCAGCGCACCCCGTAGTTGAGCGTGACGTGCTTGTTTGCCTTCCAGGAATCCTGCACATAGGCGCCGACGTAGTGGTACACGTCGTTCTCGTAGTCGGCGTTACCCTGCGCGAAGGCCGAGAGGTTTCCGGTGAGGAAGTCCGCATAGCCCACGGAACCGCCGCCGGTGACCGTGCCGCCGAACGTGAACGCGCCATTGGTGGGCCGGTTGTTCACGGTGTTCATGTAGGCGTAGAGGTAGTTGCCGCCGAACGTGATCTGGTGGTTGCCACGGACGACGTTCACGTCGTCCACGAGCTGGTACACCGTGGAGTTGAAGTAGCCGGGATTGTTGCCGCCCTGACCCAGTGAGAAGCCGTTGGTGATGGTGATGCCCATGAAGCCCTTCAGGTTCGGCGACGTGTAGTCGTTGATGCCGAGCGAGCTTGGGTCGAAGAAGGGCAGCAGGGAGCGTTGACCCAGCGTGCGGTTTCCTGTGACCCGCACCGAGTTGATGATGTGCGGGGTGATGTTGTAGGTGTCGCCCAGGACGACCGACTGATCCTGGTTGAACTGGCCCACCTGGTTGATGGAGGTGAGGTCGGTTCCGGTTTCGGTGACGGGGGAGTTGAAGCGCGCGATGTTGTAGCGCACAAAGGCGGTCTGCCGCTCGTTCACCGTCCAGTCCACGCGGCCGAGCACGGCTTGCGCGGTCGAGTTCTGCGACAGTGTGTAGAAGTGGTTTCCGCAGGGATTGCCGGCGTC
>CAXSHQ010000113.1:891-2468 GCA_964236875.1 uncultured Acidobacteriaceae bacterium | reverse complement strand
GTTAGTGACCGGCAGGCCCGCCTTGATGACGTTGAGGGCCTGCTGGTTATAAAGCGCCGGATTGATGGTGTTCTTTGCATAGCCGCCGGTGCCGAACGGGCTGCTCAGCGTGACCGCCTTGTTGAAGCAGTTCGCGTTGATCGAAGGGTTGAAGTCGCCGTTGAGCATCGACTGCGTCGGTACATGGGTCAGCGTCGGGTTGCCGTTGGAGCGAATGATCGTGCCCTGGAAGCCGGTGAAGAAGAAGAGCTTGTCCTTGCGGATCGGACCGCCGATGACTCCGCCGAACTGGTTGCGTTTCAGGTTGTCGCGAACCTTGGCTCCGGTGGTGGAGTTGTAACCGAAGTAGTTGGCCGCGTTGAACATGTAGTTGCGGACGAACTCGAAGACATCGCCGTGGAAGCTGTTGCCGCCGCTTTTGGTGATGGCGTTGACGGCCGCGGAGGCGTGGTTGCCATACTGCGCGGGGAGTGAGCTGGTTTCGGACTTGAACTCCTGCAGGGCGTCAGGGAATGGGACCGGCAGGTTCAGGTTGTTGAAGACGTCATTATAGGTGCCACCATCGAGCACATAGGCGATGCCGTTGGGCAGGCCACCGGCGACGGAGAGCGTCACGGTGGGGAAGTTCTTGTTGGTGTTCAGGTCGCCGGCGGGAGCCGTTGTAGTGGCGCCTGCAAGCGCCACCAGCGCGATGGGGTCGCGGGCCGTTGAGCGGCAGCTCCACGACCTGACGCTGGCTTACGACGGTGCCGACGCCGTTGCTCTCGGTTTCAACGGCTACAGTGGTGTTGGCCTCGACCGTCACTTCCTGGGTGACGTCGCCGGCGGTGAGCTTGGGATTGATCTGCGGGTTGCTGCCGACCTCCAGGGTGACACCGCGCTCCAGATAGCCTTTGAAGCCAGGAGCCACCACAGAGATGGTGTAGGGACCGAGGGGGAGATCAGGGGCCAGGTACTCACCCGAGAAGTTGGTGGTGACAACGCGCACGGCGCCGGTAGCGGTTTGCGTGAGCGTCACCTTTGCATTGGGCACGACAGCCCGGTAGCGTCTTCGACGACCCCGGAAATCTGAGATGTGTTGAGCGATTGGGCCGACAGACCCTGCACAGAAACGACCAGGAGCAACAGCCCCAGAAAACAACGGAAAAGCTTCATGGATACGACCTCGAAAGATGCATGGACTCAATGTCGCTTTCGCGCGGTTTGGCTTGGCAAACTGTCACTCTTTGAGTCGTGGCGGATAGTAGGAGCAGGGTTTCCGCATTGTCAACGAATGAACCGTGCCATCACCGTTCCTGAATAGCGGTAACGTGCGAGGCTGTTAGTTTGGTTTGCGTCGTGGTGCGGGCAATGGAGAGTTCACTGTGTCGCTTGAGGGTCGTCGCGCGACTCTGCGTGTTGCTTGCCGCTGCCGCCGTTCCCTGTGCCATGTGTGAACATGCTCTTGCGCAGCCCTCGTCCCCTGAGCGGCAAGGACCGCGCCTGCTGGTGGTGAACCAGGGGGATGCCACGGTGAGCGTGGTGGACCCGGAGCAAGGGAAGACGATTGCCACTGTTCATGAAGCGGTGCCGTCCAT
>CAXSHQ010000113.1:0-869 GCA_964236875.1 uncultured Acidobacteriaceae bacterium | reverse complement strand
GACTCCGGACTGGGGCGTCCCGGCTCGGATGGCGATTCACTGCTGGTCCTGGATGTAGCTCGTGCGCAGGTGGTCAAGCGTGTGTCGTTTGGCCGCGGGCTGCGTCCGCATTGCGCTGTCCTTGATCCGTCTACGCAGCTCCTGTATGTGACGACGGAGCTCGAGCAGTCGGTCACGATCATCGACACGAAGACGATGGCAGTTGCGGGTTCGATACCGACCGGGGCGGACCAGTCGCACATGCTGGCTGTCTCGCGCGACGGCAGGTTGGGGTACACCGCAAATGTGTCGACCGGGAGCGTGTCGGTGCTCGACCTGCATGCGCGGAAGCTGCTGGGGAAGATCAGCGTGGCTCCGTCGATTCAACGTATCTCCCTGTCTCCGGATGACCGGACGGTGGTGACGGCGGACCAGAGCAGCCCACGGCTCTTCTTCGTGGACACCGGCACACGCACTGTCCGTTCGTCGCTGATGCTGCCTTCGCTGGGGTATGGCTCAGCTTTTACGAGGGACGGAAAGCGGCTGCTAGTCACGCTTCCGCAAACAGGCCAGCTTGCAACCATCGATGTGACCACGCAGAAGATCGACCATGTTCTGGACGTGGGAGCACGCCCGCAGGAAGTATTGATACGGCCCGACGGCCGCTTCGCCTATGTGTCCTGCTTTGGCGCTCGTTTTGTCTCGGTGGTCGACCTCAGCAGCTGGCTGGTGGTACGCAGGATCGATACGGGCGAAAAGGCGGATGGGATGGTTTGGATCCAGTGAGCCGCGTGGACCCGATCCATACTGCCTTGCGCCGCTTTGTTCACAGAGGCGGCTGGCGTCCGTTCAGCCGACAGCGCGCGCGCTGGGTGGAGCTTCTTGCGCTT
>CAXSHQ010000112.1:11193-12632 GCA_964236875.1 uncultured Acidobacteriaceae bacterium | reverse complement strand
GTGTAGGTCTCTCGTGGGAGAGGCGTCATCCTGAGCGTAGCGAAGAATCCCCGTATTCTGCTCGCAGCGGAACAGACGCATCAGGTGAGGGCGACTAGACCTCGAGGAGAACAGCGATAGCTTAGTGAAAGCTGCGAAACGCAGAGAGCGCCTGCGTTTGTCGGATCACGTTCTGCTTCAGTCCAGCGCCTTGCGCACCATGCTTCGCACCCGTTCCGTCACGGTGCCGTAGAGCAGATGGCTAGCCGCTTCGCTCGTGTGTTCGCGCGTGGTCTGCTCTTCCGGAGGCGCCGCCAGGCCCATGGAGGGCAACGCGCTCTCGTGAGTCAGTGTCATGAGCGCCAAACCGAAGGTAGCGCCTTCCTTCGCGGTGGCTTTCGGATAGAACTCAGCCAGCGCACCGTACGCCGCACCAGTGAGCGCGCCGAACGCCCAGTGAATCGTTTCGCCAGCCACTTCTTTCGTGCCTTCGTCGAGCGGATGGCCAGCGATCTTCTCAGCCAGCACTTCCGGCGGCTCCGGCTCGCCATGCGTCCGTGGCGGGTACATCTTCTCGGCAAACGACTTGGCCGCAGTGGCCACCAGACCGCCCACCAACCCGGCCAGGAGGCCCTTCCACAAATTGCGTTCGGTCACTTCGACTTCGTAGCTCACGTTGGTTTTGGATGCGGTGCCTGCCCACGAAGGCTGCATGGCCAATGAATACCCGCGCCGAAGCGCGAGGAAAACCGAGCTCTACAGGGCCGCGTAGGAGACGTTTGCCGCGCCCAGATCCATCGGCTTCACTGGCCGGATGAACACATCGGTGTCTTCCTGTTCCTCGCGCTCGGCTGCCGGGTCCACCCGCGCGTAGGCGTCTTTCGGGTTCTCATCCGGATCGTCGGTCAGCTTGCGAGCCTCGTCGCGCTTGCGCTCCACATCGCCGGTCACGCGGTCCACGCGGTTCTTTGAATCTTCGGCCTCATCCTCATATCCCAGCAAGCCGTCCGCCCTGAGCGTCTCCGCCGCAGGCGATGCGGACGCCTTCACCTCGTCCGCATCATCTTCGTCTTCGTCGTCCTCATCTTCGTCGTCGTCATCCTCGTCGTCGAGGTCGTCCTCGTCGTCATCCTCCTCATCGTCGTCGAGGTCCTCATCGTCATCCTCGTCGTCGTCAACGTCTTCGTCCTCATCGTCGAGGTCGTCGTCATCGTCCTCTTCCTCGTCGGCGAACTCGTCTTCTTCATCCGGATCGGGGCCTGCGCCCTTGCCGGACTTGGCAACGACGGCTTGAAACTCCTTGCCGGCGCCGGGACGCTGTTCTTCAAGGTTCTCGCTCGAAGCCGAGCCAGTGGGATTGGAATCCACGAACGTCGGATCGTTCTCGAACGTGGCGGTCGAGTCGTCACCGATCAGCGGGCGGAGCTCGGCGGCGCTGTCGGTAGCCGTCACTGCGATCT
>CAXSHQ010000112.1:6041-11183 GCA_964236875.1 uncultured Acidobacteriaceae bacterium | reverse complement strand
TTGAGTTGGGTCGGCATGGCAAACACTCCTTCAAGGGGCGAAGGGTATCCCCCTCCACCTGCGGGCTTAGAGCAGCGCTATGCCGCGATTGGCTGCCCGCGCTTTCCGCAAAGTTTTCCATGCGGCCAACGGCCCGGTAGCGGTGCGCCGCTCACCCTTCAAAGGGCGCCAGCTGCCGCTCGCTTGGCGCGGGCGTCAGCAGGCTCACGCAGAACAGGCAGAGCAGCGAGACCAGCAGCGCCGGCAGAATGGCATCACGCGCAGCAATCGCCTGCGGCATGTGCGGCGCGAGGCCCCGCTTCCAGAAGATCGTGATGAACGTCCCGGCGGCAATGCTCGACACCGCACCGGCCGCTGTCGCGCGCCTCCAGAAGAACGCCGCCAGCACCACCGGCGTCAGCGCGGCGGAGTAGATCGTGTAGGCGTACAGGCTCATCTCCAGCACGCTCTTGGTGCCCAGCGACTGGTAGAGGGACCACAAACCCAGCAGCACCACCATCAGCCGGCTCACGATCAGCACCTGCCGGTTGCCGGCATCCGGTTTCACGTAGCGCACAAAGATGTCGTTCACCAGGTTCGTCGCCGGCGAGAACAGGTAGTTGTTCGCCGTCGACACCACCTTCGCGAAGATCGCGCCAACCATCAGCGCACCCAGCAGCGAAAGCAGCCCCGAACCGCCGAACGCATGCGTCGCCGTATAGGCCAGCACCTCGCGCGGATGGTCCGCCACCTCGCCCGTGCGGTACAGCGCCGAGCCCACGACGGCCACCGCCACGATCACGGTCTCCAGGATCACCGTGCCGACGATCCACCCGATCGTCGCGCGCGTGGCGTCGCGCTCCGTCTTGGCGGAAAAGAACTTCTGGTACATCGACTGGTTGCCCAGCATCAGCAGTCCTGTCGGCAGCGCCAGTTCCACCGCCCAGATGCCGGGTTGATCGCTGAACAGCGTAAAGTGCGTCGCGGGCAGGATCGTATGCAGCGCGGCCCACCCGCCCGCCATGTGCAGCAGCACGGGGAACGCGGTGATCAGCGTGCCGGCCGCCAGCAGGCCGATCACCACGTCCATGTACGCCACCGAGCCCATGCCGGCAATAGCCGTGAACACGATCACAAAGGCTGCCAGGATGTAGCGTCCCGTGATCCCGTCGATCTGCGGAAAGATCAGGTGGATGATGTCGCCGCCGCCGATGAGTTGGTAGCTGGTGATCGCCGTGTAGGTGAACAGCACCGCCACCACGCCCAACACCCTCGCAGCCTGGTTGTAGCGGGCCTCCAGCAGGTCGGGAATGGTGAACTGCGCGAACTTGCGCGCCCGCGGCGCGATGAAATATATAAGGCCTAACGCAAGCCATCCGCCCGCCGACTGCCACAGCGCCGCAAAGCCATGCCGGTATGCGTTCTCCGCGCCGCCCAGCAGCGAGCCCGAGCCGATCCAGCTCGAAAGCAGCGTGAACACCAGCACAAACGCGCCGAGGCTGCGCCCGGCGACCAGGTAGTCGGCCTTGGTTTTTACCTTGCCGAGCCGCGCCAGCGACACGCCCAGCAGGGTGAGGACGATGATGCCGAGAACAACCGCATACAGGATCATGAGTGTGCGGTCATTCTATGCCACCCCCGGACCGGTGGGCGCGGCCTATGGCTCCTCGGTCCTGTCGCAGTAGTAGCCGGCCTCCGGCGCATGGTGCACCGCGCAGGTGGAGTAGGTGCGGAACTGCGGACCGTGGCCGCTCGCCTGCGGCACGGGATGGTTCATCAGAAAGACCTGCGCGGTTCCATCCACATCGCCCTTCAGGTGAGGGCAATCGCTGTGGTTTGTGTTCCACACGCAGTTCATGCCATCGCTGAAGGTGTCAAGCTCCCACATCAACACGTACAGGCGGTTCAGCCGCCCTTGATCCTGCGGTGTCGATCCAAAGAACGGCCGGGGATCGCTCAGAAACATATCCAGCGTCGTCTTCGCGCGGCTGGCCGCCTCCGGAATCGCCGTTGCATACATGGTGCGAATGTGCTCGTTGAGGGTCGCTCCCACGCTCAGCATGTCGTGGACCGTGTCCTGCACGACAGTCGGTGCGGCAACTTCGCGCGAAGCTGCATCGCGAAGCATGTTCTGAAACACCAGGTCGAACACTTCCGGCTGCGAGGTACGGTCCAGCATCACGAACTGCAGCTCCCGCGCCTGCTCGCGGTAGCTGTACACCGACGAGTTATAGAAGCTTTCCAGCAGAAATGCGCTGGGGATCATGTCGGAGTCGCTGAACGTCGCCTTCTGCAGCGACTGACGCCACTCGTTATCTTCCGCGCTGCGTGTACTCTTCTGCGCTTGATACGCGGAGAAGATGGTTCCGCTAAAGAAACTGAGTACAGCGATGATCGGCGAGATGATCGGCACCAGCGCCTGGCACTTGTCGAACCAGTGATGTCGCGGCCGTGCGGCCGAAGCGGGGTTTGCCGGGGAGCAGTCGTCTGCCATGGGTCTCTCCTTCCTTGTAGTGCGTTTGTGCTCGAAATCATTACACAAACCAGGAAGCGTACACGGGCGTGTTTTCAGGCCAAATCTAACGCAGCCAGCGCAGCATGTGCGGATACGGCTCCGCACCTGCCTCCGCGGCTCGCTGCCGGTCCAGCGTCAATCCCATCCACTGCAGCAGCGGTACACCCGCTTGCCCGTCGCGATAGGTGCCAATCAGCTGTTGCGCCGAGCCCTTGTAGCCGTGCTCGTGAAACACCACCTCCGGCGCGAGGCCCAGATGCATCGCCGCCGCATACGACCAGCACTGCGCGCCGATTTCGTCACCCATGTCCGTTCCCACATCGCCGTCACAAGCCGCACGCCGCTCGGGCGTCATCACCGCCAGATGTCCGGCTTCATGCAGCAGATCGCCCGGATGCAGCAGCTTCTCCGGATCGACCATAAGGCCGTTGTTCTCCAGCGCGACGCCCGGCAAAAAGCTACTCGAATCGAGCTCCGCCACGCGCACCGGCAGCCCGATCATGCAGAGAAAATCGGCGATCACGGCAGCGTCTCCTTGCAGCTCCTGCAGTGCGGCACTCACGTCAGCTTCTCCCTTCGCGTTTCTGCGCTACTACCAGCCCACGTGGCGTCGGCAGGTACACGCAGGAAAGCAGGCCCTCCGCTTCCAGCCGCTGCGCCGCTTCACGCACCACCTTCAGGTGGGAGCTCGCATCATGCAGCAGGATCAGACCGTAAGGATTGATCTGCGGCAAAAACCGCCGGACCTCCGCTTCGCGCACCGGCATATCGCTGTCGCCGAACAGCAGGTCGATCCGGCCTTCCACCTTCATCTCCAGCGACGATTCCATGCGCAGGTCGATCCACTCGCTTAGACCGGACGCAGCCACACGCTCCTGCGCCTTCGCGAACACCACCGGGTCCAGCTCGCAGCTGATGATCCTGCCGAAGCCGTTGGCTTTCAATCCTTCCGCCATCCACACCGTGCTCGCGCCCACGAACGCGCCCGTCTCCACGATCAGCTCCGGCTTGATCGTGGTCACCAGCGTGCGCAGAAACTCCAGCACCTCGGCTTCCGCCGTCATGGAGTCATACATGTGCCAGCGCTTGGGTTCCGGACACTCCGGCGTGGCGCGGTGATACTCCTCGAGCAGCGCCCCTCCGGCACGCTCCGCCTGCCCCATCACCTTGTGTTCCTGCTTCAGCTTCTTGCCGAACAAACCCATGTCCGCCATTGTCGCTGAAACCTCCACCGATGTCGCCCGGTACACTTATCAGCGCGCGGGGTAGACCGGCTCCGCGGAGGTCTTCGCATGCGCCTATCTCATCTGCTTCTTCTTTCGTCTTTCGCGGCCACATGCGGCACCGCTGCCGCGCAAGCTGCCGCGTCCACGCAAAGCACGGTAGCCCCGCCTTCTACACCCGCTCAGTGGGCCGCCGCGCGCATGCAGATCCGCCACGACCTGGACATGCCCGACCAGCTCCCCGCGCTGAACAGCAAGGTGTGGAGCACCTTCTCGCCCACACCCGGCGTGCTCGCCGACCGCGTCACCTACTCGACCGAAGACGGCATGCTCGTGCCCGCGATTGTGTACCGTCCCGATCCCAAGGTCGTGCACTGGAAAGGCAAGCTGCCCGGCCTGGTCATCGTGAATGGCCACGGTGGCGACAAGTTCTCCTGGTACGCCTTCTACTCCGGCATGATGTTCGCCAAGGCCGGCGCCGTGGTCGTTACCTACGATCCCATAGGCGATGGCGATCGCAACATGGAGCGCAAAAGCCGCGTGGGCCCCTCCCCTCACGACGTCTACCCGCCCGCCCCGGCGGGCTTCACTGACCAGCAATGGCGGCTGCACTGGGGTCCGCGCGTGGCCGGCCTCATGCAGGTCGACCTCGCCCAGGCAGTCAGCTACCTCCTCGCCCGGCCGGAAGTCGATCCCAAGCGCATCGCGACCGCCGGCTACTCCATGGGCGCGTTCGTCGTCGGGGTGGAAGGCGCATGGGATACGCGCGTGCACGCCGTTCTGCTTTCCGGCGGCGGCGTGTTCGACGGGCCCGGTGAGTACTACGACCGCAACGCGCTGCCCTGCCAGGGGCCTCCCTACCTCGCTCTCCAGAACCTTGGCGACCGCGGCCCGGTGCTCTTCGCGCTGCACGCGGAGCGCGGTCCGCTCTACATCATGAACGGCAGCAACGATACCGTCATGGATATCCCGCACCACGGCCCCGACTGGTTCGCGCAGCAGAAAGCGAAGACCACCGCGCTGCTCTCCAACAATATCGGTGCCCAGCGTAACCTCTTCACAAACGTCTTCTACCCCGGCATTAGCCACCGCACTTCATGGGTCGACCGCGACGGCGTCGAGTGGCTCAACGCGCAGATCCACTTTGCCTTCTGGAACACGAATGAGAAGATCGAAGCCGCCGGCATCACGCACATCAGCACCTGGATCAACGCCAACAACGTGGACATCTCCAAAAGCTACATACGCGAAGATCGTGAAGGCGGCTTGGATGCTGTCGGCAACGGGCTCCCCGGCATTCCCCGAGCAGACCTCATGGCGCTCCCCGACACCGACTGGCAAAGCCTCAAAGACCGCCTCACCTGGCAGGGCTGGCAAGCCAAGGTGCTGCCAGAAATGAGCTCACCCCAAGCAGTACACTAGCCG
>CAXSHQ010000112.1:0-6031 GCA_964236875.1 uncultured Acidobacteriaceae bacterium | reverse complement strand
GGAGGTCAGATCGATGACGGTGACTCTGGAAGCTAAAGATACGACTATGGAAGTCTTGCTGAAGCATGCCAGCAGCGGAGATGAGGTCGAGCTCATGGCGGACGGCCGCAGTATCGCGACGGTCCACCCGACAAAGTTCCCTCTCCGCACACCCGAGCAGAGAGAGCGGGCCAGAGCGGCCATGGTGAGAATCAGAGATCGTGCCAAGCTGCTTGATCTAAAGTTTGATCCCGGCGAGTTTAAAGCAGACAAGGAGTTTGGTCGCCGATGAGCTTGGTCTTGGACGCTTCGGTAACAATCGCGTTTGTACATCAGGCGGAGTTGACCAATGCCATCCTGCAGGTCTTTGACCATGTAGAACTTTATGGAGCACTCGCGCCGCCGCTATGGAAGGTCGAAGTCGCGAATGTTCTCCAAAAGAACGTACGACGCGGCACTTACGATACTGTGCAACGAGATCGCCTGATTAGTGAGCTTACGGATTTACAGGTCGGGATTGACATGAAAGCGCCGGACTTCCTTTGGTCCACAACTCTCGATCTGGCACACCGACATACCCTGACGGTCTACGACGCCATCTACCTCGAATGCGCCCTGCGCAACCAGCTACCGCTCGCTACGCTGGATGTTGAACTCCGCGCCGCCGCCGCTGCTGAAGGCGTCCCGCTGCTCGGCTTGTAGAGGCTATTTCTCGTACACTTGTTCCCAGAATGTACACCGGCTCCGTGCGTCTTCTCCTTGCCCCGCTCTGTCTCACAGCTTGCCTCACCGGCCCCGCTGCTCTCGCGCAGACATCCGCGCCCATCAGCCTCTCGGTCGACCTGACCGACGCTCCCCGCAAGATCCTCCACGCCACCGAGACCATGCCTGTGCAGCCCGGGCCCATGACCCTCGTCTACCCCAAGTGGATTCCCGGTGAGCACGGCCCCACCGGCCCCATCGACAATCAGGCCGGCTTCGGCCTCAGCGCGAACGGCGCGCCGGTCAAGTGGCAGCGCGACGACGTCGACATGTACGCCTACCACATCACTGTGCCCGCAGGCGTCACGCAACTCAGCATCAGGATGGACTTCCTCGCCACGGCCGCTGCGCAGGGCTTCTCCGCAGGCGCCAGCACCAGCGCCAATCTTGCCCTGCTGAGCTGGAACTCCGTCGTGGTGTACCCAGCCGGCACCAAGGCCAGCGACGTCATGGTCGCGCCCTCCATCAAGATCCCCGCCGACTGGCGCTTCGGCACGGCACTGGACCGCGCAGCCAGTCCCGACCGCTCGCTCAACGCTTTCAAAACCGTCTCGCTTGAGCAGCTCGTCGACTCACCCGTCCTCGCCGGTCGCTGGTTCCGCGAAATCCCGCTCGCCAACGACATCCGCCCGCAGCACTTCCTTGATCTCGCCGGCGACGGCCCTGAAGACCTTCAACTGAGCGATGAGCATATAGCCGAGTTCTCGCGCCTCGTGCGCGAAACCGGCGCGCTCTACAAGTCGCGCCACTACGGCTCGTACCACTTCCTTGTCACGCTCAGCGATCAGGTCTCGCACTTTGGCCTGGAGCACCACCAGTCCTCCGACGATCGCGTGGCTGAGAAGACCTTCATCGACGACAACGAGTTCACCCTCAATGGCTTGCTGCTGCCGCACGAGTTCACTCACTCCTGGAACGGCAAGTACCGTCGCCCCGCCGGCCTCGCCACGCCCAACTATCAGGAGCCCATGAAGGGCGAGCTGCTCTGGGTCTACGAAGGCCTGACCGAGTACCTCGGCGACATCCTCACCGCGCGCTGCGGCATCTGGACACCTTCGGTCTACCGCGACCGCCTCGCCACCGTCTACGGCTATCTGAACAACGTGCGCCCCGGCCGCGCCTGGCGTGACCTGCAGGACACCGCCACCATGGCGCAGGTGCTCTACAACACGGGCGGCGCTTACGATAACTACCGCCGCGCCACGGATTACTACGACGAAGGCGAGCTCCTCTGGCTTGAAGTCGACCTCCTTATCCGCCAGAAGACCAATGGCGCCAAGAGCCTCAACGACTTCGCCGCGCTCTTTGAAGGCTACGGCGGCAACACCGGCCCCAGGGTCGTCCCGTACACCTTTGAGGACATTGTCACCGGCCTCAACACCATCGTCCCGAACGACTGGGCCACCTTTCTGCGCACGCGTCTCGATTCAAACGCAGCACCCTCTCCGGAGATGGCCGGCCTCGACACCCTCAGCGGCTACAAGCTCACCTACACCGACAAGCCGAACTACTGGTCGCAGCTCTCCGAGTCGGAGATCGGCAGCATCGACTCGCGTTACTCGCTCGGCTTTCAGGCTACCGGTGATGGGCGCGTCGCGGACGTGATCGTAGGCGGCATAGCCGACAAGGCAGGCTTCGGCCCCGGCATGCGCATCCTCGCCGTCAACGGCCGAGCCTACACGTGGGCGCTCCTGCGCGCGGCCATCCAGCAGGCCAAGGGTAGCGGCCCCGCTATCGAGTTCATCGTTGAAAACACCGGCTATTTCAAAGTGATCAGGCTCGACTACCACGAGGGCGAGAAATACCCGCAGCTCGTCCGCGTCGACGGCACGCCCGCACGGCTCGACGACGTCTTGCAGCCCATGACGAAGTAACGCTCAGCCTATGCTTCAATAGCTTCCATGGATGTCCATCCGCCGCACCAACCTATCCATTCCGTTCGCGATTTCTTCATGCACCTGCTCACCATTACGGTGGGACTGCTGATTGCGCTCTCGCTTGAGAAGCTGGTCGAGCACGTTCATAACCGACATCTCGTACACGAGGCCGAAGCTGCGATGCATGCGGAGATGATGGAGAACCAGAAGGACGTCGAGAAGACGTTGCCGTTCTACGACCGCCAGATAGTGGAAAACAACAAGCTGCTCGATGTACTGCACAAGGTGGGTGACCAGAAGGAGGCAGGGATCGACTTCAACGGGCTGACATTGAAACAATCCAGCTATTTGACCGCGCAGACCGACGGAGCTCTCGGGCTCATGCCCTATGAGGAAAGCAGGAAGTATGCGGATGTCTACACCCTGCAGATGGACTTCTCAAAAGAGGAGGACGTGACGATCAATACCGCCGCGCCGCTGGTCGGCTCTCTGTTTTCGCATGGAGTGCCTATGGCGAAGATGTCTCCCTCGCAAAAGGAAGCATTGGATACGGAGCTCCAGGCCTACAACGGGCACCTCTTCGTGCTGAAAGCGATAGCTCGAGAACTCAACGCTCTCTACAACACAACGTTGTCGGGCAACTAACTCTTCGCAGGCTCCGCACACTCGATCGGATGCTCATGATCCGTCGTCGCATGCTGCGGGATCGCACCCTGTTCTTTCAGCGTTTTCTCCGCGACCGCCGCGGCGATCTCCGAGTTCACCTCAGCACCGAGCAGCAGCATCAGCCCTGTGATGTAGAACCACGTCAGCAGGATGATCACCGCGCCCAGCGAGCCATACGTCGCCGAGTAGCTATTGAAGTAGTGCAGGTAAACCCGCAGCCCGAGCGACGCCGCGATCCAGCCGAAGATGCCGATGGCCGCGCCCGGCGTAAACCACCGCCACTTGCTGTTCTTCACGTCCGGCGCATAGTAGTAGATGATCGCGAACAGCAGCATCAGGAACACAATGACCATCAACCAGGAGGTGGCCTTCACCAGCCCCACTTCGCCCATCGTGAGATAGCTCGCCTGGCTGAAGAGCCGAACGCGCTTGATCACGAAATCCGCGGTCAGCAGCACGCTTAGGGTCAGCACAATCACTAGGCTCAGCAGCAGCGTCACCAGCATCGCCTCGAGCTTCGCCTTCCAGTAGGGCCGCGTTTCCTTCACCTTGTAGACGATGTTGGCCGTGTCCTGGATCGCGCCAAAGCCCACGCTCGCCGACCACAGGGCAGCCGCCAATCCGAACACGATTTTGCCGCCGCTCGAAGCTTGCGTGGTCTGGTTGAAGGTATCGATCACCATCTGGTACGCCGAGTGCGGAATGACGATCGCCAGGTACTCCAGCATGGACGCATACACATGCGAGGCGCGCTTGGCCGCCAGCCCCATGATGCTCGACGCGAACACCAGGGTAGGGAACAGCGCGAACAGGAAGTAGTACCCAAGCTCCGCCGCGCGCGAGACGATATTGTCGTCCAGGAAGGATTTGAAGGTCCGCTGCATCACGACTTTGAAAGAGGCACCCTGAAAGTTCCAAAGGTTGTGCACCGGCGAGTGTGACACGTGATCCCACACTCGCTGCGCCAGCGGGTCCACATGGCCGATCGTGTGATCCTTCGAGGCTGCCTTGGCTTGATCGGCGGCGGTCTGCTTGTCTGCTCCGTCCATAGGCGCGCAAGTCTCCTGGGCCCTTCGGGCCATGCCGACTAGGATGCAGACTGGTTTGAGGGGGTTCGTACCGGGTGCGACCACGGCGCTGTTCCGCTCATCCACTCTCCTGATGTCACGCAGTATCCCGTTTCCGCTCCGCAAGCTCGCGCAGCTCTACCGCCTCGTGCGAGAAAGCCACCGGCAGCCACTCACCGGCGAGCCACAGGTTCCTCCGGTCGCCGCGCCCGGCGAAACGTCACTCACCTTCATCGGCCATTCGTCGTTCCTGGTCCAGACCGCCGGCCTCGGCCTGCTTATCGACCCGGTCTTTTCCAAGCGCCTGATTCTGCTCCGCCGCCAGCGCCGCCCCGGTCTGCTGGTGGGCTCCCTGCCGCGCATCGACGCGGTCCTGCTCACGCACGCGCACATGGACCACCTCAACCGGCCATCACTGCGCGCCGTCACCCGCGAGATGCGCCGCCGCGGCCTGCCCGCGCCCGCCGCCATCGTGCCCAACGGCGTCACTGACCTCGTCCAGGACCTCGGCTTCCGCAGCATCACCGAGCTGCGCTGGTGGGAGTCCGCGCAGGTGGAAGGCCTCACAATCACCGCCACACCCTGCAAGCACTGGGGCGCGCGCATGTTCAGAGACACCCACCGAGGCTTCGGCGGCTACGTGCTCGCGGCGGCAAACTCTGATGCTACGCCCACGCTCTACCACTCCGGCGACAGCGCCCGCTTCAGCGGTTTCGCGGAGATCGGCAGCCGCCTTCATCCTGACGTCGCCATGCTGCCCATCGGCGCCTACTACCCGGATAGCTACCGCGCCGTGCACACCAGCCCCGAAGAAGCTCTCGAAGCTTTTCAGGCCCTCGGCGCCGAGACGATGGTACCCATGCACTTCGGCACCTTCCGCCTCGGCCGCGAGCCCATGTCCGAGCCGCTGCCGCGCCTGCTCGCCGCCGCCCGCCGTGAGGGCCTCGCCGACCGTGTCCACCCACTCAGCGAAGGCGAAACCTGGATCGTTCCGCATCAGCCTGCATCAGCCACACCCGACGAAGCTGTTCTAAGTTTTACGTTGTAAGTTCTACGTACAACGCTCGCGAAGGCAAGCCAAGCTGCCCATCCAGTCGCCACCACGCATAAAGTACAGCTTAGAACGCTCTCCCCCCACCCCTCCGCCCAGCCAGCATCGCTTCCAGCGCCCGCTCCGGATTGCCCTCTGGCACAGGCACCTCCATCTTGGCGCACAGCTTCGATGCAACGCGCAGCGCCATCGATTGCCGCGCGTCCATCGGCAGGTCCAGCGCCCGCGCAAAAAAGGTGTCGATCGCCAGCAGATCGTTCGGCTGCAATCGTGCCAGCGCATCCGCGGGAAACATCGTACCGCCCGCCCCAGGCTCCGCCGCCTGCACCGGAACCCACGGCGCACTGGAGCTCGCGGCGGCCTGGCCGAAGATCCCACCACCGCTCACCACCAGCGGCTGCTCATCACGGCCTTCGTGGATCACCAGGGTCCCCGCTGCCAGATCGCCCAGCCGCTTGTTGCGCCGGTTGCACAGCATCGAGACCAATCCAGCCAGATAGAGGCCCGGAAAGTAATCGAAGATCCGCAGGATGTTGCGCGCCGCCGCTTCAAACGGCGTAATCTGCCGGCCCGAATCCTTGATCACGCGAATCTTCAACAGCCGCTTGCCCGGCGTCTGCCCGCGCCAG
>CAXSHQ010000111.1:11469-12661 GCA_964236875.1 uncultured Acidobacteriaceae bacterium | reverse complement strand
TTCCCTCCAGGTGTAATGCTCGCTCAAACACAGGTGTCATCCTGAGCGCAGCTCAGGATCCCCGCATTCTGCTCGCAGCGGCACTACACCTGAAGGAAAGTTGCTATAAGGCTGCGGCTTCAACCCCGCTGCCTGCGCAACGGCAAGCTCTGTCTCGTCAGGTGGCGGCTTCAGCCGCCACGTACCGCCCACATGAAGACGTGGGCTTTAGCCCCTGAGGGTAGCCCTTCAGGGCCTCCGCTGCACTTAGCTCTGCAAGGCCGTCTCTGTCACAAGACACCTCCGGCCCGCTCCGCAAACGAAGACCCCTATGCCAGACTTCCGCCGCAGACTTCCGCTCCTCGCCCTGCTTGCCCCACTCGCGGGCTGCGGTGGCGCGGCAACCTCGTCTTCCACCACACCGGTCACGCCGACGCCCGCCGTAGCCGTCACCCACCTCCTCTTCGTCGGCGACAGCTTCACCTATAGCCGCTACCAGCCCGTGCGCCAGTACAACGGCATCGCCGCTTCCACGCAGGTCGCCACCACCGGCTCGGCCAGCGTGCAGGACGAGAACTACAACGGGACCGGCGCGCGTGCAGAAACCGCCGCCGAGCCCGGCCCCTATGGCGGCATCCCAGCGCTCTTCGCGCAATTCGCCGCGGAAGCCGGCCTCGGCCCCAATGGCAGCGGCTGGGACGTGCATGTGGAGGGCATCGCCTCCACCAGCCTCGGCAAGAACTACGCCGCCGCGCCCACAGTGATCGCCCAGGCCCAGTGGAACGCCGTCGTCCTGCAGGAGATCTCCACCCGGCCCATCTCGAAGTCATTCACCGGCGACTCCACCAGCAACCCCAGCAACTTCTGCTCCAGCGTCGCCACCATTGAAGCCGCCGTGCACACCGCCGCTCCCGCCGCCAAGGTGTACCTCTACGAAACCTGGCCGCGCGCCGACATGGCCCAGTCCCTCAGCGGCTCTACCGCGCTTTCCGGCTTCGCTACGACCTACGCCGCGAACCTGGCGGCCATCGGCAACGCATATCACAACGTCTACTACCGCGCCGCCACGGCCGACGGCCGCATTGAAGCCGTCGCTCCTGCCGGCGAGGCCTGGACACGCGCCTGGGCCGAAGGCGTCGCCAACCCCAACCCCTACACCGGCAGCTCCACCTTGCCGCTGCTGCCCTACGGCCTCAACGCCACCAACGACCCC
>CAXSHQ010000111.1:8649-11459 GCA_964236875.1 uncultured Acidobacteriaceae bacterium | reverse complement strand
CACTGCCGACTACTCGCACCCCAGCGTAGACGGCAGCTACCTGAGCGCCCTCGTCCTTTTCCAGCAGCTTACCGGTGTGGACGCGCGCACTCTCGGCGCGAGCGAAAAAGCAGCAGCCGCCCTCGGCATCTCCTCAACGGTCGCCGTGCAATTGCAAAAGATCGCCTGGGAGACCGTCACCAACGAAAGCTCCACGCCCGTAAACCAGACCGTAGACCCCTGCACCCTCACCAGCTGACGCGCGATAGATGGCTTAAGGCGCTACGTCCAACTTCCTCCGTGGGCGCACTGACACCGGCTGGCTGGGCAGCTTCGATGTCCGCGGCTTCGTAAGCTTGATCTGCGCTCCGAGATTTAGCCTGCCGGCAAACTGGATCAGCCTGCCTACACTGAACCGAGAAACCTTCCCATGCAGCAGGCAGCTCACGTCGGGCTGGTGTATGCCCAGAACCTCGCCAAGCTGTGGCTGGGAAAAGCCGCGCAGGTTGATGTGCTTTAGCAGATCGCGATACAGCTCCGCCTTCACCTTGATCTCCAGCGCTTCGGAAGAGCTGAAACCCAGGTCATCCAGCACGCTTCCGCGCGTCAGGTGTGGTCCCTCTTCGCTGTTGCTCTTTCTTTTCAATTCTCTGCTCCTCTCGCAGGCGCTGTTGCACCTGCTTCCAGCGGTTCTGTACGGTGCTCAGGTCACGCCGCTCGGTCTTAGCGGTGTCCTTCTCAAAGCAATGCAGCATTTAAATCGTGTTCTTCACCCGGGCCAGATAGATCAGGCGATACCAGGCGCGGTGATCTGAATCCTTCAGCTCAAAGACGCCCGGTGCGATCGACGGCATGGGCCGAACCGCAAGGGTTGCGGGACACCCCTGTTGCATCTCAGCCAGGGCAACGCCAAAGTCTTCCCGTATTCCTTTGGGCCAGCCACGCAGCACCTCCAGGGTGTCACCCTCCCAGGAGATCAACGCAATACGAGCATCGGCCTCGGACCTCATCAGCCCGAGTATAGCAAAAATGCTATACGAGCCCGGGTGCTATAGGCACACAGAAATATCATGCGCTGACGCCCAGCTACTGCGGCAGCGCCTGATAGTGAGCCCAGTCGAAGTCCACATACCCCTTGCTCTGCGTGTCCTTCCGCGTATTGAACGCGAACAGCGCCGGGCGCGCACCCTTCCACCAGCTGAACTCCGCCTTCGTGGGAGTCCCCAGGGGCACAAACGTCTTCCCTTCATCCACGCTATAGGAGTACGTGGCACTATCGCCATTCAGCCGCACGCGCAATTCCACGACATCGGCGTGCACCGCCGGCCCCGGCGTCTCCGCAGCTCCCACGCAGAACAGCAGCCTGCGCCCGTTCTCCGTCTGCTCCACGCCCACGTAGCTCAGCCCCTTGTCGAACATGCTCACCCCGGCGCGGTCGCCGTCCTGCATGTGCCGCGCATCCAGCCTCGCTGTGAATTCCAAAGCCTGGTCCTGCATGCTTTCCGTGAGCGTGTTGCGCGCGTGCATCAGGTCGGCGGCAGGCATGGGCTTCAGCCGCAGATAGCCTCGCCGCTCGGTCAACGACCAGTGCGCGTCGTCAGGATTGTGATTCCACTCCCACAGGGGAGACAGCGTCGCTCCGGTGAACTCATCCGACGTCTGCGGCGCCATCGATGCGGCCCCAGCCACGGCAACCGGCATCGGCCCCTCTGCCACAGGCTCGCCGACGCCGTGGCCATCAAAGGCTTTCCCCATCACCGGCCAGTCCTCTTCCCAGCGCACCGGCTCCAGGTGCACGATGCGTCCATGCGCTCCGCGAAGCTGGAAATGCAGGAACCATCCGCGGCCGTCCTGCGTCTCCACATAGCCGCCCTGATGCGGTCCATTCACATTGGTATCGCCCTTGGAAAGCACGATGCGGTGCTCATACGGCCCATAGATGTTGCGTGAGCGCAGCACCGCCTGCGAGCCGCCTCCCACCCCGCCCATGGGCGCGAAGATGTAGTACCAGCCATTGCGCTTATAGAACTTCGGCCCTTCCAGCGTGGGCAGTTCCTTTGGATCCTGCACGATGATATTGCCTTCATCCAGCAGCGACTTGCCATCCGGTGCCATGCGATGCAGGATCAGCGGCCCAGCGCGCAACTTGGAATGCACCAGGTATGCCGAGCCGTCATCATCCCAGAAGGGACAGGGGTCTTCCCAGCCCGGCCCCGCCAACACGGCAGTGGGCGCACTCCATGGCCCCGTCATCTTGGGCGCGGTGGTCACGAAGATGCCTTCATCCGGCGTAGGAAAGTAGAGATAGAACAGCCCGTTGTGAAAGCGCACGGAGGGCGCCCACACGCCTCCGCCGTAACGCGTGCCTCCGCTCATGTCATACGCCGGCCCGAGGTTCAGCCGTGGCAGCACATGCCCTGCGATTTCCCAGTGCACCAGGTCTCGCGAATGGAGCACCGGCAATCCCGGCACAAAGTGAAAGCTCGACGCGATCAGGTAAAAGTCGGCTCCATCCCGGATCACATCCGGATCGGAGTAATCCGCGAAAAGCACCGGATTCTTGTAGCGAGGCGCCGAACTCCCATCGTGGATACCAGCCTGACCACCGGCCTGCCCCTGCAACGGAACATGCGCGGCGCCAACGCCGCACAACACGCACATCAAGGCACGCAGAAACGTTCCCCGTATGAAACCTTGGACCGGCATCCTGTGGGGCAGTCGCGCTTCCATGCTGCAACTCTCTCCGGCTTGCCTGCTCTGCTTCCGTTCTGCAAACGCAAAAAGTTGAGGGCGTGACACCTTCTCACGCCCTCGTTGGAGGAATAGCGATC
>CAXSHQ010000111.1:2006-8639 GCA_964236875.1 uncultured Acidobacteriaceae bacterium | reverse complement strand
AACACGAACTTCAAAGAAAGCTGACCGATACGAGGATCGTTCGCAGAGCGGATCGAGCCGAAGTTCGCCGTGTTGGTTTGTCCCACTTGCGGATCGCCGAAGTTCGTATGGTTCAGCACGTTGAAGAACTCCGCGCGGAACTGGAACTGCATGCGTTCGGACAGCGGGAAATCGCGAATGACGCTCACATCCCATGTCTGGAACTGTGGTCCCACAAAGCTGCCCTTCACGACATTGCCGTAGGACAGCGCCGTGATGGCCGCGTTCGTGCTGCTGAAGGCCGGGTTGGTGGAAAAGTTCGCGGTGTTCAGGTAGTTCCTGCAGGGAGTGCTGACTCCGGCGCACGCATTGCCGCCGTACGCCCTTTGTCCGTTCCATATCGCGCGATCGCGATTTTGCCCGGTGCCGTCCACGTTGGCTCCCGTCACCGTCAGTGGGTTGCCGCTGCGGAACGCGTAGATGCCGTTGGTCTGCCATCCATTTACGACGTAGCGCAGACCGGCATTGCCGCCCTTCCACTTCGGCAGGTTCCACACATACGACACCGAAAGCACGTTGCGGTGGTCGTAATCCGAAGGCCCGCGGTCCAGGCGCTTGTAGTTCGCCTCATACACCGGCAGCACATACGAGCTGCCCGGCACCACCGCGGTCACACCCTGCGCGCCGAAGGCATTGTTGTCGATCGCCTTGGACCACGTGTAGTTCACGAACGCCGTCAAGCCGTTCGTCACACGCTTCTGCAGCGAGGCCTGCAGCGAGTGGTAGCTGGCGATCCCGCCTGTGTCGGTGGTCGCCACCGGCTGCGTGTAGTTCCTCACGTTGGCAGTCGCGGGGTCGGCGTAGAACACGCGCTTACCCAGCAAGCCAGTGCTGTTGTTGTTGTAAAGCGGGTTGATATCCGTCGGGTTCACTTGGTGGAAGCTCTGCGAGCCGACATACGCCAGGCGGCTGGAGAGCGTCTTCGTCAACTGCTGCTCCAAGGCCAGGTTGTACATGTAGGTCACAGGCACATGGAACGTATCCGGATTGAACGTCGAGTACTGCGCGTTCTGGTAGTTGATCGTGGAGAAGTAGCTAGCCGGTGGCGGCTGCGGCGCGGGGAAGATATTGCCACCCGGAATGTTGGCATACGGGTTGGCAAAGTCGCCCAGGCTGCTTGCCCCGTAGTTGTAGCTGACCTGAGCCACAAACGGCACGGCGTTCGCGAAGATGTTATCGAACACGCCCGGCAGGCGCGTGTCATAGAACTGCCCCGCTCCTCCGCGCAGGCTGGTCTTGCCATCGCCGAACACATCCAGCGCGAAGCCGAAGCGCGGCATGAAGTGCGTGTACACCGGGCGCACCATGTTCTGCACGAACCCGTTGTCGCCCGGGAACAGCAACCCGGCCAGCGCCGACGGATGAGTCGTCGAAACCTGGCCCGCCGCGCGCGCCGCCGCGCTGAACATGCCCTGGCGGCCAAGCTTCTCCACCTGCGGCAGGAAAGGCTCATAACGAACGCCATAGTTCAGCGTCAGCCTGCGTCCGATCTTCCAGCTATCCTGCGCATAGTAGCCAGTCACCTTATAGCGGTTGTTGAAGTACTGCCCTGATGCCTGCTGGAAGGTCGTCAGCCCGCCCAGCAGGAAGCTCGCCAGCGCGTTCGGCACCGTTGTGCTGCTGTTGAACTGGAAAACCCCGGGCTGCTGGAACTGGTTATCGACGTCCACCTTCGCGATTTCGCCATGGAAGCCGAAGCCGAAGGTGTGGTTCCCCTTTACCCAGTGAAGGTCGTCCGCCAGCGTGTAGTTGTTGCGCCGAAAGGTCGCCGCCGGGTTGTCGCCCACGGTAAAGAAGCCCACCGCCTGGATCTGGTTGATCTGCTTGAACGCCGGTTGCGACACATTTACACCCAGGTCGTTCACGTTCGGCGCCCCGGCGAGCGGACCGCGGCCCGCATTCTCGATCTGGTAGCTCAGGATGAAGTTGTTCACCAGGTGGTCCGTGAACGTGTGCGTCTCGCCGATCAATGAGTTGTGATACCGGATCTGCGCCTTATCCGAGTAGGTCAGCAGATTCGTCAGGTCCAGGATGCCGGCGTTATCGAAGCTGTCATAGAAGTAGCGCACCTCCAGGTGGTCCTTGCTGCCCAGGCTCTGGTCGCCGCGCGCCACATACTCGATAAAGTTTTGCTTGACCGGCCTGATGAAATTGATAGTCCCGTCCGTGCCTGTGACCGTCGGTAGGTACTTCAGCAGCGCCAGCGACGGCTTGCTATAGTCCGCGGTGTTGAGCGTGCAGTTGTACGTCGTCTTGCCGTTGGCCATAACCGGCGTGCACGGGTACTGTGTCAACGTCTTCGGGTTGGAGATGGGACCGGAAAGTCCCGTGAATGTTCCCGCCAGCTGCGCCGGCGTGGGCAGCGTAGCCGGTGTGCTGGTCAGCGCCGCCGTGCGGGTGCGCGTGGACTGCACGCCGAAGGAGAAGAAGGTCTTGTCGTGCCCGTTGTACAGGTGCGGGATCACTAGCGGCCCATTGATTGTGCCGCCGAACTGGTTGCGCTTCAGCGGATCGCGGGTCTTCACCCCGTTCACGTAGGTGTAGTAGTTCGCCGCGTTGAACACCCGGTTGCGCACGAACTCGAAGGCATCGCCATGGTACTTGTTGCCGCCGCCGCGCGTGATGATGTTCACCACGCCGCCCGCATTCTGGCCGTACTCCGCGCTGTAGTTGCTGGTGACGACGCTGAACTCCTGCACCGCATCCGGAAACGGGAACCGCGCATTCACGTTTGTGTACTCGTCCACATTGTTGCCGCCGTCCAGCATGTAGTTCACCTGGTTCGCGCGCGTGCCGTTGATGGTCACCACGGCCAGTTCCGGAAACGTCTTGGTCTGGCCCTGGTCGATGTTCTGGGTCGGCGCCACCACCACGCCGGGCACCAGCGTGGTCAGCGCGGCGGCGTTGCGTCCGTTCAGCGGCAGGTCATTCACCCGCTTCTCATCGATCACCTGGGCGAGCGTGCCGGTGGTCGTGTCCACCTGCGGCGGCGTGGTGTTCACCTCCACCACCTCCGCTTCGGAACCGATCTTCAGCGAAGCGTCCACGCTCAGCGCCTGGTCGGCCTGCAGCAGCGCGTTCGTGTCCGCAAAGGTAGAGAACCCGGCGGCCGTCACCGTGATGGCGTACGTGGCCGGCGCCAGCGACGGAAACACATACTGGCCGGAGTTGCTGGTGGTCACCGTGGTGACGATCCCGGTGCTGGTGTTCCTGGCCGTCACCTTGGCATGCGAAACGGCCGCTCCGGTGCTGTCTGTCACTGTGCCGTTGATCCGCCCCAGCCCCTGGGCCCACGCGCCCACAGGCGCCACAAGCAGGCACAAAAAGAGCGAGGCAGCAGCCAGTCCTCTACAAACCAATCCCCTACGAAAACGATGCGTCATATACAGTCTCCTGAAGTCTCCGGTCTCCCTGCAGTGCTCACTTCCCGCCTGTCCGTTTGTTCGGACGCGGCAGGCCAGGCACCTTCCAGGCATTCCAGGCACTCGCACCACGCCTTGTTCGCGACGGCAGAAAGCAGTTTGCGAGAGCAGAAGGTTTCTACGTTCTTTCACCTCAAAGAAAGTAGACAGACACGGTTCCTGACCGTCAGGTCTGCAGATAACCCTTTTACTTTGAATACATGGCTCTAGTCGACGGAAACGGCCAGCACCCGCGGTGGACCCGCCGTGCCATCGGTCACTTTCGTGCCCAGCACGATCTGGACATTGCTGTGGGCCTTGTCCAAAGGGGCCGCCTTCGCGATCGCCTGCATCAGTTGCGGCTCCGCCAGGAACTCCCCCGCGGCTTCCGTTCCATAGGTGTACAGGCCGCCGATCACCACCACCACATGCCCTGTTTCCGAGTTCCAGATGCGGGAGATCAGCGCGTAATCCTGCAGCGGCGGCCCGCCCGCTTCGCCCTGGTGCTCGATCGGCTGCTGCGTGTCCCAGCTCCAGTTCCGGTCACCCGGGTTCTTGGTGTCCCGGATGTAGACCATGTGCCTGTCCGGGTCCAGCGCCAGCGTGTACCGAAGCTGCCGGGTAAGCCGCAGGCTCCATTCGTTGTTGAAGGCGCCGATCAGCACCACCGGCCCTTCCCGCAGCTCGGAAAACGAGCTCACGCCTTCCCTGCGGATCAGAACCTTTTTGCCGTGCGCAGCCAGAATGCCCAGCACTCGGGCCGTCGTCACCGCGTCGGCGAAGGGCACGGTGGTTGCGGTCGTCTTGTGGATCACCGGAAGCGGTGCAGCCGGATCTCCCGGCGCGGCGGAGGCCGAGGGCGGCCCATTCGGCACGTTTCCCAGCGCCAGCAGCACCGACCCGGGCGTATCGATTACCGGCTTCCAGAACAGGTCCTGCCCATTGCCTCGGTGCATCCAGAAGTACCCGCCTACGGCAAGCCCCGCCGCCAGGAGCGCGGCAGCCACGAGACCCCACGCCCACCAAGTGTGGGCAGGCAGGGTCTGGGCCGGTTTTGCCTCTTCAGCAGCTAACGAGGCTTCCTCTTTCGGCGGGGCTTCCGCGACCGGAAGAAGCGCCGCAGGCTCCGCGTGGACCTCGGGCTCGTGCACCGGCAGGCTGAATCGGGGAATGTACGACCCCGGCACCAGACTCATCCGCAGTTCGGCGCGGTGCCCGTCTCCGCCGTAGTAGATGGCCAGCCGTTTGCGCAGCTCGATAGCCGCGGTCCGCACCACGTGGTCCGCATTCGTGTCGTACGCGGGATCGCGTCCGAAGACCTCCACGCCGATGCTGCGTTCCTTGATCTGGTCGGCCGATCCATGCAGTGTCTGCTCCACCACATACCGCAAAAACTGCACCGAACGCTTGCTCGAACGAAACACCGGGTCCTGCACGAGCGTTTCCAGCTGCTCGCGGACGGCGTCGGGGCTCGGTGCTGTCGCCGTGCCTTCTCGTTCTTCTGTCATCAACATATGGCTTCGACGCGAAATTCTAGCACCTGGACGGTTACCTCGGCTGCGCGCTTCCCCGGGCTCACATCCGCCTGCGGCCACCAGGCAAGGTCGGGCCGCTGCTTCAACTCCCCGGCCTGCCTGTCTTTATCCGTTCCGGCAACTCGTTGACTCTATTGCAGTTGTGACGATCACGGGACGGTCACGGACGGTATCTGTCTGCTCTTGTGGCTCCCGCGTCCTCTACAAACCTCCCGAACCGCAAACTGTTTGCAGAATGACGCTGGACCTTGCGTTCGGCAATTGCCTGTGACCGGCGGAACAGGAATGGCGCCCGGCCGTGCTCTCCAGGAGGAGCTTCGGTCACCGGATCGCCACATAGTTTCCGCTGAAGACGAGAACGCCCGAGAATTTTTCTAAGACCACGAGGAGACACAATGCGCGCAGTAGCAGAGCAGATGTTGGGGAAATTGAGACGAGCCGTAACCTTCCTCGTAACCTTCCTGTTGATAGCCGTTTTCGCAGGGGGTATGGCGGCCCATGCACAGGGCACCGCCGTCAGCGCGCAATACTCCGGTGCCGCCGTCCCGCTGGACGCCAACCTGGGCACCGTCTGGAACACCGCCACGGCTTACCCCCTGGCCAATCGGTACGGGACCGCGAACTTCAGCGCCCCCACCGCCGCCTGCAACGCCACAGGCTCCCTGCGCGCTCTCTGGGACGGCGCCAAGCTGTACGTCATGGTTTCCGTCGCCGATACCTACGTCGCCGGCGGCAGCGCAACCTCCGGGGCCGCCGCCGAGTTCTGGGTCGACCACTTCAACGATAAGGTCACCAAGTTCGAAGAAGACGATGGCACCTTCGTCTTCAGCGCGCCCAACGCGACCACCGGCACCGTCGGCACCTCCTCCAACGGCACCAACGCCGGCAACAATCTTTACCCCAACCTCGCCGACCGCTATCTCGCCGGTTACAAGTCCGCCCTCACTAAGGACTCGAGCGGCAACACCACCGGCTACAACGTCGAGTTCGCCTGGTATATTGGCGACCGCGTCTCCGCCATCGGCAACCACGCCTCCCTGAACGGCGCCAGCATCGGCTTCGACACCACCGTCTACGTCGCCGACACCTCCGGCGCCACCACCCGCACCTGCCGCCTCATGCTCTCGCCCGCCACCGCCAACCGCACCACCGACAACAACCAGCCCTGGGGCACCGTCACCCTCGCCGGCTACGATCCGGCCACCTCCGCGCCCATGCAGCTCGACACCTTCCTGCTCAACATGAACATTGGCGCACCCGTCACCACTACCCTCAACCGCTCCCTGCCCGCCGTCACCAACAAGGGCACCTGGGCAGCCGCGTCGCCTGCCGCCTTTGCCGACGTCACCGCTCTCAACGCCGCGCTCACCAACGCCACCGCGGCGCAATCTTCTACCAGCCAGGCCACCATCGACAGCGCCACGGTCGCGCTCGACGCTGCGATCAAGGGCCTCAAGCGCAATGGCCCTTACCTCTACGGCGTCGCAGGCCCCTTCCCCGACCCCTACGATCTCCCCAGCGTTGCCAACCTGAACGACCCCTTCACCTTCATGGACGGCACCAGGGTCAAATCTCTCGCCGACTGGACGCGCCGCCGCACGGAGATCAAGAACATCGCCCAGTACGAGGTGCCGAACCAGGCGATGGTGCTGGCTCTC
>CAXSHQ010000111.1:0-1996 GCA_964236875.1 uncultured Acidobacteriaceae bacterium | reverse complement strand
GTACTACGAGTACGGCTTCGTACCGCCCACCCCGGCCATCACCGCGACCTCTACCGGAACCGGCGTGACCAAGACCATCGCGATGAACCTCACCGCCGCCAACGGCAACGTCTGGACCAATGCCAACGGCGCCAAGCTCACGCTGCCCAACGGCACCACCGTCAACGGCAAGACCGCCCCGTGGCCGGTCATCGTCAGCATCGACCTCGCCGGCTCTCCCGGCACTCCCCCGGCCGCCTATCTCGCCGCAGGCTACGCCGTGCTCGATATCGGCTACACCATGTGGGCCAACGACGGCCCCACGCCCTCCGGCGCGATGAACACCCTGTACCCCTACAGCCTCAACGCCGGCACCGACTACGGCTCGCTGATGGGTTGGGCCTGGGGAGCCAGCCGCGCCGTGGATGCCGTCCAGTACCTGCTCGCCAACGACGCCACCTACACCGTCACCAATGGCAGCGGCCAGACCGTTCCCGTCATTGACATGAACAAGCTTTCCGTCATCGGCTTCTCCCGTTGCGGCAAGGCCGCGCTCGTGGCCGGCTTCTTTGACGAGCGCTTCAAGGTCACCGCTCCCGGCGGTTCGGGCAACGGCGGCGCCGCTCCCTACCGCTACGCCGCCGACAAGAACTATCCTTTCGGTCCCAAGAACGCGGCCGGCCACATGTACTGGTGGAACACCCCCGGTTCCGGCGGCGGTGAGGCCATGGGCGACCACATCCGTCATAACACCTGGAACACGAACGTGATGTCGCGCTCCTTCCTCAACGACAATGAGCCCGGCCCCAAGACCTACCAGCCGCGCATGTATCGCCAGTACACCTGGGGCTACGGCACGCGCCTGCCCTTCGATCACCATCTGGAGATCGCCGCCATCGCTCCCCGCGCTGTCCTGCTCGATGAAAGCAGCGACGACTACGCCGACGAAGCCGAAGGCGATGCCGTCGGCTGGGAAGGCGCGCTGCCGGTTTACAAGTTCCTCGGCGCACAGCAGAACCTCGCCATCGACACCTACATGGAGACCGGCAATCCCGCGTACCACAGCCTCAAGACACCGCAGGCTTCCAACTTCATCTCGTTCCTCGACTACCAGCTCTTCGGCATTGCCCTGCCCACCACCGTGCCGGCCGGCGACAACACCTACGTGCTTTCGGTCAACGCTGTTCCCACCAACCAGAAGCTCTACACCGACTTCTTCCTCACCGGATCGGTCGACCACACCAGCATCTACGACGCCTACTATGGCGGTCTCTCCACCATGATGCCGTGGCTCGTCACCGTTCCTCACGCCAACCTGCTTACCAACCTCACGGTGAGCGCAGGCACTCTCAACCCCGCCTTCGCGCAAGGCACCACCACCTACAACACGAACGTGGCTTCCGGTATCGCCTCCATCACCGTCACGCCCACCGCGGAAGACTCAAAAGCCACTATCACGGTCAACGGCGCCGCCGTCCCCAGCGGCCAGGCATCCTCCGCTGTCGCACTCAACACCGGCCTCAACACGATCAACGTCGTCGTCACGGCGGTCGATGGAGCCACCCTCACCTATCAGCTCATCGTCAACCGCGGCGGCTACCCCACTACGACCACCCTCACCTCTTCCAACGCCAGCTCCGACCTCAACGCGTCGGTCACCTTTACCGCCACGGTCACCGCGAGCACCAGCCCCACCGCGCCCACCGGCACGGTCACCTTCCTCGACGGCACCACCACCCTCGGCACCGGCGCCCTCACGGCGATTAGCTCGACGGCATCCCGCGCCACCTACTCCACCTCAGCCCTCACCGCCACTACCCACAGCGTCACCGCCAGCTATCCCACCACCGGCGACTTCAACGCTTCGGTCTCAGCGGCCGTCGCACAGGTCGTCACCGCACCGGCCATCCAGGCGGCCTTCTCTCCATCCACCCTGACCATCGCACGCGGTTCCACGGGTACCAGCACTCTCACCCTCACCCCCGTAGGCGGTTTCACCGGCATCGTCAGCATCACC
>CAXSHQ010000110.1:0-12690 GCA_964236875.1 uncultured Acidobacteriaceae bacterium | reverse complement strand
CGATGCGCGCACCGCGCTGGGGCTCGACGAGGCTCTGCGGCGCGCGAAGCTCTACGAGCAGGCCGGTGCAGACATCATCTTCGTCGAGTCGCCGGAGAGCGAGGCGCTTTCACGCAACGTGAGCTTCCTCAGCGGAGACGTGATGACCTATCCGTTTTCGCCGGAGGAGTTCGATTTCGTGGCAGCCATCGCGACGCTGCACCACCTGCCGCTGCATGAGGGTTTGAAGCGGTTTCGCATTCTGCTGAAGCCCGGTGGCGTGCTGGTGGTGGTGGGGCTGTATCGCCTCAGCAGCGTGGTGGATTACGCCTACGCTGTGCTGGGACGGCCGGTGAGCTGGGTTGTGCGCAGGCTACGCGGCGAGGCCCTCATGGGGGCTGCCATGCGAGCACCTGTGGAGACGCTTGCGGAGATCCGCCAGGCCGCCCGGCTCATGCTGCCGGGAGCTGTGGTTCGGAGGCGGCTGTTCTTTCGCTACACGCTAGTCTGGCGCAAGGCGTGAGCGGCTCTCCGGTACCGGCGGGCAGATGAAATCCTGTCAAGCCCCTCGAGGGCTTCCAACCCTCCGTAAACACCGCATTCCAAAGCAGATCACACCCAAAAATACTTGCACTTTCATTTGAGGCAGTTCTTTAGAATGAAAGTAGGGGTAAGCAGGGTTACTGCTAGGTTGCCGACAAAGCGCGAGAGCTGCGGCGCGATCAAGGCGTGTCCATGTCCAACCCTGCACTCCATAGTCGCGCCGCATCGTAGCCGTTTTACCATCCTGCAACAGCTCAAGTCCCACTTTAACCAGGTGTTTACTAACTTGGTTCCACGTGGAGCACTGCTCACACGCCGCTCAGAGCTGCCGTAACGGTGCAGAAGGCCAGAACGGTATAGACCTCCTCCAGGGTTTAGCTCCACAGCCTCTGGCGGCGCAAACATGTTGCGGCTTCGGCTACTGGGAGATTCCGGCAGCCTGTAATCACCTGCCGCGCTGATCACAGCCCTAAAGGGCGTGGACCTCAATACTTTGCGGCTAGTCTCTTGTTTAGAATACTTTGCGACGTCGCCCTGGCGCTAACTTGCAGAAATGGCATAACTTAGCGCTAATCGCAGAAGTGAGGGAGGGGGTAGTGTGCCGAGCCCAGACGTTGCGGCCCCGGGAGCCGCTGGACCGGTGGGCACTCTATGCCGCGCCCCAGCCTCCACCGCCGGGCGTCTCAAGCCGCAGGGTAGAGCCGGCTTCTGCACGCGTGCTGCCTTTGCCGGGGAGTTCGGTGGCCTGCCGCTCGCCGGGGCGGGTGAGGAGGGCGCGCCCGGGAGCGCCCTCCGCTCCGCCCGACAATCCATACGCACCGCGGGTGCGGCGGTCGGCCAGCAGCGTGACTTCGCTGGCACTGAGAAGCTCGAGCTCGCGGACGAGACCGTTACCGCCGCGGTACTTTCCTGCTCCGCCGGAGCCGGCGCGGTAGCCGTAGCGGCGCACGCGCACGGGATAAGCGAACTCCAGCGCTTCGATGGGCGTGTTCAGCGAGTTCGTCATGTGGGTCTGGACGCCGGAGAGGCCGTCGGCGCCGGCACGGCCGCGGGCGCCGGGGCGTGCGCCCATGCCGCCGGCCGTGGTCTCGTAATAGGTGAACGGCAGACCGGTGCGGTGGTCGAAGCCGCCGAGCGTGAGGTTGCTCATGGTGCCCGCGGAGCCGGCCGGCACGCGGTCCGGCAGGGCCTGGGCGAGCGCGCGGAGCAGGACATCGACCATGCGCTGCGAGGTTTCGACATTGCCGCCCGCCACGGGCGCGGGTGGGCGGGCGTCGACAATGCTGCCGGGCGTGGTGGTGAGGGTGAGCGGGCGGAGAATGCCAGCGGTGGAGGGCGATTCTGCCGGGAGCAGGCAGCGCAGAACGTAAAAGCAGGCGGAAAGGGTGATGGAGCGCACGGCGTTGACGCTGCCCTGCACCTGCGGGTCGCTGCCGGTGAAATCGGCTTCGAGGGTGGCGGCTTCGGAGTCGATGCGGAGCGTGACGGCGATGCGGATGGGGCGGTTGGACACGCCGTCGTCATCGAGGAAGTCTTCGGCGGCAAACTCGCCCGCGGGCATGGTGCGGAGCAGTGCGCGGACCAAGGCTTCGGAGTAGGCGAGCAGCGCTTCGCCGAGCGCCGGGACACGGTCCGCGCCGAAGCGCTCGGCAAGAGCAAGCATGCGGGCTTCGCCGACGCGGCAGGCGCCGATCTGCGCGTGGAGGTCGCCTTCACGCTCAGCGGGCGTGCGCACGTTGAGCAGGATGAGGCTGAGCAGGTCGTCATCGAGTACGCCGCCGCGCAGGAGACGGACGGGCGGGATGCGGAGACCTTCCTGGAAGATCGCGCGCGCGGGGCCCATGGAGCCGGGGTACATGCCGCCGACATCGGCGTGGTGGGCGCGGGCGGCGACATAAAACAGCGCGGTGTCCGCGCCCGGTTGGAACACCGGCAGGACCATGGTGATGTCGGGCAGGTGCGTGCCGCCGGCGTAGGGATCGTTGAGCACAGCCAGGTCGCCGGGGCCGAGGGTGAGCCGCGCGAGTGCGGCGGCGGCGCTGGCGGGCATGGAGCCCAGGTGCACGGGCATGTGATCGCCCATGGCAAGCACGCGGCCCGCTGCGTCGAAGACGGCGCAGGAGTAGTCGCGGCGCTCCTTGATGTTGGGCGAGATGGCGGTGCGGCGCAGGGCGGCGCCCATCTCCTCGGCGACGGAGTGCATGGCGCTGGAGAAAACGGCGAGGTCTATGGGATTGATGGAGGTCATGACTGTTCCTTCCCGCGGGCTGACACCCTTGCCGGTCCGAAATACAGGGGTCTCTCCGCTACGCGCTTCGCGCTCCGGTCGAGATGACAAGCATTATTCCTGCGGAGAGGAAAGGCTAGAAGCTTAGGCACGGGCTTCCTCGCGTTCGAGGATGAGCATGCCGAAGCCGTCTACGTGCAGGGTCCAGGCCGGCGGGAGAACCGTAGTGGAACTGTACTCGATCAGGAGTGCCGGGCCGTGGAGGCGGTCGCCGGGACGGAGGCGGTCGCGTATGTAGAGCGGGGTGGGGAGCCAGCCGCCGCCGAACCAGACAGGACGTTCGCCGACTTGCGCGGTGGAGCCATCTCCGGGTGTTTCGGGCTGACGGGCTGGCGCGTACTCGGGGCCGGGGACGCGCAGACGCACACGGAGGGTGACGACTTCCAGCGGCCGGGCGCGATCGGCGAAGCCGAAGCGCTGCTCGTGCAGGCGATGGAAGTCTTCTGCGGAGTCTGGCCCGTAGGCGAGGTTTAGCTCGTATCCCTGACCTCGGTAGCGCAGGTCGACGGAACGCTCCAGCACACTGGCGGGCGGTGTGCCGGCTTGCAGCAGAGCCTGCTCCATCTGCGCGAAGGTCTCTTCGAGCGCCGTTGGGGAGTCGAGTGCTTCGCCGGAAAGCATAACCGTGCGGGAAAGATCGCGGACACCTTCGGCGAGCAGGATGCCCACGGCGGAGAGTGCGCCGGGCAAGGGCGGAACGAGTACCGTGCGCATGCCCAGCGACTCCGCCAGCGCGCAGGCATGCAGCGGCCCGCCGCCGCCGAACGCGACCAGCGCGAAGCGGCGCGGGTCGTGGCCGCGCTCGACGGAGATGACGCGGATGGCGCGCTCCATGTTGGTTTCCACCACGCGGAGGATGCCGGCGGCGAAGGCTTCGGCCGACGGGAGTGGGCCGCGGGCCGCGTCGAAGCGCTCACGCACACGAAGTTGGTCCAACTGCACGGTGGCGTTCATGAAGCCCTCAGCACCGAGGCGGCCGAGGAGGACGTTGGCATCGGTGACGGTGGGCTCCGCGCCCTTACCGAAGCAGATGGGACCTGGGTCCGCGCCGGCGGATTGGGGACCGACGCGCAGCAGGCCGCCTGGATCGAAGCGGGCCAGCGAGCCACCGCCTGCGCCTGCCGTGTGGATGTCGAGCATGGGCACGCTGATGGGTACGCCGGCGATGACGGCTTCGCCGGTGAGGCGTGGGCCGCCGGCTTCGGCGTCGGCCAGGAAGACATCGGTGGAAGTGCCGCCGATGTCGATGCCGATGATGCGATCAAAGGGGCGGTCGAAGCCCGACTGCTGCGTGAGACGCCAGGCGCCGATGACTCCGCCCGCTGGTCCGGAGAGCACTGTGCGCACAGGCTCTTCCGCGGCGAGGCGCGCGCCGACGATGCCGCCGGAGGACTGCATGACCTCGACGGTGCTACCCGTGTGCTCGGCGGTGAAGGCGCTTTCGAGATCGAGCAGGTAGCGGCGCATGCGCGGGGTGAGCGCGGCGTTGACCGCAACCGTGGAGGCACGCTCGAACTCGCGGAACTCCGGGAGAATGCGGTGCGAGGTGGAGACGGGCAGACCGGTGGCGCGCAGGGCCGCTTCGACGCGCAGCTCGTTTTCGGGGCGGAGGAAGGAGAAGAGCAGGCTGAGAGCGATGGCTTCGGCGCCGCTCGCTTTCACTTGCTCGACGAGGGCGGTTAGCTCCACATCTGTGGGCGTGCGCAGGATCTCGCCTTCGGCGCTGACGCGCTCGGGCACACCGAAGCGAAGGGCGGGCTCAACCAGGCAGTGTGGGATGGGGACGAACCAATTGTAGAGCTCGGGGCGGGTTTGGCGGCCGATGGCGACCGTGTCTTCAAAGCCCGCAGTGGTGACGAACACGACGCGCGCGCCTTTGCGCTCCAGCATGGCGTTGGTGCCGACCGTGGTGCCGTGGCGCAGTTCGGTGGCGGCGAGGTTTAGCTGGCGCACGGCTTCGAGGACAGCAAGGCCGGGGTTCGCTGGGGTCGAACGGACCTTCAGCACACGGAGCGTGCCGTCGACCAGAGCGACGCAGTCGGTGAAGGTGCCGCCGGTGTCGACTGCGATGCGCAACGATTGTCTGCTCCTGTGAGATGAACGGGCGGGGAAGCTGCGAGGCTGCCACGTATGCTTGAACTCTATCCCAAGCGGCTTGGAGGCAGATGGAGGCCTACATTGCTGCGCGGAGGTCCGCTTCTGAGCATCTTGCCTGCATGGATTGCTACTGCCACGCCGACGCAACGGCGTACGTTGCTGGCGGCCTCGCTGGGCTGGATGCTCGACAGCATGGACGTGATGCTGTACGCGATGGTGATTCCGTATGTCGCGCGGGAGATGCACCTGAGCGATGGCGCAGCGGGTGGGCTGATGTCGGCGACGCTGCTGGCCGCCGCGGCGGGTGGGCTACTGTTTGGCGTGGTGGCGGACCGCGCGGGGCGCACACGCGCGATGACCGCGAGCATGCTGCTGTACTCGCTCGCGACGGCTGCATGCGGGTTCACGCATACGCCGGTGCAATTGTTGCTGGCGCGTGTGGTGCTGGGGTTCGGTATGGGCGGCGAGTGGGCCGCAGGCGCGGCGCTGGTGGCGGAGACCTGGCCGGATGCGCTGCGAGGACGCGCGCTTGCTGTCGTGCAGAGCTTTTGGGCGGTGGGCTATGCGCTGGGCGCGGGACTGACCGCGCTGCTGCTGCCGCGGTTTGGGTGGCGCGGCGTATTCTTTGCGGGCATTGTGCCGGCACTGGTAACGCTATGGATGCGGCGCAGCCTGCAGGAGCCGGAAGCGTGGCTGGCGACGCGTGGCAAGACAGCGGTTGGCGAAAGCTCGCGCGGCTTTCGTGCGCTGTTCCGTGCACCGCTGCTACACGGCACGGTAGTCTCCGCGACGATGAATGCGACGACGCTGTTTGCGTGGTGGGGGCTCTTCACGTGGGTGCCTCGGTTCCTTGCGTTGCCCGTGGCGAAAGGTGGCCATGGGCTTTCGGTTGTGGGCACGTCGACGTGGGTGATCGTGATGCAGGCGGGCACGTTTGCGGGGTACGTGAGCTTTGGGTTCCTGGCGGAACGGTGGACGGCCAAGCGCGTCTATATCGCGTACCTCACCGTTGCCACGTTGACGGTACCGGTCTTTGCCGCTGTGCATAGCGCCGCACTGCTGCTTCTTGTCGGGCCTGTAGTAGGTTTCTTCGGGACCGGTTACTTCTCCGGTTTCAGCGCGATCACGAGCGAGCTCTTTCCGACGTCGTTGCGTGCGAGCGCGATGGGGTTTGTGTACAACATCGGGCGAGTCGCGAGTGCGGTGGCGCCGTTTGCTATCGGACGGCTGGCCGACCGGAAGGGCATGCCGGCGGCGCTGAGCGTGACGGCGCTGGCGTTCGCAGTGGCGGCAGTGATCGCTACGCGGTTGCGAGGGACGGTGCGGCAAGGCGGCTTAGCTAGGGCATCTCGATCGGGAGTATCGTAACGGTATGCAGACCGTGTCCATCGCGGAAGCTTCCGAGAAACTACCGGAATTGATCGCCAAGCTGAGTGGCGAGCCTGTGCTCGTGCTCGATGAGGGAAAGGTGATCGCGATGATCAGTTCCCCGGAAGCTGCAGAACGGGAGCGGCAGGCCAACTGGCGTCGATTTTTGGCAGTGCGTGATGAAGTAGCTGCCGAGTTCGAAGCAAATCTGGCGAAAGACGGCTTGAGCAGCGAAGAGTTCATGGCGGACGTGCTCCGTGACAGAACTTGAGAAACGCACGGCTGTTGTTGACACAAACGTTCTCCTCAGTTCCTTTCTTATTCGCTCCTCCACAGCGTACAAGGCGATTGAGGCATTAGGCGAAACACACACGTTGCTGATTAGCGTCGACATCGAGGACGAGCTTAGGGACGTAGTAAGACGATCCAAGTTCGATAGATACGTTCCACTTGCGCGACGCTTGTTTTTACTTTCGAGCTTCCTCAAAGGTGCGAGCCTCATAACGGCCTCAACGCCTATTCACGCTTGCCGAGATCCTCGCGATGACAAGTTCCTTGAATGCGCCTTGAGCGGGGGCGCGGACCTCATCCTTTCGGGAGATGCCGATCTGCTGGCACTGCATCCATTTCGCGGGATCGCGATTCTTACGCCCGCTGCTTATCTGGCGAGCGTTGGCCAGAGTAGCTGACTACTGAACCGCAAAGGTCTCGCGGATTTTTACGGTGCGGTCGAGTTCGTCGACGGCTTCGAGAATCTTGAGGCGTAGGTCGCGGTCGAGCGGCGCGGTGACAAGATACTGGTGAACGATGTCGCGTGAGGCGGCGGATTGCTGGCCGCCGATGAAGGCGTTGAGCCAGCCGGTCAGGAAGAAGATTTTGCGCTGCTGCTTGATCTGCGGGAGAGCGTCGAGCGCGGGCTTGAGGAAGGGCTGCGTAAGCGGGGACTGGTTCCAGTAGTTGAACGCGCCGAGCGAGCCTTCGATCCAGTCTTCAGGGCGGTCGGGGTTGTGGAGGTATTCGGTGAAGTACTGCTGCTTGGTCGCCGCAGCGGGGCGGGCGGCTTCGGCGATCCAGGCGAACTTCTTGCCGTCGCCTGAAGTGTCGCGTAACTTCTCGGCAGCGAGGAACTTCTCTGCGTCCGCGTCGCTGTAGGCGAGGAGCGCGGTGACCAGCCCCCACCGGTCCTGCTGGCGGAGCTGGACGCCGGGGACGGTGAGTGTGCCGCCGAGCAGCGCCTTCACTGCCGTTGAGCCGCTCACCGTGTTGGCGAGGCCGCCGAGGGAGCGGAACCATACGATGCGCAGGTCCTGGCTGGAGTCGTGCTCCATGCGGTCGGCGGCGAGCTTGGCAAAGTTCCCACTGAGCACGTTGAAATCTGTGGGGCCGCTGTGCGCGTCGGTTGCGGATTCCCCTATGTAGCGGCGCAAGGCGGTCTGCGCTCGGCCGGCTACGCTGGCGGTTAGCGATTCGTCACGCTCGCTCGCCAGGTTGTCGAGCGCCAGATGGACGAAGGCTTTGGGTGCGTACTCGGCGTTGCGGACACCATCCCACAACGAGCCCCAGAGCAGCGTGCGCTGAAAGGTGTCGTCGATCTGGCCGATGTGGGCAGCTACGTAGTCGCGGCTCTTTGCGTCGAGCGGAAAGCTGCCGTAGCCGAAGTCGCGGTCGTTGGCGAAGACATAGGCGGGGCAGGTGGAAGCATCGGGCGGCAGCTTGACGGAGGCTGACGCGGAGTTCAGCTCAGCGCGGACGGTCTTCCTGGTGCCATCCGCAAAGCCGAAGGCGATCTGCGTGGCGATAGGCCAGAGTACGCGATCATTGACGCCGCTGAGCATGGGGCGTTGCGACAGCGTGACGCCGGTGAGTTTGCTTCCGTCGCAGGTCCAGGCGGCGTCGACGCGCGGCATGCCGCGGTGCTGGATGTAGGCGTCAGCCCAGGTGTGGAGGCTCTGGCCGGAGGCGCGCTCGAAGGCGCCGATGAGATCCGACCATTGGGCGTTGCCGTAGCGATGAGCGGCGAGATAGGTTTGCAGGCCCTTCTGGAATGCGGCGGGGCCGATGACAAACTCCAGCTGCTTCATGACGGCGGGAGCCTTCTGGTAGACGATGGCGCCGTAAGCGGACTTAGCATCCTTCAGGTTCGGTATGTCCTGGTAGATCGGCGTCGTGCCTTCGGTCTCGTCGATGCCGTAGGCGAGGGGCTTGATGGCCTGGTAGAAGCGCCTGTCGATATCGTCGTCGGGGCGCAGGGTGGCGAGCGCCTTGTACGCCATGTACTGCGCGAAGCCTTCTTTGAGCCAGAGGTCGTCGAACCAGCGCATGGTGGTGAAGTCGCCGAACCACTGATGGGTGAGCTCATGCAGGACGAGGATCTGCCGGTTGATGCGATTGGTTTCCGTGGGCGCGGTGCGGAAGAGGACGCTTTCTTCCTTGAGGAACGTTGCGCCGGCGTGCTCCATGCCGCCGTAGGCGAAGCCGGGGAGGAGCACCATGTCGTACTTGGGAAAGGGGAAGGGCTGGGCGAAGTACTTGCTTAGGTAGGTGATGCCGTCCGCGGCGGTCTTCTGAACGGAAGGCGCTTCGGTTTGGGCCTGGGCGAGCTTGCTCTTGCGGACGTAGAGGCCGGGGAGGCCGGGCTGCTCGTTCACCTTGACAAAGGGACCGGCAGCGAAGGCGAAGAGATAGGTGCTGATGGGCTCGGTTTGGGCGAAGGTGGTCAACGTCACGCCGTTGTAGCCCTGAGCAGTGCCCGTAGAGGCTGTGTTGGTGATTACTGACCACGCATCGGGTGCGTTCACCGCAAGCGTGAAGCGCGCCTTGAGGTCGGGCTGGTCGAAGCAGGGGAACGCCATGTCGGCGTCCATTGGCACGAAGAGGGTATAGAGGTACTCGGAGCCGTCGTCCTTGTCTTCGAAGCGGGTGATGGCTTTCTCGGACGCGCCGATGTTGGCGCTAAAAGCAAGGTCTACCGTGTTCTCACCGGCGTGGAGGTTTTTGGCCGGGAGAGTGATGTGTCCGTTGCTTTGCTCCGGCGAGTTGATCGCTGCGCCATTGATCGTGAGGGAGTGCAGCGCACCGTCGCGGAAGTCGAGGAGCAGCGGCGAGCCTGCGGTCTTCAGGGTGAAGCGGAGATGCTCAGTGGCTTCTGTGGACGGGGCGTGCGGGACGAGTGTGTAGCTGAGGTTGTAACGGACATTGCCGACGCGTGAGGCGCGATCCTGCGCGAGGGAGCGCGGGATGCCCACGGGCGCGGCCTGCGCGTGGGTTGCCGTGATGGCTGCCGCTCCGAGTAGTCCCAAGGACACAAGCTGCTTCAGCACGCGCGCACCTTCCGGCTGGTTGCCGTGCTTCGAGCTTATGCGGTTCTCCTCGTCCGTGGTGAGGATACGAGCAAAATGCGGGGATCCCTTCGGCAAGTTCAGGGCACGCTCTTCGCCTCGCTCAGGATGACACTTTCAGAGCGAAGCGAAGATTTGCAGCGAGGTCGTTACACGAGCTGGGCGTCGAGGGAGATTTCGGCGGCTTTGAGGAGGCGGGAGATGGGGCAGCCTTCCTTGGCCTTCTTGGCCAACTCGTCGAACTTTTCCTTTTCGATGTTGGGCACCTTGGCGCGCGTCGTGAGGGCGATGCGGGTAACGGTGGGACCGTCGTCGGTCTTTTCCATGGTGACGACGGCGGTGGTTTCGAGCGAGTCGGGCGGGCGCTCGACCGAGGTGAGCTGGCCGCTGAGCGCCATGGTGAAGCAGCCGGCGTGCGCGGCGGCGATGAGCTCTTCGGGGTTGGTGCCGACGCCATTTTCGAAACGCGTGCCGAAGCTATATTGCGTTTCCTTGAGCGTGCCGCTCTGGGTGCTGATGGTGCCCTTGCCGTCCTTCAAGCCACCATGCCATACCGCCGATGCGCTGCGATCCATATGTGTCTCCTTCTTGCTTTCCAGAAAGTTCGATGCGGTGGCGCGTCGCGTGGCTGCTAGGCACCGACAGCAGATGGTTTTGGCGCGGGCAGGAGCGTAGAGGATACGCTGTGAGCGATGAGTGCGATGACTGCCGAAGATGTGAAGCGACTGCTTGCACTGGAGCCGCACCCGCGTGAGGGTGGATGGTTTCGGCAGACGTATGCAGCGGAGGAGCGCGTTGCGCCGGGCGAGTTTGCGGACGGCCGGTACCCGTCCCCCCGGCGGGTGCATACGGCGATTTATTACCTGCTGGAGGCGACGAGCTTCAGCGAGATGCATCGACTGCGCTCCGACGAGGTCTTTCATCATTACGCAGGTGCGGCGGTGGAGATGCTGCAATTGCATGAGGACGGACGGGGTGAGCGGTTTGTGCTGGGGCCGGAGCTGACGGCAGGGCAGCAGCCGCAAGTATTGGTGCCGCGCGGCATCTGGCAAGGCTCGCGGCTGTTGCCGGGAGCGAGACCGGACGCGTGGGCCCTGCTGGGGTGCACGGTGAGCCCGGGGTTTGAATATGAGGACTACGATTCGGGTAGCCGGGCGGAGCTGCTGGCCCGCTGGCCGGAGTGGAGCGACCTGATTGAGGCGCTGACGCATCGATAGCCGCACAGCAAGAGCGCCGAAGCGGCACGATGGGCGGAGCGGAAGGCCGTCCCGGTGACACTCTCCGGCTCCGGATGCATCCAAGTTCCTGACTCACTTCCTTTCCTGGGAGCTTGAAGATGGAATTTCACATCGCGCGCACGCTTCGCGATCGCTTGGGTGTCGACGATCTCCTGTTCAGCTATACGGGGAACGTGGTGTTTGCCAATGTGGCGGCGAGCCGCAAGCTGGCGCAGGCCATGAACGAGGCCCGCGCGGCCGAGGCCGGCACGGAGCTTGCTGGGAAGCTGGGCGCGGACCAGACCGTGAACGCGGGCGCGCTGTTCGCGATGGGGCTGATCGATGAGCTGAACCACGCGCTGGTGGCGCGTTTCCGCAAAGAGGTGGACCCCGCGGTGCTGACCGAGGCACTGCGCTGGCTGGCGGAGCAGAGCACACCTGAAGACGCTGACAAGCTGCTGCTGACTTTTACGGAACTGTTCCCGAATACGGACATTTACAGCGGTGAGGCGACCGCTGCGGAATGGCTGAAGGGCGCGGAAGAGGATCTGCCCAACCGCGAAGCGGCGATGGAAGAGCTGCTGCTGCTCTGGCTGGCGAACGTTAATCCGGTGCTTAAGCCGTTCAAGGAGTTGTTCGACGACAAGTCGCTGCAGGAGTCCACCGCGTACAAGTCGGTGACGGCAAGCCTGCCGGAGTACTTTGCGTTGCGGCCGCCGCTTTCGCCGGAGGCTGGGTCGTTACTGGACGCGCTACGCGCACCGATGCTGGCTTCGCCGGATTCACTGACCGGGCAGCTCGATTACATTCGCGAGCACTGGGCGCCGTATCTGGATAAGGACCTGAAGCGGGTGCTGCTGGCCATCGGTACGCTGCGCGAGGAAGATATCGCGATCTGGATGCGTTTCAATCCGCCAGGGCCGGACTTCTACAGGCACGGCGCGCCGGGGCGTGGCGGTGAAGGTTTCGTCGGCGATGAGTACGTCGGCTTTGAGGATCAGTACGAGTGGATTACGGGCGCCGATGGAGTCCGGCAGCGGGTTCGGAAATACGACAAGGATTATCAGGCGCCACTTGTGGAGTATGAAGCGTTCTCGGCCGACCAGGCGTGGATGCCGAATGTGGTGCTGATGGCCAAGAGCACGTATGTGTGGCTGGAGCAGCTTTCGAAAAAGTACCAGCGGCACATCCATCGGTTGGACCAGGTGCCAGGCGAAGAGCTGCGGCTGCTGGCGGAGCGCGGCATCACGGCGCTGTGGCTGATTGGGTTGTGGGAGCGGTCGACTGCGAGCCGCACGATCAAGCACCTGCGCGGGCATGGGGATGCGGTGGCTTCGGCGTACTCGCTGAAGAGCTACGACATCGCCGAAGACCTGGGCGGCAACTACGCGTATGAACAGCTTCGCGAGAACGCGGCGCGCGCAGGGCTGCGGCTGGCGAGCGACATGGTGCCCAACCACATGGGCATCGATTCAGACTGGGTGATCGAGCATCCGGACTGGTTTCTTTCGCGGTCGGAGAGCCCGTTCCCGGTGTACAGCTTCAATGGGCCGGACCTTTCCGTCGACCCACGCGTCGAGATCAAGATCGAGGACCACTACTACGACCAGACGGATGCCGCCGTGGCTTTTCGTGTGCGCCACTATCGCGAAGGCACGACGCGGTACATGTACCACGGCAACGATGGGACGACGTTCGCGTGGAACGATACGGCGCAGCTCGATTACTCGAAGGCGTTTGTACGCGAGCAGGTGATGCAAGCCATCCTGCATGTGGCGCGCAAGTTCCCGATCATCCGCTTCGATGCGGCGATGGTGCTGGCCAAGCGGCATGTGCAGCGGCTGTGGTTCCCGCTACCAGG
>CAXSHQ010000109.1:11344-12770 GCA_964236875.1 uncultured Acidobacteriaceae bacterium | reverse complement strand
CCCCGCTCACCGTCGCCATGTACTGTGCCGTGGAGCCCAGCCGGGTCGTACTCGGGCCGGAAACACTCACTGTGACGGTAGTGACGTGCGTGGAGCTTCCCGCGGACGACGTACCGTTGCTACCGCATCCGGCCAAAGCAACACAGAGTCCAGGAAGAAGAGCGAGCGCAAGGGGACGGCGCGCAAAGGGATGCATCGAGGAGGCCTCCGCGAGAGGAGCCAGTAACACTCCATGTCTCGTTGCCCGGTGCAGAAAGGGCTTGGTTCTAAGGACCATAAACCGGACCAGAGCACATTGTCGCGCTCTTTTTTACTTTATTTGCATCGCTTTGCGACTGGTAGCGCTCACTTGTCCTGCTGTGATCGTTCACCTACAATTTATGCGTCACAAACCATCGTGAGAGGCCGCTTGCGGGCAGATCCGGACTGAGAAATGTCGTGCTCCGCGCAGCCATCCTCGCCGCGATCGCCTCCGCGGCCAGCCGTCCACTCCGCACCGCGCCTTCCATCGTGGAAGGCCATCCCGTGCGCGTCCAGTCTCCCGCCAGAAACAGCCCGTCGCCCACGACGTTCGTGGGACGATACTGTTCCAGCCCCGGCGTCACCGAGAAGGTCGCCCGCGCTTCCTTGAGCACACCCGACTTCAGCAGCTTTGCGCGCCGAACCTCGGGAAAGAAGCTGGCAAGCTCTTCCAAAGCCTTGCTGAGGATCTGCTCGCGGCTTTGCTGAAGCTCTGCGAACGAGGCACTGATCGTCAGTTCCAGATACTGCCCTTCGGGCTGCTTCCACGGTTGCCCTTGCCGTATGCGCGTCTTGTTGAACATCCACTGGATGCGCGTTTGGAGCAGCGCCGCCTGCTCGTGCTCGGTCACGGACCTATCGAACCACAGATGGATTGTGGTGATCGGAGCATATTGAAAGCGCTCTGTCAGCGGCAGCACCGCCTCACGCGCGGCATCTTCTTCCGGCAGCGTCCCCAGCAGCTTTGCTGCTTGCTCAAATGGCAGCGCGAGCAGCAGCTTCGCAGACCGGAACTCCTGCCCATCGCTTGTCTTCGCCACCCATGCGCTGCCGTCGCGCGCGATCCGTTCCACACTCACCCGCAGGTGCACACTCGTTCCCTGCTGCTGGGCCAGCTTCTCCACGGCAACATAAAACTCGGAGAGCGGCTGCGTGGGGATGCCCATGCGCCCACCTCCGCGTGTCTTCAGCAGCGACTCATACAGCACCTGCGCGGCATAGCGCGTCGAGCACCGCTCCATGGAGTCGTTCAGCGTGGCCACGATCACCGGCTCCCACAGGTGGCGGATGCTGCGCTCGGTCTGCCCCGTGCGCGCCAGCCAGGCGGAGAACGGCTCGTCGTCGCTCGCGTGCCCGTAGCCGCCGAGGAAGTCGCGCAGCCCCCAACCAATGCGCAGCTTGTCTC
>CAXSHQ010000109.1:10345-11334 GCA_964236875.1 uncultured Acidobacteriaceae bacterium | reverse complement strand
AGCGACAGCATGGGGGCACGCAGAAAACTCAGCGCGTTGTGCATCGGCGCAGGCAGCCCCGGCGCGGGTCCGATGATGCTGATGCGCGGCCCACGCTCTGCCGTCGCAGGCTCCAGGAAAGGGATTTCGTCGTACCAGCGGATGTGCCGATCGCACCCTGCCAGCCTGCATAGGTGGACGAGATTGGTGCAGCACCCAAGCAGTACGTGCTGCGAATCGATGACCTCCCCAAGCGCTGGGTGCGGATACGAGTAAGCGCGTCCGCCGACATACGGCTTGCGCTCCAGCAGCGTAACCTTTGCACCCGCGCCCGAAAGCGCAACCGCGGCGGACAGCCCGGCGAGCCCGGCGCCTACGATCAGGACATCGCTTGCTTCAGCAGCCACTCGCTACTTCCCTCTCGTGAACAGCGATTGCACCAGCCCGCGGCCCAGGATCGCCAACTTGACCGGCGTCGGAACAGAGACTCGCTCGTGAAACACGGCTGACGGATTGGCCGCGACGCGCCGCAGCAGACCGTGGTAAATATTGGCAAGCACACGCATGGCTGGGCGCGAATCCGCGTCCAGCAGAGGAATCAAACGATCCGAGGCTTTGTAGTACTCCTCCGCTCGCATAATCTCCAGTTGCAGTAACGCAAGCGTTTCAGCAGAAACGAAGGTGCCCTTCGCGGCAAGGCTCACCTGCTCGACATTCGCTCCCGCGGACTCCATATCGTCGAGCGGCAGGTAGATTCGAGACCGCGCCGCATCTTCTGAAATGTCGCGGAGAATATTTGTAAGTTGGAAGGCGACGCCGGTATGCTCTGCCAACTTTTCGGCCGCTGGGTCCGTGTAGCCGAAAACTCGGATGCAGACAAGCCCCACCACCGACGCGACCAGATAGCAGTAGCGATACAGGTCCGCCTCGCTCAGCGGCCGCCAGTCGGCGGCGTCGAGCGCGAATCCGGCGATCAGGTCTCGCGCGAACGCTGGCGGCAGCGCGCACTC
>CAXSHQ010000109.1:0-10335 GCA_964236875.1 uncultured Acidobacteriaceae bacterium | reverse complement strand
GAAGGTCTCGTACACCTGGAACGACTCGGTAACCTGCCCCTTGTCTGAGAGGGTGGTGCTGGCGACCTCCGCTACGCCGGGCAGAACCTCCTGGAGGTCCATGGTCGTCCCCTGGACAAGTTGATCCAGCAGCTCATCAGAAATGCCGAAGCGCTGCTGGGTGTCGTGCAGCGCAAGAAACACAGGATCGCCGGTCGGCTCGGTGCGTGAAGCATGCAGCGCTGCGGTCCACTCGGCCATGGCCGCTCGCCGCTGCTCCACTGTCAGGCTCTCGTCGTCGGCCAGGTCGTCGGCCTTGCGCATGAACGCGTACACCGCGCACATGCCATCGGATTTATGCTGCGGCAGCACACGGAAGGCATAGTAGAAATTCTTGGCCTGCTCCTTCGCCACCGCCCGGCAATGCGCATACGCCGCGGCAAGTTCAGGAGATCGCTCCGCTGGCCTCGCCACACTCACGCCCGGCGCTCTTCCGTCCGGCGCATCGGACGCAGCGCGGCACCCGCCTTGCCCAGCAGCGCTCCGCCCAGCAGCCGCAGCTTGGCAGCCTTGGTCACGACGGGCCGGGATCGCAGGGTGTTGTAATCCTGCGCCTCGATGGCATCCAGGATTGCCACGCCGCCCTTCACGAACAATGACAGCGTGGACGCCAGGTCCGCATCGACCAGCGCTGTGATCCGCGAGCCGCGAAGGAGCCGCGCACGGGCATCCTGCACGAGGAACTGCATCATCGCCCGAAAGTTTGCGTCGAACCGCCGTTCCGCGATCTGCACATCTGTCACGCCGAAGCGCGCCATCGCATCCGCTGGTACATAACGCCGCCCGCGGTCCACCCAATCCGTCACGATGTCCTGATAGAAGTTCGCTACCTGCAAGCCTGTGCAGATCTCATCCGACAGGGCAAACAGCTCGTCCGAAGAGTAGCCGCTCACCAGCAGCACCAATCTGCCCACCGGGTTCGCCGAGTAGCGCGAGTAGTGCTCCAGGCTCGCGAGGTCCTCGTGATGCGTATGCGTCTGGTCCCACTCAAACGCCGTGATCAGGTCGTCGAACGGCTCCTGCGGCAACTTGCACGCGGCAACTGTCGGCTGCAGCGCCACATACACCGGATGCCGAGATGCCTCCGGTTCCGCAAAGCTCTGGTGCAACATGGCGCGCCACGCGTTCAGCAGCCGCGTGGCCGTTGCGGTGTCGGCCACCTCATCGCCCAGGTCATCCGAAGTCCGGCAGAACGCATACACCGCATGAAAGTGCGGCTTCAGCCGCGCAGGCAGGAAGAACGTCGCCACATGGAAGTTCTCGTAATGTGTTGTCGCCAGATGCTTGCACCACGCCCGCGCCTCCTCGAGCGTGGGCCGGGTCGGGGGCGTCAGATACTCCGCCGGCGCGCCTGCTAGCGCATCGTCCAGCAGTTCGACTTCGGCAACAGCACCGCTCATCGCGCAACCCCCGCCAACTCCGCTGCCTCACGCTCCGCAGCAGAGGCCCGATGCGGGTATACCGCTGTCTTTATCTCCGGTGCAACGCCGTCTGCGGGCCGCACCAGCATGCGCTCGAACACCTGCGGGATTTCCTGGAGCGAAGCCTTGCCGGTCAGGAAGTCCCCGCACTGGAAGTGCCCCGAGCGCAGCATCTCGAAAGCCCGCCGCACCGTCGACGGCGTGTGATGGAAGCTGGCCTTCAGCGTCAGATCGGAGTAGTGGATCAGGTTCGTATCGAGCTGCACGCTGGTGCCGGCGGGCGGCCCGCCAAACAGGTTCACCAGGCCGCCCTTGCGCGCCATGCTTACCGCCCATTGCCACGCTTCGGGTGTCGCCACGGCTTCAAACACCACATCGGCGCCGCGCCCCTCCGGGGTGAGCGCCCGTGCCGCAGCCACTGCGTCTTCGACCTCGCCGACCCGCAGCACCTGCGCCGCTCCAAAGCGCCGGGCCGTCCCCACCTGGTCCGAGCGCTTGACTACCGCGATCACCTCGACGCTTTCCAGCGCCAGCGCATGAATGAACAGCAGCCCAATCGGCCCTGCTCCCAGCACGATCGCCGTCTGCCCCGCGCGCACCTGGCTTTCTTCCAGGCCCCGCACCACGCAAGCCAGCGGCTCGGTCAGTGCGGCATGCTCGGCGGGCATGCCCTCCGGGATTCGCAGCGTGTTCTTCGCCACAATACGCGCCGGAACGTGAATGAACTCCGCGTACGCCCCATTGTTGAACAGCAGGTCCTCGCACAGGTTCTGCTGGCCTGCCCGGCAGAAGAAGCAATCGTCGCAAGGCGCGGAGTTCAGAGGCACCACCCGTTCGCCCACTCGGAACCCGGAGCCCTCGCCGGCCTCCACCACGGTGCCCGCCAGCTCGTGGCCGAACAGCCGTCCAGCCGTCAGCATCTTCGCGTGATATCCCCGCCGAAACACCTTCAGGTCGGTTCCGCAGGTCAGCGCCGCATCCACGCGGAGCACCAGTTCTCCTGGCCCGGCATGGGGCTGCGGAACGGTCTCGACGCGGAGGTCTTCCCTGCCGTGCAGCACCGCGGCGCTCATGGTCTCGGCCATGCTTCTATTTTCTCACTTCCTCTGCATGGAGCCTTCGTATACTCTGCACCGCAAAACCAGCATCGGTCATCTGATAGCCTGACGCTAACCTGAACGATGAAACTCGTCTCTCCAGAGGCTTTTCTCAAACGCAACGTCGCTGCCGTACAGGAGTACTCCCTCCTGTCGGGCCGCGCCATCGCCAACATCTTCTCCGGGCCGCGCTACTGGTCCGACATCTTCACCCAGATGGATTCCATCGGCGTGGGCTCTTTGCCCATCGTCATCCTCACCGGCTTCTTCACTGGCTGCGTGCTGACCATCCAGTCCGCGGCCTCGCTCAAGCAGTTCGGCGCCATCGGCATGACCGGCCGCCTGGTTGCGCTTTCCATGATCAAGGAGCTCGGGCCCGTGCTCACCGGCCTCATGGTCGCCGGACGCAACGCCTCCGGCATGGCCAGCGAGCTGGGTTCCATGAAGGTCTCGGAGCAGATCGACGCCATGCGCGCGCTCGGTACCGACCCCATCCGCAAGCTGGTCACGCCGCGCATCGTCGCGACGGTGTTCATGCTGTTCTTCCTCACCATCATCTCCGACGCCTGCGGCACCGCCGGCGGCGCGCTGGTTTCGGTGGCACTGCTCAAGCTCAATGGCTCGGAGTTCTTCCACACCGCCTACATGGCCCTCATCGGCGGCGATGTCTTGGAAGGCCTCATCAAGCCGCTCTTCTCCGGCTTCATCATCGCCACCATCGGCTGCTATTACGGCATGACCACAACCGGCGGCACGCGCGGGGTTGGCCGCGCGACGACGCAGGCCGTCGTGGTCGCCAACGTCCTCATCATCCTGGTGGACTTCCTCGTCACCAAGGTCATGATCGGCATCTTCGGACGCTAACGATGGCCGAAACCGTGGCGACACCAGAATCCGACAAGCTCCAACTGCCCGAAGGCGCGGCCGTGGTCGCCTTCAACAGAGTGTCCATCGCGTTTGAAGGCAAGGAGGTTCTGCGCGACATCTCCTTTCGCGTGGAGCGCGGCGAAACCCGTATCATTCTCGGCCCCGCAGGCTGCGGCAAAAGCACGCTGATGAAGCTTGCCAACGGCCTGCTTTCCCCCGACGAAGGCCAGGTCTGTGTCTTCGGCCGCGACCTCTCGGAGATGTCCGAAACCGAGCTCTTCGCCATGCGCGCCCATGTCGGCATGGTCTTCCAGGAGAGCGCGCTTTTCGACTCCCTCAACGTCGAAGACAACGTCTCCTACCGTCTGCACGAAGAGCGTGTGGCGGATAAGGAAGCGCATGACCGGGTTGTTGAGGCCTTGCGCTTTGTCGAACTCGAGCGCGCAATCGCCAAGTTCCCTTCCGAGCTCTCCGGAGGCATGCGCCGCCGCGTCAGCATTGCCCGCGCGATCATTTCCAAGCCAGACCTGATCCTCTACGACTCCCCCACTGGCGGCCTCGATCCCATCACTTCGACCACCATCATCGAGCTCGTGGTCAAGCAACGCGACGTCTCGCAAACCACATCGCTGCTCATCACCCACCGCCTGCAGGACGCCTTCACCCTGGCCACCCACCGCTTCAACCAGGACACCGGCCACATGGAGCCCATGCCCACGGGCGAGCTGGACCAGAGCACCCGCTTTCTCGTACTCAACGAGGGCGGTGTCGTCTTCGACGGCACCACTCGCGAGCTGACGAACAGCGATGACCCTTGGCTCAAAGCCTACCTGGAATAGATCTACGTTGTGAGTGTGGAGCTTGGCAGCCTTGCACGTTGAACGTGCAACGTAGAACTTCCTCATCCCACGGCTAACGTGCGATGAAACAGGTCCATCGCCAGACCGAACATGCTGCGCGCCAGCTCCGGATCGTAGCGCAGGCCCTCGTCGCGCAGAAACGCGTGCGCGCCGTTGACCTCATGCCAGTTCAGCTTCGTGCCGACCTCGTTCAGGCGGGCCAGTACCGTCATCCGGCCCTCCGTCGGGATGTGCGGGTCCTGCCGTCCCCACGCCATCAGCAGCTCGCCCTTGATGTCCGCCGCGCGTAGGAGCGAATCGTCGTTTTTGCCCAGCCCGAGTGAGTGCTTGTGGATGTCGGTGGCGTAGAAGCATACCGTGCCGCGCACCTCCGGGTTCAGCGCCGCGCGGAAGGCCAGCCCACCGCCCAAGCAGATACCCATGGCGCCCAGCCTGCCCGTGCAGTCCTCGCGGGCAGCGAGGTGCGCCAGCACGGCCCGGGTGTCGTCGTCATACGCCTGCACCGTCTTGGCATATTTCAGCTCATTGCCGCGATCGGAACCCGCCTGGTCGTACGCGAGCACCGTGCCCGCCGGCTCGTACTCGTGGTACACCTCCGGCGCGGCCACGATGTAGCCATGGCCGGCAAGCTGCGCCATCGTGCGCCGTATGGGCGCGGTGATCTGAAAGATTTCCGAAAAGAAGACGATACCGGGGTATCGCCCCGGAGCCGCCGGCCGAGCGATGTGCGTGCGCATCGGTCCGGTGGACGTAGAGAGCTCGACATGCTCGTCGTTGATGAGGATCATGACTTGTCCAGTGTATCGACTGGATAAACGTATTCCTTGACTTCGGTTGAGCCGGACTAGCAAGCAGGGCCGGACCTCACGGTCCGGCCCCCTTGCTTTCGCTTCTTTCTTACTTGGATTTAACCTTGTCTCCCACTTTCGCGCCGGTTCCGCTGAAGTTCCCCACCGCTGACCCTGAATCCACGCTGGTGATCGTGACCGTGCCAATCTGCGAATCCATCGACCGCAGCACTTTACCCGAAGAAGGATCGCGGATCACCCGGCCCACATGCGAGACGTTCAGCGTGTCACCCACCTGCACACCGTTGGAGGCACCCACATTCAGCACAAGCTGGTTGCCGGAAACGTCCGCGATAAGCCCATCGACAGCCGTCTTCGGGGCGACATTCACCGGTAGTCCAGCGGCCTTGGCGTCCAGCCCCGCGCCTACCTGGTTCACCGCCGAGTGCACCGCTTCGCCAATAATGGTTTGCCCGAAGTTCGCGCTTCCCATGTCTACATGACCGCCGCCGCCGGTCCACCCGTTGGAGCCGCCGCCCAGCAGGTTGGTCCCGCTGCGTTTCGAACTCCCCGTTCCGGTGATGGAGGCCAGGATCTCCCCGGTATTCACATCCACCAGACGCGCTGTGACCGCTACGGTGGCTTGGCCCTTGTGCAGGCCCAGGCCGCCAATGCCGTATTTGCCGAGCGTGCCTCCGGCGCCGCCCAGATTGGTGTTGTGATCGTCGCGGCCAAACTGCGTGATGTCACCGATGATGATGGTGTCCACGCCCAGCAGCTTTCCGATCTGCGCCGCCGAGCTCGGATCGGCCCGGTTGGAGTTCGAAAAGTTTTGCTCGGCCACGATCTTGCTCATCGCCTGGCGTTCGATCACGCGGTACGTGCCGTCGTTCACCAGCTTGTCAATCAGCAGATCGGTAATCCCTTTGCCAATGTCCTGGTCGGTCCCGAAGAGCGCCTGCACGCTGGTTTTCACCGTGCCGTAGTTGAAGTCGAGAACGGCGACCCGGCGTTTCGCCGGCGCTTGCCCGATTGCAGTTGTGATCGTCAGCAGCGATCCGGCGGCGAGGGTAAGAAGTTTACGCATTACAGTGCTCCTGCACGATTGTATGAATTAAGTACCGTCGACGGTGAGGCACCGCCGCTATCTTCCGAGGAACTTCTCCAGCTTCGTTAGTTGCATGTCGGCTTTGTCCAGGGCTCGCGTAGCCGCTGCGCCATCACCGCGGGCGAGCGCGTTCTGCGCGTTGCCGAGATAGGACTCCAACTGGCTCTCCGCAGTCTCGATGTCGCCGCGCATGCCCAGCCCCTGCGCCTCTTGCTGGCTGCGGATCTGCCCGACACCACGCTTGGCGGCGTTGGCCCGCGCGCCGATCTGCGACATGCGCTCTTCGGCCTGCTCCAACTCCGCGCTGGAAGCTGGAGCCGCCGCCGCCGCAGGCGCGGAATAGCCCCCCTGATTGCCCGGAGCGACGGCATGGTCGGCGATGCCGCTGGGCGGCATCTGCCCGCCGGAAGCGCGTCGGGAGTTGTCGCCCGGACGCTCGATCGGCGCCTGCGGCGAGCGGTCGTTGCGTGCGGACGGAGGGATGCCTATGCCGGGGTTCGGTGTAGGCAGCGCCTCCGGACCAGGGGTCTGCGTGGTGGGGATCGGCTCCGTTGCGGCGGTGACCACCGCGCTCGGGGCTGCGGTCGAGGGCGTCGAGGCCGCATTGGGGTTGGTGGCTGCGTGCGTCTTCTTGAGCAGGGGAGGAATGGCGAAGCCCACCATGACCAGCGCCAGCACGGCGGCGATGGCGCCGGTAGCAATCCAAAGCGGCTTGTTGCCCGAGCGCCTGGCAGGCGGGGGCATTTGCGCCGGAGCCACTCCCTGCCACTGCGGAGTCGCCGGCTGACCACCGTATGCCGGAGCGGGCTGCTGTGGGCCGGCCTGCGGAGCAGCTTGAGACGCTGCGTACGCCTGCGGAGCGGGCTGGGGAGCAGACTGCGGACTCGGGAGGGGCGCCGGTGGTGCCTGGTACGCCTGGGCCGGAGGAGCGGCCTCCTGCGGGCTGGGTGCGCTCATAAAGGAGCGCAGCGCTGTGCGGAACTCCTCCGCATTCTGGAACCGCTGTGCGGGATCCTTGGCCAGCGCCCGGAGGATAATGTCGTTCATCTGCGGCGGCACGGAAGGGTTTACTTCCATGGGCGGCTGCGGCGGGGTGTTCAACTGCGCGTTCAGAATGCCGAACGTGCTGTCCGCCTCGAACGGCCGGCGTCCGGCGAGCATTTCATACAGCACCACGCCCATGGAGTAGAGATCGGAGCGCGCATCCACCGCGCTGCCGCGCACCTGCTCGGGCGACATGTAGTACAGCGAGCCGATGGTGGTGCCGGGGCGCGTGTGGTTGATGTTCTCCGTGTTGGACTTCGCAATTCCGAAATCCATCAGCTTCACGATGCCGTGGCTGGTCACCATCAGGTTGGCGGGCTTGATGTCGCGATGCACCACGCCGCGCTCATGCGCGTAAGCCAACGCCGAAAGCGCCTGCATCACATACCCGGCGACCTCGTTGATCGGCTGGGTCCTCTGCCCGGCCATCTGCTCCAGGGTGTAGCCTTCCACGTATTCCATCATCATGATGAGCTGGTTTTCGGCTAGGAGAGCCGTGTGCAGCTGCGCGATGTTGGGGTGGTCGAAGCTCGCGAGCGTGCGGATCTCCGAGATGAAACGCGTGGCGAGATCGGGCTCTGCGGTGAGGTCCGGCAGCAGCACCTTCATGGCCTCGGTGCGGTTGGAGATGATGTTGCGCACCCGGTAGACATGGCCCATGCCGCCCGCCCCCAGCAACTGGACGACTTCGTAATCACCTACACGCTGTCCCACCTGAAACGGCATCGAGCGAACTCCTGAATGGATTCAACTGGGATCCCGGCAGCGACGGAAAACGCGTTGTCCGGGTAGCGGACGGAGTATAGCACGCAGGCCCCAGCAAAAGCGGTCCATGGAAGCCCGTGCACGACCCCGCAAGACAGCGAATCAGTCTGATTGTGACGGCTCGGCGGAAAGCGTTTCAACCCCAACGCGGAGAGCCGTACCGCGCTTCCATCGGCAGCCCGTCGGAACCTTTTCTTCCAGAGTGTTTATGACAGGGCACTTATGAAGACCAGCGGTTTGAGGGGAACAACTCACGGAACACATGGAAGAAACGGAGGACCGGCGAATCTGGTACCGTGATTTCGGTGTCCGTGGAGAATAATTCGTATCTGCCGATCGTGGTCCTGCTGCTGGGAGCGGTTGGGTTTGCCGCGGCTCCGCTGGCGCTGGCCTGGCTCTGGGCGAAGAAGTTTTCTCCGCAGAAGCCGGGAAAATCGAAGAACGCCGCGTATGAGTGCGGACTGGAGACCACGGGCGATGCGTGGATGCAGTTCCACCCCGGCTATTACCTGTATGCCGTGATCTTTCTGGTGTTCGATGTGGAAGCGGTGTTCCTGCTGCCCTTCGCGACGGCGTTTACACACCTCGGTCTGGGCGAGTGCGTGGCCATGCTGGTATTCCTGCTGCTCCTGATCGAGGGGCTGGCGTGGGCGTACCAGAAGAAGGTGCTGGACTGGACATAGCACCTGCGCGGAAAGGCACGCGCAAAGTTACCCGAGTGGCATGGAGACGAAGAGGGCCGATGGATGATGCGTTGAAATCCGAGCTGGCGAAGCAGGGCATTTTCACCACGACCCTGCAGGAGCTCTACAACTGGGGCCGGAAGAACTCGCTGTGGCCGCTGAACTTCGGCCTGGCGTGCTGCGCCATCGAGATGATCGCGACGACCATGGCGCGCTATGACCTGGCGCGGTTTGGGGCCGAGGTGTTCCGGCCTTCACCGCGGCAGGCCGACCTGATGATCGTAGCGGGCACGATTACCAAGAAGATGGCGCCGCAGGTGGTGCGGCTCTACAACCAGATGCCGGAACCGAAGTATGTGATCTCCATGGGCGCGTGCGCAATTTCGGGCGGGCCGTTCAAGCAGGGCTACAACGTGCTCAAGGGCATCGACCGCTATATCCCCGTGGACGTGTACATCCCCGGCTGCCCGCCGAGGCCGGAAGCGCTGCTGGAAGGCTTCATGCTGCTGCAGAAGAAGATTGCCGCACAGCCGCTGACGGGAGAGGCACGGCCCAGACACCTGCATGCGGACGAACCGAGCGAGTTCCCCATTCCAGAGTTCGGCGCGCACGACCTGGAACCTTCGATGAACCCGGCTGTGTGGCATCCGCCTCTGGTGCAAATCTCGCAGCCACAGACAAGCACGACAGGCAAGCATGACGGCGGAACAGCTTAGAACCGAACTGGAAGCAAATGTCCCGGGGTGCGTGGTGGAGGTGGTCTCCAACCCGAGCCCTTCGGCGCAGCATTCCCTGCTGCTCGCGCCGGCGTGTGCGGTGGCGGCGGCACTGTACCTGCGCGATGCACCGCATCTGCGGTATGACTTCTGCTCGAATGTGACGGGCATCGATTGGCCGCTGCGCGATGTGGTGGAAAAGGTGAAGGTCAAGAAGCTGGTGGAGGGCGTGGAGAAGGATGTCGACGAAACGCGCACCTCGCAAACGGGCGGCTATCTGGAAGTGGTGTATCACCTGTACTCGACAGAACTGAGGATCGGCCCGGCGATCCTGCGGCTGCGCACAGAAGACCGCGAAGAGCGCGTTGCCCTGCCCTCCCTGACGCCGGTGTGGCGCAGCGCGGACTTTCAGGAGCGCGAGGTATTCGATTTGTATGGTGTGCGGTTCTACGGGCACCCTGACCTGCGGCGGCTGCTCATGTGGGAAGGCTTTGCCGATTTTCCGATGCGGCGCGATTACGTTGAGCCCGACGACTACGAATATGAGCCGACGCCCCACGACGAGGTGCTGCGCAGGACACAGGAACATTACCGCGCCGACCAAGGGGATACGGTATGACGACAGAGCTCCCACTGGAAGCGGGCATAGCACCTTCAGGCGAACACGACTCGCGGCTGATGGAGATCTCCATGGGCCCGCAGCATCCGTCGACACACGGCGTGTTTCGGATGGATGTGGCGCTGGATGGCGAGACCGTGGTGAAGCTGAAGCCGATCTTCGGCTATCTGCACCGCAACCACGAGAAGATCGCCGAGAACGAAACGTATCTGGGGTCAATGCCGTACACCGACCGGCTGGATTACTTCTGCTCGCTGACCAACAACTGGGCGTATGCGCTGGCGGTGGAGAACCTGGCCGGCATCCAGGTGCCGGAGCGTGCGGAGTA
>CAXSHQ010000108.1:6613-12891 GCA_964236875.1 uncultured Acidobacteriaceae bacterium | reverse complement strand
ATCGTGCTGCGCATTCGCCTGATCCAGCGAAAGCTTCGCCGTCTGCAGGTTCGCATTCACCGCATCGATCCGCGCCTTGTCCGCGATGCACATCAGGTATTGATTCCCAACCGTCAGCACCACCAGCTCGCGCGCGTCTTCAGCATCGAGTTTGGCCGCTTCGAAGTTGTGCTTCGACGCGAGGTAGTTCTCAAAGGCCTGCAGGTTGAAGAGGCTCTGCGTCAGGGTCGCCCGGAAATCCACCACCTGGAACGGCCCCACGATCGGCTTGATCCCTGGAAACTTCAGCCCATACGCCGCCAGGTTCACCTGCTCTACCGTGATGCTCGCCGTACCCGTAATCGTCGGCAGCAATTGCTGCAACTGTTGCAGCCGCTGCCCATTCGCGCTCTTCTCCTGCGAGCTCTGCAGAATCAGCCCCAGGTTGTCGCGCAGCCCGCGCCGTATCGCCTCATCCAGCGATAGCTGCAGCACCTCAGCGGTCGCTTTGTCGCGTACCAGGCTGCCGCGAAAGTTCTGGTCATTCGCTCCGCTCTGCTGCGGAGTCACATTCGGTCCCGGCTGCTGCAACTGCTGTTGCACGCGGTTCACCGCGCCCAGGTCTGCCGCCGAGCTCGTTCCCGCTGTCGGCGTTCCACTCCCGCCATTCGCGTTGCTGCTTCCCGTTTGCGATCCCGCCGACTGCGCCCCAGCCGCAATCCCCGCCACGCTGACACAGCCCGCCAATAGCAGCGCCGTCCCATTCAGGAACATGCGCGTCTTGTTTTTCAACATATCTCTCATCGTAAATCGCCGGCTTCGAAGCCCGCTTGCCTGATGGGACAAGCCACGTATACTCGGCAAAACTACCGGTCCTGTTTCAGATGCGCTGCTCTACTCCAGGTATGCAAAAGTTTGCTCGCAGTTTTGCTCTCTGCCACTGACTGAAACGACTGTCGGGCTCCTGTCGCTTCCCTTCGAGATTGCTCATGGCCTTGGCTGACATTTGCTGGCTCTGCACCCTGGCGTACGCGCTGCACGTACTGGAAGAGTTCACCTTCGACTGGAGGGGCTGGGCGCGTGCTGTGCTGCACCTTCCTGTCGAGTGGAGCACCTTCTACGTCACCAACGCCATCGTGATTGTTCTCGGGATTGTGTGCGCCGAGATCGCTCCACGCTGGCCGGTCGCGGCTCTTGCTCTCCCTGCGCTCATGCTGGTCAACGCAGTCTTTTTCCACATCCTGCCGTTCGCCACCACGCGAGGCCGCTTTTCCCCCGGCCTGTTCACCGCGGTGCTGCTGTTCCTTCCGCTGGGCTCATGGACGCTCCTGCATTCCCACGCAACAGGCCTCGTTTCCGGAGCAGGCCTCTGTCTGGCCTTCGGCCTCGGCGTCCTGCTCATGGCTGCACCAATTATTTTCCTCAAGCTGAGCGCCCGGCCATACTTCCAGCAGACCGCGAAGAACCGCCTCTGAGATCGACCCGCTTACCACCTAGGAAGTCCGCGCCGCCAGCGTATCCTCGTAGCTCATGAGCACCATCCGCACCGCCGTCATCGGCTATGGCCTAGCCGGCCGCATCTTCCACGCTCCCTTCGTGTCCGCCATTCCCGGCCTGGAGCTCGCCGCCATCGTCACCAACAGCCGCCGCGAGCAGGCTTTGCGCGATTTTCCTGCTGCGAAAGTCGTGCCCACGCCGGAAGAACTCTTCGCCGACCCAAGCCTCGATCTCATCGTCATCGGCACGCCCAACGACACGCACTTCGACCTCGCCTCGCGCGCCCTCGCCGCGGGCAAGCACGTCGTACTCGACAAACCCTTCACCAACGACGCTCCCTCCTCGCGCAATCTGGTCGAGCTCTCCCGCACCCACAACCGCGTCCTCGCGCCCTTCCACAATCGCCGCTTCGACAACGACTTTCTCACCGTCTCGAAGCTCATCTCTGAGGGCACACTCGGCCGCATCAACCAGGTCATCAGCCACTACGACCGCTTCCGTCCGCTTCCCCGCCCAAACACCTGGAAGGAAGTCGGCACCGCCGGCGGCGGCATCCTCTACGACCTCGGCCCGCACCTCGTCGACCAGCCGCTCGCGCTCTTCGGCGCCCCGCAGCACATCACCGCCTCCGTCCGCCGCGACCGTGATCAGACCGACATCAACGACGCCTTCTCGATCGTCCTGCACTACAACCGTCCTGACGGTCATCACCTGCTCTACGAGTGCCACGCCACCATGCTCGCCGCCGATCCCGCCCCGCGCTTCCGCGTCCACGGCACCCACGGCAGCTACACAAAGTACGGCCTCGACCCCCAAGAAGCCGCCCTGCTTGGCGGCGCCAAACCACCCCGTCTCGACGACCCCACCGCACCCACCTGGCTCCCCGAGCCCGAGTCCGCCTGGGGCAAACTCATCCTTGCCACCGAGCGCACCGAGCCCGTCCAGCTCAAGACCGAGGCCTACCCCTCCGTTACCGGGGACTACCGCCGCTTCTACGTCCAGGTCCGCGACGCCATCCTTGGCACTGCCCCGCTCGCCATCCCCACCGAAGACGGCTACCGCGCCATCCGCCTCCTCGACCTCGCCCTCCAAAGCAGCCACGAGCGCCGCACGCTGGAAGTCACCTTCGATCTCTAAGCAAGCTGAACTTCGGCTCCTCTTACCCATGTGCTTATATCGCTTGGAGGGCGTGCGACAAGCGGTAGGTCCGGGCTTCAGCCCGGACAATTAGCATCGCCCAGGAAGCGGGCTTCAGCCCCCGAGGGCGTGCTCCCGCCAAAGGTCAGACCAACGGGCTCGCAATCACCCTCTGTCCGCGGATCACATCCCACCCCACTGCAAAGCGCGTAAACTACTCCCGTGCCTCCGCAACACAAATCCCCCGTGAAGTTCATAATCGCCGGCGCCCTCCTCGTCGCTGCCGTCGCCTGGCTGGCTGTCTCCGCCGCCGGCGACGCCAAGCAGTACTACGTCACCATCGCCGAGCTCCAGGGCATGGGCAACAAGGCTTACTCCAAGAACCTCCGCGTCGCCGGCAACGTCGAGCCCGGCTCCATCCAGCGCTCCGGCCCCAACGCTCACTTCACGCTCCTTGAGCTCGGCAAGACCCTCCGCGTCGACTATGTCGGCTCCGAGCCACCGCCCGACACCTTCAAGGATGACGCCCAGGCTCTCGCCATCGGCACCTTTGGACACGACGGCGTCTTCCACGCCACGCAGCTCCAGGCCAAGTGCGCCAGCAAGTACGCCCCCGCTAAGCCCGGCGCCGCCCCGACCGGCAACACCACCGCCATCAAGCAAACTGCCTTGCTCCAGCGATAGGCCTCTTGACGCGTCGCTGTTGACTTTGCTTCTGAGAGATAGGTCCGGGCTTCAGCCTGGACATCTTGCTAGGCGAGATACTGGGCTTCAGCCCTCAGGACATGCCCTCACCCATGAACACACATACCTTCGGGTGCGGGTACACTAATCCGTCATGTACCTCAGGTTCGCTATAGACAAGCGCGACGGAGACTCCGGTCGGGGCCTCGGCGTCTTCCATGCCGCGGCTCACTTGCGCGACTATGGTGACGTCGAGGAATGGGAAGCTGAAGCCCTGTGGGACTTTCGCGACTGGTTCAACTCTCATCTGGAAAAGCCCACTCGCTTTACCGCGTCGAAACCGCCGTTCTACAGGAAGCAATCGAAGGCCATCGCTTGGTTCAAAGACACCGCCACGGAGCACATCGAGCGTGTTCGGCAGATTGTCACTATCCTGGAGCGCCACGGCGTAGTCGTCCAGACACACCGCACAGCCCGTGTCGGATACGTCGTCTACGAAGACGACTTCCAGATCCTCGCCGAACCGTTCTCTGATGTCATCTGCTGATCCCGGACTCTGCCACCTACTTCGTCAGCGCCTTCAGGTACCAACGCTTGAACGCCACACCCGCATGGAACGCCTCCACCCACGCTCAATCCGCGTGGCTCCCCGCTCCTCGCTATACTCGCATAGCCCCACATGCCCGCGTCCTCGCAAGCCACACCCGCCGTCGAGCTCACCCACGTCTCGCGCCTTTACGGCACGTTCGCCGCGCTCCGCGATGTCTCGCTCACGCTCCCGGCAGGCTCCAGCGTCGTTCTCCTTGGAGAAAACGGCGCCGGCAAATCCACGCTCCTCAAGGTCATCGCCGGTCTCGTCACGCCCACGCTCGGCAGCATCAGGGTCTTCGGCGAAACACCCGTCGCGGCCCGGCACAGTCTTGCCTATATGAGCCACGCTTCCATGCTTTACGACGAGCTCACCGGCCTCGAAAATCTCCGCTACTTCGCCGCCCTGCACGAAAGCTCTCCAAGCGCCCAACCCACATCCCTGAACCCTGAGCAGTCCCTCCGCGATGTCGGCCTCGACCCCGCCCTTCCGCAGCGAGTCAGCGAATACTCTCAGGGCATGCGCCAGCGAGCCTCGCTCGCGCGCGTCCTGCTCACCCAACCCCGCCTCCTCCTGCTCGACGAGCCCTTCTCCAACCTCGACGCCGCCTCTTCCCGCGGCATGGTCGAGCGCCTGCAAACCTGGCTCGCAACACCATCACCCACCGGAGTAGCCCGCACCCTCATCCTCACCACCCACCAGGCCGAGCTGGCCCGCCCTCTCGCCCAAACCACCCTCACGATGCAAAACGGCCGCTTCGCCACCGCTCCGCTCTGAGCTGATGAGCTCATGGCTCTAAGCTCATTCCCTCTCGTTTCGAAGCTCACGACTTTATGACTCGAAGCCCAGAAACCCAGAACTCGCAATTCGACCAAACCCTCTCCCATGAACCTCATCGAGCTCAACAAGCGACGCCGCGCCGACGCCATCGCTTCCATCCAGCAGTACTTCGAAGCCAACCTCCCGGAGCCCATCGGCGAGCTCCCCGCCGGGCTGCTCCTCGACTTCTTTCTCCAGGAGATCGCTCCCACCGTTTACAACCAGGCCATCCACGACGCGCAGACCCGCATCGTTCAGCGCGCCGCCGACCTCCCCGGCGAGCTCTATGCAGAAGAGTTCCAATACTGGCCCAACCAGAAACCGAAGCGCCGCCGCTAACTCGCTGACTTGCTAACTCGCTCATGAAAACCAACGCCGCCCGCCAACTCGACGCCCTCGCCATCCCGTACGAGCTCCGCGCCTATGAAGTCGATCCCGACGATCTAACAGCCCTCTCCGTCGCGCGTAAGATCGGCCTTCCACCCGAGCAGGTTTTCAAGACCCTCCTCACGCACAGCAGCGATAAGGAGCACCTGTTCGCCGTAATCCCCGGCGACTCCGAGCTCGACCTGAAGAAGCTCGCCTCCTCCGCCGGTGCCCGCAAGTGCGAGCTCGCCGCGCTCAAAGAAGTCGAACCCCTCACCGGCTACATCCGCGGCGGCGTCACCGTGCTCGCGGCCCGCAAACCCTTCCGCGCCTTCGCCGACGAGACCATCGAGCTCTGGGACATCATCTCCATCTCCGCCGGCCAGCGCGGCCTCCAGCTAATCCTCTCCCCCGCCGACTACCTACGCGCCACCGCCGCCACGCTAGCCGATCTCACCAAGTCTTAGGTCAGCTTCCGAGTTGCTCGAGTTGCCACAGCGGTCAGCTTTCGATCTGCGATAGCGTTGTCATCTCGACCGAATCGAAGCGCAGTGGAGAGACCCCTGTATTGCGGTCCAGCGAGGATGTTCACAAGGGGAAACGGCATCGTCAGCCGTACCGGCACTTCACCCCACCAGCACGCGAGACTCCTGCGCCGCCCCGCGCGGCACACGCAGCCAATCCAGCAGCGGCGTCGTGATCATCGTCGTCACCAGCGCCATCACCACCATCATCGTGAACAGCGCCGGCGAGAAGATCCTCGCGTTATACGCAATGTTCAGCACGATCAACTCCACCAGCCCGCGTGTATTCAGCAGGGCTCCCAGCGCCCATGCACTCTTCCACGTCTGGCCGCTCCAGCGCGCCACCAGCGTTGCCCCGCCCATCTTCCCCACCACCGCGATCACCAGGATCAACAGCATCCATCCCCACACACTTGCGCCATGCAGCAAGTCGAAGCGCGACCGCATTCCCGTCAGCGCAAAGAAGAACGGCAGCAGCAGCGCGGAGACCAGCAGCTCCAGCCGGCTCCGCACGCTGGCCTGCCATCGCGGAACCCGTGGGAACCCCAGCCCCGCCAGGAACGCTCCAAACAACGGATGCACGCCCAACGCATCTGTCGCCGCGGCGGAAAGCAGGATCAGCGCCACGATGATCGCCAGCGCCTCATACGAAAGCTCCGTGTGCCGGTACCGCTTCGCCACCC
>CAXSHQ010000108.1:0-6603 GCA_964236875.1 uncultured Acidobacteriaceae bacterium | reverse complement strand
GTCGAACGACATACAACAGGAAGCCGACATAGGCCGCCAGACCCGCCAACCGTATCGCCAGGCTCAGCGTGTGGCCCTGATGCGGCAGCAGCGTAAGCGCCACTGCCAGCAGCGTCCACGCGCACACGTCATCCACCGCCGCGCACATCAACGCCGTCGCTCCCAGCGGCGTTCCCTGCATCCCCCGCTCTTCCAGGATGCGCCAGCACCGGAAACGCCGTGATGCTCATCGACACACCCAGGAACAGCACAAACGGCAAGCTACCCACGCCATGCGGCGCCAATCTCACTCGCAGCGGATGCGCCACCAGCGCTGCCAGCCCGAACGGCAGCAGAATACTCATGCCGCTGGCCAGCGTGGCCGTGCCCTTCTGCCGCCGCAGATGCGCAAAGTTCAGCTCGCTCCCAATCAGGAAAAGGAAAAGAATCAGCCCCACGGTGCTCAGCACGTCGAACGGTCCCAGCGAGCTCTGCGGAAACAGCCCCGCCGAAACACGCGGCGACAGCCTGCCCAGCACCGAAGGTCCCAGAAAGATGCCGCCCACAATCTCGCCAATCACACGCGACTGCCCCAGCCGGCGCGCCAGCGAGCCAAACAGTAAAGCCGTCAGAAGCACCGTCGTCATCTGCAGCAGAAGCAGTGTCATGCGCGGCGACGTTCCTTCGTCTGCACGGTCCGCGGCGATGACACCCCTGCACCCGCGTCGTACAGCGACAGAGTACGGAGCCTTTTCATGCGAAAAGTATAGCGACGTGCTGTGACAACTTCTTCATCACCTGGTGTGGTGAATCAAAAGTTCTCTTACAAAGAAACGATGGTGTCATTCTGAGCGAAGCGAAGGATCCCCGCATTTCGCCTGTGTCACCTGCACTTCTTCGGGTGGCACTTCGTTCATATAAGAACTGTAATCCTCTCGTGAAAAGAGGCGTCATCCTGAGCGGAGCGAAGGATCTCTGTAGTCTTCCCGCAGCGGAAAGGACGCATCAGGTGAGGGCGACTACACCCCGAGGAGAACAGCTATAGAGCAGTTCTCCTCCGGTATAGCTCTCTATTGGGAAGGCGTCATCCTGAGCAAGCAAAGAGCCTGCCCTGATCTTTGTCGAAGAGATCTCTGTGTATTCGCTGGTTGTGGAACCACAGCTGCAGGAGAACCGCCCTAAGCCTCCGGGTCATACCCCAGGTTCGGCCCCAGCCATCGCTCCACATCGTTCAGGTTCATCCGCTTGCGCCCTTGATAACTCTGCACCTGATCGCGATCGATTTTTCCCACGCTAAAGTACCGGCTCTGCGGATGAGCGAAGTACAAACCGCTCACGCTCGACCCGGGCCACATTGCAAACGACTCTGTCAGCACCATGCCCGTGTTCTCCTGCACGTTCAGAAACCGCCAGATCGTGCCCTTCTCCGTATGGTCCGGAGACGCCGGATACCCCGGCGCCGGCCGTATCCCACGATACTTCTCCCCGATCAGCTCTTCGCGGCTCAGCTTCTCTTCGCACCCAAAGCCCCATTCGCGCCGCACACGCTGGTGCAGACACTCGGCAAACGCCTCAGCCAGCCGGTCCGCAACCGCTTCCGCCATGATCGCGTTGTAATCGTCGTGCTGCGCGCGGAAGGTATCCGCCAACTCCTTCAGCCCATGCCCGCTCGTCACCGCAAACGCGCCCATGCTGTCGGCGAGCCCAGTCTCCTTCGGAGCGATGAAGTCCACTAACGACCGGCACGGCTCATTGCCCTCGCGGTTTGCCTGCTGACGCAGGAAGTGCAACTGCTCCATCACCTCGCCACGCGAGTCGTCCGCGTAGAGCTCCACATCATCGCCTACCGCACTCGCCGGAAAGAGGCCATACACCGCCCGTGCCCGCAGCAGCTTCTCCGCAACGATGCGATCCAGCAGAGCATTCGCATCCGCATACAACTGCCGGGCCTGCTCGCCTTGCCACTCATCGTCCAGAATGCGCGGGTAGATGCCCCGCAGCTCCCACGTATGGAAGAACGGCGTCCAATCGATGAACTCCCGCAACTCTTCGAGCGGGAAGTGATCCAGCACCCGCACACCCGTGAATGAAGGCTTTGCAATGTCCTCCGCCCGCCACTCGATAGGCGTCCGTCTCGCTCGCGCCTTTTCTATCGGCGTAATGTGCTGCTTGGGCGCCGAGTGCGACTTCCGCAGCGCTTCATACTCCGCCGCATGCTGCGTAATGAAGCTCTCCCGGCTGCCTTCGCTCAGCAGGTTGGTGGTCACCGGCACCGCGCGGCTCGCGTCCAGCACATGCACCACCGGCTGGCTATAGTGCTGCGCAATCTTGATCGCCGTATGCGCCCGGCTGGTCGTCGCCCCACCCACCAGCAAAGGAATCGTAAAGCCCTGCCGCTCCATCTCGCGCGCCACATGCACCATCTCGTCCAGTGAGGGCGTGATCAGCCCGCTCAGCCCGATAATATCCGCGCGCACTTCCTTCGCGCGTGCCAGGATCTTCTCCGCCGGGACCATCACGCCCATGTCGATCACTTCATAGTTGTTGCACGCCAGCACCACGCCCACGATGTTCTTGCCAATGTCGTGCACATCGCCTTTCACCGTCGCCAGCACGATCTTCCCTTGCGTCCTGACTTCCTCGCCCGCCGCGGCCATCGCGGCTTTCTCTTCTTCCATGAACGGCGTCAGGTACGCCACGGCCTTCTTCATCACGCGCGCTGATTTCACCACCTGCGGCAGAAACATCTTGCCTGCGCCGAACAGGTCGCCCACCACACTCATCCCCGCCATCAACGGCCCTTCGATCACCAGCAGCGGCCGCCCCAACTTCGCGCGCGCTTCCTCCGTATCAATCTCGATGTACGCATCGATCCCACGCACCAGCGAATGCGAGAGCCGCTCTTCCACCGTGCCGCTACGCCACTCTTCAGCCTTCTTTGCATCCTTCGCCGTCTCGCCCGCACCCGCCGACTTCAGCGCCTCGCCATGCTCCACCAGCCGCTCGGTCGCGTCTGCTCTCCGATTGAGCAGCACATCTTCGACCAGCACCTTCAGCTCCGGCTCGATCTCCTCATACACCTCCAGCATCCCCGCGTTCACGATGCCCATGTCCAGGCCCGCCGCAATCGCGTGGTACAGAAACGCCGAGTGCATCGCTTCGCGCACCTTGTTGTTGCCGCGGAAGCTGAAGCTGATGTTCGAAATCCCGCCGCTCACCTTCGCATGCGGCAGGTTTGCTTTGATCCAGCGAGTGGCCTCGATGAAGTCCACCCCATACGTGTTGTGCTCCTCGATGCCTGTCGCCACCGTCAGCACATTCGGGTCGAAGATGATGTCTTCCGCCGGAAACCCGACCTCATCCACAAGAATCCGGTAAGCCCGTTCGCAGATGCGGATCTTCTCCGGCAGCGTCGCGGCCTGCCCCTGCTCATCGAACGCCATCACCACCACGGCCGCGCCATATTTCAGCACCGTCCGCGCATTCCGCTTGAACGTCTCCTCGCCTTCCTTCAGCGAGATCGAGTTCACAATCCCCTTGCCCTGCAGGCACTTCAGCCCCGCCTCGATGACCTCCCACTTCGAGGAGTCCACCATGAACGGCACCTTCGCGACTTCCGGCTCGCTCCCCAGCAGTTGCAGGAAGCGCTTCATCGCGGCCACGCCGTCGATCATGCCCTCATCCATGCAGATATCGATGACGTTGGCGCCGTTCTCCACCTGCTGCCGCGCGATTGCGACAGCCTCTTCGTACTTGCCTTCCTTGATCAGCTTCGCGAACTTCGGCGACCCCGCCACATTCGTCCGCTCGCCCAGCATGATGAACACGCCCGGCTGCTGCTTGAAGGGCTGCGACCCCGAAAGCCGCGACGGCTTGAACGCAGAGCCGTGGCTCTCTTGGTTGTCAATCCCGAAGCGAATCTGCGTCTCGCTGTTGTCTTTCTGGTTGTCATCCCCGAAGGGGATCTGCGTCTCGCTCACGCCGCCACCAACTCTCGCGCCAGCGGCCGCGGAGCCCGCCCCTCCAGCGCCTGTGCAATGGCCGCAATGTGCTCCGGCGTGTTCCCGCAGCACCCCCCTGCAAGATTGATCAGCCCATCCTGCGCAAAACCATCCAGGAATCGCGCCATGTCCTTCGGCTTCAAATCAAACCCCGTGGGCGACAGCGGATTCGGCAACCCCGCATTGGGATACGCCGAGATCGCCACATCCGCCTTCTCGCTCAGCTCCGCCAGAAACGGATACATCAGGTCCGGCCCCAGCGAGCAGTTCAGTCCCACGCTCAGCGGCTTCACATGCTGCACCGCGTTCCAGAACGCCTCGATGGTCTGCGCCGAAATCATCGTCTCGCCACCGCGCCCCACCGCCGCCGAGATCATCACCGGCAGTTCCTGCCCGTCCTCGTCATACACTTCGCGGATCGCCACCAGCGCCGCCTTCGCGTTCAGCGAGTCGAAGATCGTTTCCACGATCAGCACATCGCTTCCGCCCGCGATCAGCGCCCGCACCTGCTGCTTGTAGGCTTTCAGCACCTGGTCGAACGTCACCACGCGAAACCCAGGGTCGTCCGCGTCCGGAGAGTTGGACAGCGACACTGTCAGCGGTCCGATCGAACCCGCCACAAACCGCTGCCGCCCGGTCGCCGTTCCCACGCGATCCGCCCACTCCCGGCACTGCCGCGCGGAGGTCTCATTGATCTCATAAGCAAGGTCCCCCAGCATCTTGTCATCCACAATGCCCTGGTAAAACTCCGGATCCTTGCGCCCGCCATGCTCCCGCGGATCGTCCACAAAAAACTCGCTCAGCGCGATGCTCGTCGCCCCAAACGTATTCGTTTCGATGATGTCCGCGCCCGCCTCCAGAAACCGCCGGTGAATATCGCCGATCATCGCCGGCTGCGTCAGCGAGAACAAGTCGCCGTTATTCAGCAGGCCCTTCTTCGAATCCTTGAACCGCTCCCCCCGCATATCTGCTTCCGTCATCCCATACGTGCGGATGGTCGTGCCCATCGCGCCATCAATGATCGCGATACGTTCGTTCAGTACTTTCCGGAGCGGATGTTCAGCAGGTTTCACATCCTTTAGATTCTCACAGCACTACAGATGGTGCATCCCTCACGCCCGCGTGTCCGCTGCCAGATACTTCCGCGAAACAGAAGCCATTCACCTCACCTCACGTCCAATAGGGCAGGCTCAGCGTCTATAAGCCTGAGGTTCCCGTGCTCCGCAGTGTCCTGCTCCACGCCGTTTCTTCATCGCTGCTCCTGGCCTGCCCCACCGTGGCCCAGGCGCCTCAGCCAGAGCGTTCCAGAGGCGCCATCCTCGTTGAGCTGTTCACCTCGGAAGGCTGCTCCGATTGCCCACCCGCTGATGCGCTTCTCCGCGCCATCAGCGGCACGCATCTGGAGGAAGGCCCCAACATCATCGTGCTCAGTGAGCACGTCACCTACTGGAATGACCTGGGCTGGAAGGACGTATTCTCTTCCCCGCTCTTCACGGAGCGCCAAAACGGCTACGGACGCAAGTTTTTCCTCGACAGCGTCTACACGCCGCAGATGGTTGTCGACGGCACGCAGCAGTTCGTCGGTGGCAACCGCACCGCTCTGCTGGAAGCTCTCCACGCGCAGGCGAAGCGCCCGCACATCGACCTGCGGATCACTTCCCTTCAGCTTGCCGCCGATGCCCTCACCGTTCAGTTCTCCGCCGGAAACGTCACCGCCAACACGCCGCTGGACATCAGGGCCGCCGTCACCGACGACCTCGACCAGACCCATGTGCTTCGCGGCGAAAACGGCGGCCACACCCTAACCCACGTCGCCGTCGCACGCTCCTTGCAGCGCATTGCGGAAGTACGGGGCAACGGCGCGCAAACCGTCCGCATCCCGCTCGCATCCACAGCGTTTCTTGCGGATGGCCCACACCATCTGACACTCTTCGCGCAGCAACACGATCTGGGAGCGGTTCTAGGCGCCGACACACAACCGCTGGTTTCTTCCCACCAGCCCTGAAGACGCTTTTGTACTGCACCACCTCTGCAATCCGCAACGCCCCCACAAACAACAACGGCGGACCGCTCAGGCCCGCCGCACCGCTCCTCACGTACAACGTAGAACGTACAACTTACAACCTCAAGCCAGAACTTCCGCCTCTTCCCTCGCCGAATTAGGCAGCCCCTTCGACACCGGCACCAGCATGTCTTCCTTCCGCATCACCATGTTGGTCGCATTCAGGCTCGCCAGCTCAAAGCCATGCCCATGTGTGATCGCATCGGTGGGGCAGGCCTCCACGCAATAGCCGCAGAAGATGCACCGGTTGTAGTCGATGTTGTAAACCTTCGCATACCGCTCGGCGGATGAAATGCGCGTCTCTTCGGTGTTCTCCGCGGCTTCGATGTAGATGCAGTTACTCGGGCAAGCCGCCGCGCACAGAAAGCACGCCACGCACTTCTCCAGCCCATTCTCATCGCGCTGCAACTGGTGCTTGCCGCGGTAACGCTCCTGGAACACCGCACCGCGCAGCGGCCCTTTGCCATCCGGATAGTTCTCCACCTCGGTCGGCTTGAACGCCTCCCCCAGCGTGATCCCCATACCCTTCGCGATCGCTACCGCATTGCGCACAATCGACAT
>CAXSHQ010000107.1:10518-13159 GCA_964236875.1 uncultured Acidobacteriaceae bacterium | reverse complement strand
GCGCCATCATCTTCTGCTGGAACTCCTGCATCGTCGCCTGCATCTCGGCGTCGGAGAGGCCTCGGCCATCGTGAAAGACGGCGAGTTGATTGCCTTCGAGCGGGCGCTCGGCGAAGACGTCGAGGATGGAATATGCGAGGGAGCGTGGCATCGCCGCAGTGTAGCGGCGACTGCATACTGCCAGCCATCTACGAGTGCGGAGCGATGCGGCACGTTTGACATGCGGCGAGGCCGAGGACTAGGCTCAAGCTCACCGCCGGAGCGAAACTGCTCCGAGCCGGCGCGCGGCGCCGGTGGAGCGGTACAGATTGAAGTGATGACCCTTTCGCCTTCCAATTCGCTCGCCATGTGCTGCTGCCGCTGCTGTTGCTGCGGCCTTGCAGGGGTGAGCGGATGAGCGAAGCGAGACGGTAACAGCCCACGTCACGAAGCGAACATCGAGACCCACCCAAGGCCAAAGCCGGGTGGGTCTTCTGCTTGCGCGAGAGAAGCAGCCAACGGGGCTCACCGCAGGCGAGCAAAGCAAATAGGCGAGCAAAGCAAACAGGCGAGCGAAACCACAAAGAAGGCAGGTACACGGAATGTCTCTTCGGATCAACGACATCGCGCCGGACTTTACGGCGGAAACGACGCAGGGCACGATTCACTTCCATGAGTGGGTCGGCGATGGCTGGGCGGTGCTGTTCTCGCACCCCAAGGACTTCACACCCGTGTGCACGACGGAGCTCAGCGCGGTAGCCGGGCTGGAAGACGAGTTCGCCAAGCGCGGCGCCAAGGTCATCGGCTTGAGCGTGGATCCGGTGGACAGCCACAGCAAGTGGGCGCAGGACATCGAGGACGTGGGCGGACACAAAGTGAACTACCCCCTGATCGGCGACCCGGAACTGAAGATCGCCAAGCTTTACGACATGCTGCAGGCCGATGCCGGCGATACCAGCGAAGGCCGCACCCCGGCGCACAATGCGCCGGTGCGCACCGTATTCGTGATCGGGCCGGACAAGCGCATCAAGCTGCACCTGTCGTATCCCATGACCACAGGGCGCAACTTCGACGAGGTGCTACGCGTGCTGGACAGCATGCAGTTGACCGCGAAGCACAGGGTGGCAACGCCGGCGAACTGGAAGCAGGGCGAGGATGTGATCATTACGGGCGCGGTGTCGAATGAGGAAGCCGACAAGATCTTCCCGGGCTACAAGACCGTGAAGCCTTACCTGCGGACCACTGCGCAACCGCAGTGACGCGAGGGTGTAGGGTTAGGGTATAGACAGGCTCCGTGTAAATAGAGCCTGTGTCTACGCCCCCCAAGGGCACCGGTGGCGAAGTGGCTAACGCGCTGGTCTGCAAAACCAGTATTCGAGGGTTCGATCCCCTCCCGGTGCTCCAATAGATAAGCCACTCTTGCGATCTGTGGTCTGAACAGACGTGCTTCCTGTGTAGTGAAAAGTGTAGGGACACTCTGCTCTTCAGACACTTCGGCTAACCAGATGCAGGCCTCCCAGCCGCTTCAAGTGTTCAGCATCCTGCTCCTCATAGTTGTGGCCGCGCTGAGCGGCTTTCTGTAGCACCGCCTTCGCCAGAGCTCCCGTCTAATGTTCTTGTGTCTTCGGGGGAGCTGCCGTTTGCAGACTGTGCGAGGACGGTGGCCGGGAAGACGACTGTAAGTCGCACGGGTACGACAGGGACAAGCAATAAAGGCGTACTGGCTCCAGTGTCGTCAGTCGGCTGCAATGCGCTCACGGTGGAGCTTCCGCCAGGAGTGCGTACTGTGATCGGACTGGCCACGACGGGGCCGCTCACGTGCGAGCTACCGCTGCCGGTCACGGTTAGGAGTGCAGTCGCAGAGGTGCTGCTGTAGTTCGCGTCACCGGACTGCGTAGCCGTAATGGTGTAGGTGCCAGCCGCAAGTGTGGAGGTGTTGTAAGTGGCGGTGCAGTTGTTGTGACCGGCCTTGCTGTTGCAGGCGATTGTGCCGAGGCCTGTTGTGCTTCCCGCGACCGTTAAGGTGGGCGTGCCGGTCGGTTTCGCCTGGCCACCGTATCCCACCGTGAACTCCAGCGTGATCGAAGCCGTTCCCTGCGGGACGTTCTGGCCAACCGCCTGCATGGTCAGCCCCGCGTTGGGCGTGGTTCCGGTCATCACGATCGTCTGTGTCGCAGACGTTGCGTCCAGGCTGTTGTCCGTAAAGATCAGGTTGCCGGTGACCGCGCCGGCGATGGTGGGTGTGTAGCTGAGGACCTCCGTGCAGGCTGCGCCCGGGGCCAGCGTCTGCGCGGACGAGCTGCTGTAGACCAGCGGGCAGGTGGAGCTGTTGGACTGCGTGAAATAGGGCGACAGGCTGAGAGCAGTGTTGCCGATGTTGTTGACCGTGACGGTCTGGGTGGCGCTCGGCATGCCGATAGCCGTGTTCGGGAACGCGAGTGGCGCGGCACTGGCCGTGACTTTGCGGACGCGATTGTCGAAGGTGTCGGCGATGTAGAGGTTGCCGGCATCGTCCACCGCCACGCTGGACGGATTGTATAGGGCGGAATCGGTAGCGGCGCTGCCGTCACCGCAGGGGTCAGTGGTGGGGAAGCAATCGTTCCCATTGCCGACCACCGTGGAAAGAATGCCGGTGGCCGCGGTGACCTTGCGAATGCGTTGG
>CAXSHQ010000107.1:0-10508 GCA_964236875.1 uncultured Acidobacteriaceae bacterium | reverse complement strand
GGCCAGGTCGACGATGTAGAGGTTGCCCGCGCTGTCCACCGTTACGCCCCGGGGCTGCGTGATGTTGGAACCGCTAGCCGTGGCGGCATTGCCGTCGCCGCAGGTGGCGGTGGAGCACGAGGTGCCGGTACCTGCAACCGTGGAAAGAAGGCCGGTGGCCGCAGTGACCTTGCGGATGCGATGGTCTAAGCTGTCGCCGATGTAGAGGTTGCCGGCGCCGTCCACGGCGATGCCTGAGGGAGTGTTGAGGTTGGCACCGATGGCCGTGGCGGCGCCGCCGTCGCCGCAGGTGGCGGTGCTGGAGGAGCACTGTGTGCCGGTGCCGGCGACCGTGGAAAGGATGCCGGTGGCCGCAGTGATCTTGCGGATGCGATGGTCCAAGCTGTCGGCGATGTAGAGGTTGCCGCGATGTCCACCGCTGCGGCTCGGGGAGCGTTGAGGTTGGCGCCGACAGCCGTAGCGGCGCCGCCGTCGCCGTAGGTGGCGGGGCTGGAGGCGCACTGTATGCCGGTGCCTGCGACCGTGGAAAGAATGCCGGTGGCCGCGGTGACTTTGCGGATGCGATAGTCGAAGGTGTCGGCGATGTAGAGGTTGCCGGCGCCGTCCACCGCTACGCCTGAGGGGTAATAGAGGCTGGAACCGGCGCCTGCAGCGCTGCCATCGTCGCAGGCCTCGGTGCTGGAGGAGGAAGTTCCGCCGCCGACGGCCGTGGAGAGGATGCCGGTGGCCGCAGTAACCTTGCGGATGCGATGGTCGTAGTTGTCGGCGATGTACAGGTTGCCGGCTCCGTCCAACGCCACGCTCCAGGGGTAATAGAGGTTGGCCCCGGGGGCCGTGGCGGCGCTGCCGTCGCCGCAGGCGCGGACGGGGGAGGAGCACCGTGTGCCGGTGCCCGCGACCGTCGAGATTACGCCGGGCGTGAAGGTAGCCAGCGGGCCGGGGCCGGTGCCGGTGAGGAAGGCCGTGGCGAGGACCGCGCCGGAGGTGTTGGTGAGGTTGACCGCGCCCAGGCGCAGGCCGGGGGTTGTGGGCGTGAAGGCTACGTTGACCGTGCAGGTCTGGCCGGCAGTGACCGTGCCGGTGCAGGTGGAGCCGGTGCTGAGCGTGAAGTCCAGCCCGCTGGTGCCCTGCGTAACCACGTCGAGGTTCGAAAGCGCTGGCAGCGTGCCGGCCGTGTCGATGGAGAACGCCACGGTCTGCGTCGCGGCGGTGCTGCCCACGGCGGCGGAACCCAGGTCGATCGTCAGCTCAATCTTCTTGACGGCATTGTTGGAAGTATCGGCGACATACACGTTGCCGCTGCCGTCCACCACCACGCCAGAGGGCTTGTTGAAGCCGCTGCCCAGGGTCACTGGCGTGCCGTAGCTGCCGTTGCTGTACGGGATCCGCTTGACGGCATTGTTGTTGGTAGCGCCGACATACACGTTGCCGCTGCCATCCACCGCCACGCCGACGGGAAAGCTGAAGCTGCCCAGCGTCACCGGCGTGCCGTAGCTGCCGTTGCTGTACGGGATCTTTTTGACCGCATTGTTGTCGGAATCGGCGACGTACACGTTGCCGCTGCCGTCCACCGCCACGCCATGGGAATGGTTGAAGACGCCCAGCGGCACCGGGGTGCCGTAGCTGCCGTTGCTGTACGGGATCTTCATGAGGTTACTGAAGACCGAGGCGACATACACGTTACCGCTGCCGTCCACCGCCACGCCATAGGCTTCGGTGAAGCCGCTGGCCACGGTCACCGGCGTGCCGTAGCTGCCGTTGCTGTACGGGATCTTTTTGACCACATAATTGGTGGAATCGGCGACATACACGTTGCCGCTGCCGTCCACCGCTACGCCTCCGGGTTGGTTGAAGCCGCTGCCCAGCGTGGTTGTCGCACCCAGCAGGTGCGCCGTCTGCCCGGCCACAGGCAGCACACCGCCCAGCAGCGCCAGCAGCATGGCCAGGAAAGGCCATCGCGCCCGAAAGCCCAGAGCTTGGCCGGCACGCGCACAGGGGGATACAGAGGCGGTGGGGCGGCCTACCGAAAACACACGCCGGAGGAAAGAAAAAGTCAAGGCAGTGCTCTAAGAGTTCCCGCTTGTTCGCGTCGGGAGCAGCGTGAGCGTGGAATGCAAGCAGCGACGTCGGAAGAAGGCAGAGTCGGGCAGGCGGCAAATCAAAGAAATCATGGGAACTCCTGAACTGCCGCCGGGCGGCACTGTTCGCTGTGACCCGTCGAGCTGGAGCGAGTTCGCCACGACTGCTACGTCTTCGCGGCGAAGCCTCCCCTGCCCCGCAGCCGGGCCGCGGTGACGGTTACGGTGCGTTGGGCGGCATCGCCGCCCAACGGTGATACTGGTTAGCTAGAGCGACTCCGCCACAATTTTTGCCAGGTCTTCCGCGATGTTGAGGATCTGCTGCATCACCGCGCCGACCTGCGCCGCCTTGGCCTCGCCGGAGACGGCAATGTCCTTCTGCTGAAGCTGCACACCCTTGCCCGGCCCGCCGAAAAGCAGCAGGAGGCTCTGGTGCATGCTGGTGGGGATCTTGAAGGAGTACACCTTTTCGCCTGTCGCGTGGTTCCGGAACTCAAGGGCGTCGTTGCCGTCTCCCAGCCCCGCACGATTAATACGAAGACCGCGGCCCGGGTCACCTTGGAGTGTCTTCTCGCCGCCCAGCTTTTTGAAGATGACGCGGGCGCGTTCGTGTCCCTCGCTTTTGCCTCCGTCCGGGATGCCGCAATCGTCGGCCCGGAAGTGAGTCTTGGGGCCGATCGTCAGCCACTTGCCTTTGTCGGGGTAGTCCCATTTGTCCGATGCGCCGTAAAGCTGGTTACGCCCTTCGTGCGTGTTGTCCCACACTTACATGTAAAAAGTGTCGTCGGTCGTGTTGCTGATCTCGGTGATCTCGGAGATGTTTGTTGTCACAGTCGAAGCCTTTCTGATGAATCGGTCTCCTTGCCCTGTCGACTCCATCAAGCCGCGCAGGAGCAAAGATCGTCTGTGTGGCAGCCCTCTCCCCGCAGCGAGTACCAGCAGGGGATCGATGGGCCATTGGGTGTCGTGAGACACCGTATGGCAGAGCCGCGCGTTTTTGTGTCTATGCCAACATTGGGGCTCTCTGCACCGGCAGGTGTGGCTGCCAAGTAAAATCGAGGTAAAATCGACATGACAACACAAACTGCCTGTTATGTAATAGATAGGGCTTGATGGAAGCTCATGAGGAAGCTTTGTTGAAAGGGAACTCTCACCAAGCTGCGTCGTCTGACGAGAGAGTGACCTTCCGGTTCGGCCCTTTCGAATTCGATCAGCATCGCCGTGAACTGCGCCGGAATGGCCACCGCATCTCTATGTCGGCCTCCCAGATGCGTCTGCTTACCCTGTTCATGGAACGGCCAGGCGAGTTGATCGGTAGGGAGGACATTGCAGCTTGCCTGTGGGCGGAGACGGGGACGATCGATGTCGCCACCGGGATCAACACGGCCATCAACCGTCTGCGTCGCCAGCTTCAACTTTCGCCGGGCGGACCGAACTGCATTGAGACGGTGATCGGTCTGGGCTATCGTTTCGTCGCCGATTTGGAAGAGGTTAAGTCGGCAGCGGAAGAGCCTGACCCACCTTCCTCGGCAACTTCGTCTTCTCAGCCCGGGGTCGCAGTCCCAAATGCCCCACCCACGTCGCTGAAAGAGCAGCCGGAAGTGGTAGGGCTCGATAGCGGATTAGCGCTGCTCAGGCCGCAGGGCGAGTCGTACCCCCTTGCAGGCCGCTCACGCGCTGCCCTGTTCGGTCGATGGGTTGCCCTGCTGGCACTCTGTGGTTTGGTCCTCCTGAGCGTGGCAGTCTTTCACAGTCTTCAGCGGCGAACAGGCCCGTCTGCAAAGAACAGCGCTGCCACCGCGCCGGACGGCGCACTGCACACGACGGCCTTGGCACGGATTACAGCAGACGAAGAGGTGGGCATGCTCACCGCCGCCGCAGTGGCACCGAGCGGCACGAGCCTGGCATACGCAAATCGTTTCGGAGTCTCCGTGCATTGGTTCGCGTCCGGGGCGGAGCGCTTGCTGGGAACCCGGCCTTCCTTCACGGTGAACCGTCTTGCCTGGCTTCCGAAGGACGCCGGTTTGCTGATGAGCGGGAGAGACGAGATCTCGCATCATCAGGAGGTCTGGCTTGTGCCTTTGCAGGGTGCCTACCTGCGATTGCTGGTCCAGGACGCCAACCGTGCCACCATGTCGCCGGATGGCAGCCTGATAGCTTTCACCCGCAGCAACGATCGAGAGCTCTGGATCGGAGACGCGGAGGGCCAACACGCACGCCGGCTGAGAAGCGCTGACACGGGCGAGAGCTTCGGCCTTGTTCTGTGGAGTTCAGGCGGCAATCGGCTGATCGTAACGCAACGGAAGCTTGGTGGTACCGGTGGCACTGGAACGAACGCTGCGGTAAATCCGCCGGATCAAGAAACTTATGAATGCCTTGACTCTGCATCGGGACAGGTGCTGGACCGGGAGGAGGGCTTTTTCGCTGACTCCGGCTACCTGCTCCCGGACGGACGTTTCTACTTCGCGGCGAACGTGACGCCCGGCCCTACGACCGGTGTTGCCAACCTCATGATGGTTCGCACCGACCCAGGCAGTGGGCGCTTCCTAAGCACCCCAAAGATCATGAGGGACTTGGCCGCTCGCATTGCCAGCCTCACGGCGTCGTCGAGCGGCGCACATTTCGCGGCTCTGCTCGACAGGTCAGAAATCGACGTCTTCGTAGGTACTCTCCGGCAGCCAGATCCTGAGCTCACAAATGTTGTCCGGCTGACGCACGGGGCGAAAGAAAATTATCCCCATGCCTGGGCTGCCGATGCGAAGGGCGTTCTGTTTGAGAACAACTCGCTCGGAAAGTACTCGATCTTCTACCAGCGGCTCGATAGCTCGACGCCTACCCTGATCGCAAGCTTGCCTGGCAGCGCGGCCATGGCACAGCTCTCCCCAGACGGGCAGTGGATCCTCTTTCTTGAGTTTGAAGGGCATCCTTCTCACGCCACCGGGATCTTCCGTATACCGGCCACTGGTGGCAAGATCGAGCAGGTTCCCACGCGTGGAATGATCGAGGAATTTCACTGTTCGGCATCTGCGACTGGGCGCTGCGTAATGCGTGAAGCTGTTGGAAACGAAGTCTTGGTGTACTACGCGCTCGACCCGATCACCGGGATGGGCAAGGAACTCGGGCGCACTCGTTGGCAGCCGAACCGTTTGGGTGACTGGGGGCTTTCAGCGGACGGCTCGGAGGTCGCGTTCGCCAGCCATGACACGCAGCATCCCAGCATCCAATTGCTCAAGCTGAGCGCAGAGCCTACCCAGGTCCGGAGCATCGCTGTGCCGGGGTACGGAACAACGCTCGGTGCCAACTGGGCGACTGACGGCAAGTCCCTCTTCGTCGAGTGCAGAACAGAAACCGGTTTCGCACTTCTCAGTCTGGATCTTGCCGGCCACGTAAAGCTTCTGCGCGAGAGCGCCAGCTTGATCTGGGCAGTTCCCTCCCGCGACGGCAAGAAGGTGGCATTTCCCGGTGCGACGATGAGTACCAGTGTGTGGGCTTCAAACGAATAAGACGATAAACGCTCGCGCGAGTGGGCGAGCTGGTCCTCAGTTCTCTCGGCTAGAAAGCTCTCTTACCGCATTGCTGCGGGAGGCACAGTGGCCTCCCACAGCAGGGGAACGGCTGGTTGTCACTCCTGGGAGCGGGGGGGCCGACTCAGGCGTTCACGGGTGTCGCTGCGGGTGTGGCTGCGAGTATGGCTGGGGGCGTGGCGGCGTTTGTTGTTGGGGCTGCCACAGCCGCGACTGTGGGCTTAACGCCGATGTACACGAGTTCGATCAGGGCGTTGAACTCGTTACCGGCCCAGCCTCGGAGGTCGATGCCGGAGCCCTTGGCGCTTTCGGTGAACTTCTGCTTGGCTGCATCGCGGGCCACCTTGTCCCCGCCGGGAGCGCTCGAAGCTGCCCAGGTGATGGCGTCTTCAGCCAGTTGCAGACCCTGGGGGCCGAGCGCCTGCACCTTTGCTTCAAAATCGCTGATGGCCTTTTCCTCGACCGGTTTGAAGATCTTTCCTACACCTGAAAGGAAGCTCTTGATCCAACTCATACTCGTTCTCCATCCGCTTTCGCGGTCCTACTCTGCCGTCAAGAGGACGGGTTGTTAAGTAATGCGTCGTTTCCCTACGCAAAGTGTCATTTGCCCGCGCAATTTGCAGAAATGTTGCGGTCGAGCCGCACCGGTGCGGCCACAGGGTGCGCTGGCGATGGAGTGCCGGGATGGCGAGAGCCGGATGCGGTGCCTGCTTGTACAGGCCGCTGCCCGTCCGTTTGGCGTGAAGGTACGCCTGCATCCTTCGTGGAATACAGAAGCGCGTTCGGGCAACGGTAGATTTGCTTACCAGCTCCCCTAGAGCGGGAACGGAGCCTTCTATGAAGTGCAAACACTGTGGCAGCCAGGCGCTGCGGCGCATGCCGCGGGTCGGGTTTCTCCAGAACAGATTGTTTCCGAAGCTCGACCTGTACCCGTGGGAGTGCGCGGACTGCCGCAAAGTGGGCCTGCAGCCGAGCCGGGTGAAGGGCAGCGGCGGCGCCGGACAGTACCGGCGGCTCAGCCAACTTCCTAGCGCCTCGCGCTACTCGATCGTGCTGGCCCCGTCCTCGCCGCCGATCGCGTAATAGCCTTTGCGGGCCTGTACCTTCGCGCCCTTGCCGCAGTCCAAATCGATGCGGCGATACTTGCCGTCGGCTTCGCGCTTGGTGGGCGTGTAGCTGAGCAGGTATTGTGTGCGGAGCTCGTCCTGGATTTGATCGAGCGCGTCTTCGAGCTTGCGGCCGCTGTTCCCCACGTTGATGACGCGGCCGCCGGTTTCGCGGGCGAGCTGGTCCATCTGGCTGGAGCCGGTATACATGCCGCCCTGCGAGGAGTAGAAGTCGCGGTCGGCGATCAGGATGGGATATACGATCACGTTGGCCTTCTGGGAGGCCTCGATCGCGCTCTTGATGGTTTCCTGCGAACCCTGGTCCTGACCGTCGGTGAGCACGATGAGCACCTTGCGGCCAGTCTGGGATTGCAGTTTGTCGTGCGCGCCCAGGTAGACGGCGTCATAGAGCAGCGTGCCGCGCGGGTTGCCGGTCGGGAATGGACCGCCGCCGATGCCTGGGACGCCGGCGCTGGAGGACGCCGCGTTGATCGTGGCCTTGTTGATGGCGCGCTTCAGCTCGTTGGCGCTGTTGGTGTAGTCGGAGAGCAGGTCGACATTGACGTCGAAGGAGATCAGGAACGCCTCGTCCTTGGGACGGAGAACTTCCTTGAGGAAGCGCGCGCCGGAGTCCTGCTCCAGCGGGAGCACGCTCTGCTGGCTGCCGCTGGTATCGAGAAGTATGCCGATGGTGAGCGGCAGGTTCTTTTCCTGCGTCAGTCGCTTGATGGTCTGCGGGCTGTGGTCCTCGGCGACTTGGCAACTGTCCTTAGTGAGGTTGGTGACAAAGCCGGTCTTATCGTGGACAGAGAAGTAGACGTCGACCAGGTTGACGTTGACCTTGAGAACCTGGCCGGTATCGATGGTCTGCTCCTGCTGCGCGGGCGCCTTGCTGGCAGGCGGGGGCGTGGTCACGGACGGGGCTTCCTGGGCGTGGAGGCGGAGCGAGACGGCGGGCAGGGCGAGCAGAAGGGTGGCTGCGGCGCAGAAGGGACGGTGGCGCATGTCTGGTTAGACGCGCGAAGGCGGCTTTTTGACCACAAGGGCGCGGGGGCTGCCGCCCGAAGCGCAACGTACACACCCAGGGCTGCGTCCAACCGGAAGAGCTCCAACCGGAAGAGCTCCAGCCGGACGGACAGAGAGTGTGTGTGGCTGGCAGTGGCTGGTAGCGGCTGGTAGTCTCATCAGAAGCGTTTGCCGGTTCCAGCGGCGCGCAACGAGGTAGGAAACAGGATGGAGCGCAGGACAGGAACGACGCTGGCAGGCTTGGCCGCAGCAATAGTGGTGGGCTGGGGCGCGGTTTCTACACCCAGTGAGGTGCTGGCGCAGCCTGCCTCCCAGCAGCAGCAGGGGCAGCCGGCGGTGCCGGACGCGCCCAAGCCGCAGACCCTGCCCAAGCTGAATACCGTGGTGCCGACCGCTCCTGCGCTGCCGGACGCGCCACCAGCGACCGCAACGACCAAGCCGGCCGTGCCCGAAACGCCGGTGCCCTCCGCGCCCACGCCGACGGCGAGCGCGACAGCCGCGGCGCAGAACCCGAATGGCGAGGGCGTCGAGGTGCCTGTGCAGGGGCAGGGCTCCTACCGCATTCCCATCTTCGTGAACTTTGTGGAAGTTCCGTTCCTGGTGAAGGACTCGCGCGGACAGATGGTGCCTGGCATCACGCAGCGTGACATCCAGATCCTGGAAAACAACGTGCCGCAGGCGGTCAGGTGCTTTACTTCGGACCCTTTCCCGCTGTCGGTCGCGCTGGTGATCGACCAGAGCGTGACATTCGACACGATGAACCGAATCAACAATGCACTGGGCGCGCTGCAGGGCGCCTTTGCGCCTTACGATGAGATCGCCGTCTTCACCTACAACAACGGTGTGAAGATGCAGGATGCGATCGGGTTCAATGGGGCCACGAGCGCGCGGCTCGGCGCGGTCCTGGAGCAATCCAAGGGCAAGGGCCGCGAGCCGCAGATGAATATCGGCGGGCCGCTGTCGCAGACGACTCTGATCAACAATCAGTACCAGGACCCCAACACGTCGCCCAACCACCGCACCGGCAGCATCACAGAGTATCCGGAGCGCGAGTTCCACACGCTGAACGACGCCGTGCTTGAGGCGGCGGAGCAGGTGGCCAAGGCGGGCACGAAAGCGGGTCCTAACCAGGCGCACCGGCGCAAGATCGTCTATGTCATCTCCGATGGCAAGGAGTACGGCTCCAAAGCCAAGGAGAAGGACGTCATCAAGTACTGCCAGACCAACAATATCGCCGTGTATGCGACGTTGGTGGGCGACTCTTCCCTGCCGGTGGTCGGCTTTCTGGACCGCATCCACCTGCCGCTAACCATGCGCGACAATGCGCTGCCGCGCTACACGACCACTACCGGAGGACAGCTCGATGCTGAGTTCCGGCAGACGGGCATCGAAAAGAGCTTCGCGAAGATTGCCGAGGAGTCACGTGCGCAGTACTTCGCGGGCTACTACAGCCGGCTGCCGCCCTTGAGTGAGAAGTTCCGCACCTTGGACGTTCGGGTGCGGCGGCCTAACCTGACCGTGGTTGCGAAGGAAGGCTACTACCCGAATGCAAGCCTGAACCGGCCGACCGCCCCGCCGGCACAAACTGCCAAGCCGCCCGTCAGTTCCAGTCCCGCGACCTCGCATTAATGGCCGGGCTGTTGCTGCTGCGCCCCGTGCTTGGCGGGAACGCCGCCGTAGCTCTGCTGGCCGCTGTGGCTTGGGGAGGCGGGGACTTCTCGGGCGGCATGGGAGTAAAGGCGGCTCGGAGTACCGCAGCAGGAGCTGTCCGCTTCGTGATGCTGGCTCACGCGCTCAGCCTGGGTGTCCTGCTGCTGATTTTCCTGGTAAGCCACGCGCCGTTGCCGCAGGGCGCGGGGCTGTGGTGGGCAATCGGCGGGGGTGCGGCCGCCGGGCTGTCGCTGGTCGCGTTCTATATTGCGCTCGCGCGGGGCGCGATGGGAGCGTCTGCTGCGCTCAGCGGCGTGATCGCTGCGGCGATTCCAGCGCTGGTGTCCGCGTGGCTCGAAGGCGCACCCCATGCGCTTGCCCTAGCGGGCTTCCTCCTTGCGGGCGCAGCCATTTGGATCATCGCTGCCGCCCCGGCTGCGTCCGTGGATCCGAAGAGTGCGGACGCAAGCGACCCGGCCACCACGCTTCTTGCGCTGCTCGGCGGGTTGGGGTTCGGGATTTACTTCACGGCACTACGTTTTGCGAACGGGTTGGGTGTTCTCCAGCCCATCTTCCTTGCGCGTGTGGGAAGCCTCCTGGCCTGCGGTTTGCTCCTGCTCGTATTGCGCCGGGGAGCCGATGAGCCGGCGTTCCGCGTAAGTCGGTCGCTGCTGGGGTGGGCGGTGGGAGCGGCTGTGCTGGATACGGGCGGGAACCTGCTGTTCACGTGGGCTACGCGCCTGGGTCGGCTGGACGTGGCGGCGGTGCTGGCGTCGCTGTATCCGGCTTCGACCATCCTGCTCGCGGCATGGCGGTTGCACGAGCGGCCTACGCGACGGCAGTGGATCGGGATGGGGTTGGCGCTGGTTGCGGTGGTGCTGATCACGACTTAGCGCAGGCCGGGCCGCTCTTGGTGCCGGGCGAGCAGCTGAGGAAGTTGTCCGCAGACAGGAATGAAGCTCACCTGGGGCGATAAGGCCGCGATGATCGGCACCCGAAATGGCGGGGGATGCAGTCGCCGATGAATTGGCACCCAAACAACTTTGTGCCCCTATAGCTGTTCTCCTCAAGGTGTAGTCGCCCTCACCTGATGCGTCCGTTCCGCTGCAGGCAGACTACAGAGA